>NZ_JBWKER010000041.1:0-81945 GCF_056435345.1 Kitasatospora sp. NPDC043950
CTCCGCCCCCCCCCCCCCCCCCCCCCCCCCCCCCCCCCCCCCCCCCCCCCCCCCCCCCTCCCCCCCCCCCCCCCTCGCCCCCCCCCCCCCCCCCCCCCCCCCCCCCCCCCCGGGGCTCAGCCCTCCTGGCCGCCGAAGCGGGTGGTCCAGGCGGCCAGGTCCTCGTCGGTGATCTTGGCGAACAGCACCGGCGGCACGGTGAACGCCGTCCCGGCCGGCACCAGGTCCAGTGCCCGCGCCTGCTCCGGGCCGACCCAGGACAGGCCGGCCGCCGGAGCGTCCTCGGGCAGGGCGAAGGCGCCGCGCATCGCCGCCGCCGCGGTCGGGATGAACGGCTCGGAGACCACCGCGTACAGCTGGATCAGGTTCATCGCGGTGCGCAGGGTCAGCGCCGCCGCGTCCGGGTCGGTCTTCACCTGGAGCCAGGGCGCCTTCTCGTCCAGGTACGCGTTGCCAGCGCTCCACAGCGCGCGCAGAGCCTGCGCGGCCTTGCGGAAGTTGAGCCCGTCCAGCTGGGCCTCGTACTCGGCCAGCAGGGCGGCGATCTGCTCGCCGAGGCGCTGTTCGGCCTCGCCGGGCGCGTGGCCGGCCGGGACGGCGTCGCCGAAGCGCTTGCGGCTGAAGGTGAGCACCCGGTTGACGAAGTTGCCGAGGGTGTCGGCGAGGTCCTTGTTGACGACGGAAGCGAAGAGGTCCCAGGTGAAGCTGGAGTCGTCCGACTCGGGGGCGTGCGCCATCAGGAAGTAGCGCCAGTAGTCGGCCGGCAGCAGTTCCAGGGCGACGTCGGTGAAGATGCCGCGCTTCTGGCTGGTGGAGAACTTCCCGCCGTAGTACGTCAGCCAGTTGAAGGCCTTGACGTAGTCGACCTTCTTCCACGGTCGGCGCGAGCCGAGGATCGTGGCCGGGAACATCACGGTGTGGAACGGGACGTTGTCCTTGGCCATGAACTCGGTGTACCGGACGCTGTGGTCGGCCTCGTACCACCAGGACTTCCAGTCCCGGGCCTGCCCGGCCGGGGCCGCGTCCGCCCACTCCTTGGTGGCGCCGATGTACTCGATCGGGGCGTCGAACCAGACGTAGAACACCTTGCCCTCGGCCGCCAGCCCCGGCCAGACGTCGGCCGGCACCGGGACGCCCCACTCCAGGTCGCGGGTGATCGCGCGGTCCTGGAGGCCCTCGGTGAGCCACTTGCGGGCGATCGAGGAGGCCAGCACCGGCCAGTCGTCGCCGTGGGCGGCGATCCACTGCTCGACCTCGTCGGTCAGCTCCGACTGGAGCAGGAACAGGTGCCTGGTCTCCCGGACCTCCAGGTCGGAGCTGCCGCTGATCGCCGAACGCGGCTCCAGCAGGTCGGTCGGGTCCAGTACCCGGGTGCAGTTCTCGCACTGGTCGCCGCGCGCCTTGTCGTAGCCGCAGTGCGGGCAGGTGCCGACGATGTAGCGGTCCGGCAGGAAGCGGCCGTCGGCGTTGGAGTACACCTGCCGGATCGCGCGCTCCTCGATGAAGCCGTTGCGCTGGAGTTCGCGGGCGATCTCCTGGGTGATCTCGCGGTTCTGCGGGGAGGAGCTGCGGCCGAAGTGGTCGAAGGACAGCCCGAAGCCGTCGTACACCGCCTTCTGCGCGTCGTGCGCCTGGGCGCAGAACTCGGCGACGGGCAGCCCGGCCTCCTGCGCGGCCAGTTCGGCGGGCGTGCCGTGCTCGTCGGTCGCGCAGATGTAGAGCACCTCGTGGCCGCGCTGGCGCAGGTAGCGGGAGTAGACGTCCGCCGGGAGCATCGACCCGACCATGTTGCCCAGGTGCTTGATCCCGTTGATGTACGGAAGGGCGCTGGTGACCAGGTGCCGAGCCATCCTCGGATGCTCCGATTTCTCCCGCACGCGCACCCCACCCGGAGTGCTGTGCCAGGCGCAGGGGTCCACTGTGGGCTGCCAAGCCTACCGCCGCCGGGCCGGGAGGGCGGTGCGGCTCAGGGGGGCGGACTCAGGGGCGGGCGCGGTTCAAGGGCGGCGCTGCTCGGGGGCGGGTGCTGCTCGGGGGCGGGTGCGACTCAGGGCCCGACGGAGTCGCTGTACCGGTCGAACTCCCCGGCCTTCACCCCGCGGACGAACGCGGCCCACTTGCGCGGCGTGGTCCGGACGACGATCTCGGGGCGGTCCGACTCGCGGATCTCCACCAGACCGTCGGCGGCTCTGATCTCGACGCACTCGTTGCTCTCGCCGCTGGACGAGGACTTCCGCCACTCAGTCATGAGAAGTCTTTCAGTAAGGCCCGGATGAAGTCCCGGGACTCGGCCGGCCCGAGGGCGACCGCGGCGGTCTCCTCCTTGATCTGTCGGTACGTCTGCAGTTCGGTGTCGGTGTGCACGAACTTCGGCCCGTTCGAGAGGTCGATCTGCACGGTGTCGAGCTCGGGAACGGGCCCGCGGGCGAGGTAGAGGCTCTCTCCGGACCCGGGAAAGGTCTCGACGCTGAACGGGATGGTCCGGATCTCCACCCCGGGCCGCTCGGAATGCTCCAGCACGTCGAGCAGTTGGTCGCGCAGCACCACCGCCCCGCCGAACTGCATGCGCAGCGCGGATTCGTGGATGTACGCGGCGTACGGCTTCGGGCGTTCGGTGAACAGCCGCTGGCGCTGGATCCGGAACGCGGTGCGGGCGTCGGCGTCTGGCTGGGGCATCGGCGGCCGGACCCGGGCGAACACCGCGGAGGCGTACGCCGAGGTCTGCAGCAGTCCGGGGATGAAGGTGGTGTGCAGGATGGCCAGCGACTCGGCGTGGTGCTCCATCTCCGCGATGTCGATGAGCCCGCCGGGCAGCCGGCCGCGGTAGCCGTCCCACCAGTACTTGCGCCGGTCCTGCGTCATCGCGAGCAGCGCGTCGAGGTAGGGGCCGTCGGCGCAGTGGCAGGTGCGGGCCCAGAGCCGGAGCCGTTCGGCGCTGATGCCGGACTTCCCGTTCTCCATCTGCGAGATCTTGGGCAGGTCGGTGCCCAGGGTGGCGGCCAGGCTCTTGGGCGTCACGCCCACGCGTTCGCGCATCTTGCGCAGCTCGATGCCAAGGCGCTGCTGACGCACGGTCGGCGACAAGCGGGGTGGCATGACTCTCTTCTCCGGATCGCGGCTCGGGTCGATGCTTCCGGTGAAGTGTGCCGTGCTCACCCGGCCCTAGCTACTGAAATGGGGGATACCCCACGATGGAGTGAACGTTCTCCCGCTCGGTAGCAAGTCTTGCACCTCGACCCTATGGTCGTTCCCGCGTCAGTCACTGACTTGTTGTGGCCTAAACAGCCGCCAATCAGCCGTAAATACACACCAGATGCATGGTCGGCACGCTCGACATCACCGACCGGAGACTGTCATGCCGCTTCCGCTGCTTCTCACCCCCGCCCACCGCATTCCCGCCACCCGGTGAACGGCCTGCTCGTCGCCGGTTTGTCCGCCCTCCTGCTCGCCGTGCTATTCGTCGGCTGGCTGGTCTGGCTGGTCAACGCCCAACCCCGCGAACCGCGTTCCGTAAAACGCGAGTTCGTCGTCCGCCATTCCTCCGCCGCCGTCGAGAAGAAATAGCGCGCGGCAGCGGTGGCCCCCCGCCGGGAGGGGGGCCACCGGAGGGTGCGGTCAGCCGTCGCCGAAGTGGTCGAATTCGCCGCGCTTCACGCCCTCGATCCAGAGCGCGAACTTCTGCGGGGTGGTGACGATGATCGCGTCGGGGCTCTCGGATTCGCGGACCTCGATCAGTCCCCGTTCGTTGACGGACACCTCCACGGAGTCGCCGCCGTCCCGGGTGCTGCTGGTGGACTTCTGCCACTGCTGGGTCATCGGTTTCCTACTCCCATCGCGGTTCCTGCCTGGCACCCTGGACAACTCCCGGGGGGCCGTTCAGGAACGGGGGCGCACGGGGGGTTGGGCACCGCGCGAAAGGCGCTCGACGAGGCGGATCCGGGCGGCGGGCCACTCGTCGGCGAGCATCGAGAAGTAGGCGGTGTCGCGCCACACGCCGGTGGCGCGCCGCTTCTCGCGGCGGTGGACGCCCTCGTACCGGGCGCCGAGGCGCAGGATCGCGTTGCGGGAGCGCTCGTTGAGCGCGTCCGTCTTCCAGTAGACCCGGCCCATGCCCAGGTCGTCGAAGGCGTGCGAGAGCAGCAGCAGCTTGGCCTCGGTGTTGACGGGCGTGCGCCAGACCGAGCGGGCGTACCAGGTGCCGCCGATCTCGACGACCTCGTCGACGGGCCTGACGTCGTAGTAGCCGGTGATGCCGACGGCCCGGCCGCTGGGGAGGTCGATCACGGCGAACTTCACCGCCGACCCGGCCGCCACCTCGGCGAGCCGGGCGTCGAGGATCGCGCCCAGTTCCTCCTCGGTCGCGGGCGGGAGGGAGGGGATCCAGCGCCAGACCTCCGGGTCGGGGCCGACGCCGGCCCACAGGTCGGGCAGGTGGTGGCGGCCGAGGGGCTCCAGGCGGACGTGGCGGCCGGTGAGGGTCACGGGCGTGGGCGGCTGTGCGGTCATGCCGGAAAGGTAGCGCCATGCTGCACTAGATGCAATGAACTTCTGCACTAGTGCAAAATCGGCGGAGCGGGCAAAGCGAAGGGCCCCGTGGGACGTCCCGCGGGGCCCTCGACCGGATCAGGCTCAGATGAACGAGTTGATCTGGATCGTCTCGTCGCGGCCCGGGCCGACGCCGATGGCGGAGATCGGCGCGCCGGACATCTCCTCCAGCGCCTTCACGTACGCCTGCGCGTTCTTCGG
Organism: Kitasatospora sp. NPDC043950; assembly: GCF_056435345.1. Taxonomy (NCBI): domain Bacteria; kingdom Bacillati; phylum Actinomycetota; class Actinomycetes; order Kitasatosporales; family Streptomycetaceae; genus Kitasatospora; species Kitasatospora sp. NPDC043950. The sequence continues at coordinate 4,747 of NZ_JBWKER010000041.1, forward strand.
CAGCTCGGCGAAGGTCTTGGCCTTGCTGATGTCCTCGGTCCAGCCCGGCAGCGTCTCGTAGATCGGCTTGGCGTGGTGGAAGTCGGACTGGTTGTACGGGAGTTCCTCGACCCGCTTGCCGTCGATCTCGTACGCGACGCAGACCGGGATCTGCTCCCAGCCGGTGAGCACGTCGAGCTTGGTGAGGAAGAAGTCGGTGAGGCCGTTGACCCGGGTCGCGTAGCGCGCGATGACCGCGTCGAACCAGCCGCAGCGACGGTCACGGCCGGTGGTGACACCGCGCTCGCCGCCGATGCGGCGCAGCGCCTCGCCGTCCTCGTCCAGCAGCTCGGTCGGGAACGGGCCGGAGCCGACGCGGGTGGTGTAGGCCTTGAGGATGCCGATGACCCGGTCGATCTTGGTCGGGCCGATGCCGGCGCCGGTGCAGGCGCCACCCGAGGTCGGGTTCGACGAGGTCACGAAGGGGTACGTGCCGTGGTCGACGTCGAGCAGGGTGCCCTGGCCGCCCTCCAGCAGGACGACCTTGTTCGCCTTGAGCGCCTGGTCCAGGACGAGGGTGGTGTCGGCGAGGAAGGGCTTGATCTTGTCCGCGTAGCCGAGGTACTCCTCGACGACCAGCTCGGCCGGGATGGCGCGGCGGTTGTACAGCTTGACCAGGATCTGGTTCTTGTCGTGCAGCGCCGCCTCGATCTTCTGGCGCAGGATCGACTCGTCGAACAGGTCCTGGACCCGGATGCCGACGCGGTTGATCTTGTCCGCGTAGGTCGGGCCGATGCCGCGGCCGGTGGTGCCGATCCGACGCTTGCCGAGGAAGCGCTCGGTGACCTTGTCCAGGGTGCGGTGGTACGGCGTGATCAGGTGGGCGTTGCCCGAGATCAGCAGCTTGGAGGTGTCGATGCCACGGTCGTTGAGGCCGCTCAGCTCGGAGAGCAGCACGCCCGGGTCGATGACGACGCCGTTGCCGATGACCGGCGTCACGTTAGGGCTGAGGATGCCGGAGGGGAGCAGGTGCAGGGCGTACTTCTGGTCGCCGATGACCACCGTGTGACCGGCGTTGTTGCCGCCCTGGTAGCGGACGACGTAGTCGACGGAGCCGCCGAGGAGGTCGGTGGCCTTCCCCTTGCCCTCGTCCCCCCACTGAGCGCCAACGAGCACGAGTGCCGGCACAGGCGTACACCCCTTCCGGTTGGGGCATCCTGCGTAGGCCGCAGTCTGCCCCGAGATAGACGAAGCCCCTGGCGCAGTAGCGCAAGGGGCTCTTGCACCGAGAGATTACCTGAGGAAGGACCGGTCGTGTCGTCCCTGTCCACGCCCGCAACCGGCGGCCCCGAGCCGCTCCTGCTGCTCCTCGACCCGGCGGCCCGGCAGACCGACGGCGAGTCGGTGCGGATCGCGAAGGACGTGCTCTGCGGAGGCGCGGACGTCAAGGTGGTCTATCCGGAGAGCCCGTCCGAACTCGACCGGGTGCTTTCGCACCGGGGTCGTCGACGCCCGGTCGTGATCGGTTCCGACCTGGCGTTGCAGCGGGTGCTCCAAGCCCTGTACCGCCAGCGTGAGCTGGGCGCGGATCCGGTGGGCATGGTTCCGGTCGGCCGGTCGGAGGAGCTGGTCGCGGCCCGCGCGCTCGGGGTGCCGGGCGAGCCGGTCCGGGCCGCGCGAGCGGTGCTGTCGGGTGCGGCGCGCAAGCTCGACCTGCTGGTGGACGACGGCGGCGGGGTGGCGCTGGGAGGGGTGCGGATCACCGGTGCCGGGACGCGGCGTCCGGCCGGCCGTACGGGTGGTTGGCGTTCGCTATGGGCGAAACTGGCTGCGGCCGAGCAGGCGAACGCACTCGCGGCGGACGGCCGGTCCTCCGCCGAGCACAACCCCCGGGTCCGGGTCGAGGCCGACGGCCGGCTGCTCGCCGACGTGCACCGGCCGGTGCGGCTGGTCCAGCTGACCCTGCCGGGCGTCGAGGCGGACGCCGCCGGCGTGCTGGAGGTGGTGATCCGCGCGCCCGGCGCCCTGGTGCGCGCCCGGGCGGAGAGCGTCTCGGTGGTCGGGCGCGGCTTCGGCTACGAGGCGGACGGCCACCCCGTCGGTCCGGTCCGCGCCCGCACCTGGACGGTCCACCCGGGCGCCTGGGGCCTGTTGCTGCCCGCCGCGTGACGCCGGGGTGAACCCCGGGTGAGCAGGCTCACTTTCGCCGTCGCCCCGACTCCCGGCCCTCCGCACACGGAACGCCCCAACAGGCGCGAACCACAAGGCCAACCGCCTCCGGCCGGAATTCCCCCCACCCGAAATCCCCACCCGGTAAGGGGTTTTGTCTACGCGCGTTACCGGCCGATCGTCAGACAATCCCGGCCGCCCGGGTTCCGGAAGCCCGTGCCCGCTGCCCTAGACTCGAAGACGTGCCACGTGGTGACGGAAGACTCAACCACGATCTTCTTCCCGGTGAGAAAGGCCCCCAGGACGCTTGCGGCGTCTTCGGTGTCTGGGCTCCCGGCGAGGAGGTCGCCAAGCTCACGTTCTTCGGCCTTTACGCCCTGCAGCACCGCGGTCAGGAATCCGCGGGCATCGCAGTGAGCAACGGCTCCCAGATTCTCGTCTTCAAGGACATGGGGCTCGTGTCCCAGGTCTTCGACGAGGCCTCCCTGGGGTCGTTGCACGGGCATATCGCCGTCGGACACGCCCGCTACTCGACCACCGGGTCCTCGGTCTGGGAGAACGCCCAGCCGACCTTCCGCGCGACCGTGCACGGTTCGCTGGCCCTCGGGCACAACGGAAACCTGGTGAACACCGCCGAACTGGCGGCGATGGTCGCCGAACTGCCCGGTGAGGAGCACGTCTCCCGCTCCGGGCGGAGCGCCGCGACCAACGACACCGACCTGGTGACCGCGCTGCTCGCCGGCCACCCGGACCTCTCCATCGAGGAGACGGCCAAGGTCGTGCTGCCCAAGGTCAAGGGCGCGTTCTCGCTCGTCTTCATGGACGAGCACACCCTCTACGCCGCCCGCGACCCGCAGGGCATCCGCCCGCTGGTGCTCGGTCGGCTGGAGCGCGGCTGGGTGGTCGCCTCCGAGACGGCGGCGCTGGACATCTGCGGCGCCTCGTTCATCCGCGAGGTCGAGCCCGGCGAGCTGATCGCCGTCGACGAGAACGGCATGCGCAGCTCCCGCTTCGCCGAGGCGAAGCCCAAGGGCTGCGTGTTCGAGTACGTCTACCTGGCCCGCCCCGACACCAGCATCGCCGGGCGCAACGTGCACCTCTCCCGCGTGGAGATGGGCCGCCGCCTGGCGAAGGAGGCGCCCGTCGAGGCCGACCTGGTGATAGCGACGCCGGAGTCCGGCACCCCCGCCGCGATCGGCTACGCCGAGGCCAGCGGCATCCCGTACGGCTCCGGCCTGGTGAAGAACGCCTACGTGGGCCGCACCTTCATCCAGCCCAGCCAGACCATCCGTCAGCTCGGCATCCGGCTCAAGCTCAACCCGCTGCGCGAGGTCATCGCGGGCAAGCGCCTGGTGGTCGTCGACGACTCGATCGTCCGCGGCAACACCCAGCGCGCGCTGGTGCGGATGCTGCGCGAGGCCGGCGCCGCCGAGGTGCACATCCGGATCTCCTCGCCGCCGGTGAAGTGGCCGTGCTTCTTCGGCATCGACTTCGCCACCCGCGCGGAGCTGATCGCCAACGGGATGACCGTCGAGGAGATCGGCCGCACGCTCGGCGCGGACTCGCTCTCCTACATCTCGATCGACGGCATGATCGAGGCCACCAAGCAGCCCAAGGACAGGCTCTGCCGGGCCTGCTTCGACGGCGAGTACCCGATGGAGCTGCCGGACCCGGCACTGCTCGGCAAGCTCCTGCTGGAGGCCGAGATCAAGGGCAGCCAGCAGCCGCCGGCCGTGCGCGGCAAGCCGACCAGCGGCAGCGACCTGGACGGCGTCCAGTCGCTGCTCGGCGGGGCGGGCGCGGCCGACGCGCTGCGCCGCCCGTAACGAATCCACGGTGGGGTCCCGCGAAACGGGGCCCCACCGCTGTTCCAGCCCCCACCAGACCCGAGAGGGCCGCACCGTAGTGACCAGCAACCAGAACGGCGCCACCTACGCCGCAGCCGGCGTCGACATCGAGGCGGGCGACCGCGCCGTCGAGCTCATGAAGCAGTGGGTGAAGAAGGCGAACCGCCCCGAGGTGGTCGGCGGTCTCGGCGGCTTCGCCGGCCTCTTCGACGCGTCCGCCTTCAAGCGCTACGAGCGGCCGCTGCTGGCTTCGGCCACCGACGGCGTGGGGACCAAGGTGGCCATCGCGGCCGCCATGGACAAGCACGACACCATCGGCCACGACCTGGTCGGCATGGTCGTCGACGACCTGGTCGTGTGCGGCGCCGAGCCGCTGTTCATGACCGACTACATCTGCGTCGGCAAGGTCGTGCCGGAGCGGGTCGCCGCGATCGTCAAGGGCATCGCCGAGGGCTGCGCGCTGGCCGGCTGCGCCCTGGTCGGCGGCGAGACCGCCGAGCACCCGGGCCTGCTCGGCCCGGACGAGTACGACGTCGCGGGCGCCGGCACCGGCGTGGTCGAGGCCGACGCGCTGCTCGGCGCCGACCGCGTGCGGGCCGGCGACGTGGTGATCGCGATGGCGGCCTCGGGCCTGCACTCCAACGGCTACTCGCTGGTGCGCCACGTGCTGCTGAACGAGGCCGGCTGGAAGCTGGACCGCAAGGTCGAGGAGTTCGGCCGCACGCTCGGCGAGGAGCTGCTGGAGCCGACCCGGATCTACTCGCTGGACTGCCTGGCGCTCACCCGCGCCACCGAGATCCACGCCTTCTCGCACGTCACCGGCGGCGGCCTGGCGGCCAACCTGGCCCGGGTCGTCCCGGAGGGCCTGCACGCCCGCCTGGACCGCGGCACCTGGACCCCGCTGCCGGTCTTCCAGACCGTCGCCCAGGTCGGCAAGGTGGCCACCCTGGAGATCGAGAAGACGCTCAACATGGGCGTCGGCATGGTCGCGGTCGTCCCGCCGTCCTCGGTGGACGCCGTGCTGGCGATCCTGGAGGACCGCGGCGTCGAGGCCTGGCTGCTCGGCGACATCGTCGAGCGCACCGGCGAGCACGAGGCCGGCGCGGCGCTCTACAACGCCTACGAGGGCTTCACCGCGGGCTGAGCCCGGCTGGACGACGAGAGGGCCCCTCCGGCGCACCGGAGGGGCCCTCTCGTCGTCCAGCCACCCGGGGGGCGGCGACCACCCGGTAACCATCCGGTACGCGGGAACGCCGAAGACCGGCCTGGCGCGCTGGGCGCCTGGGCCGGTCGGCGAAACTACTGGCTACGAGCGGCGAGAGGCCTGCGACGGCCCGGTGCCCGGCTCGGTGTCGTCCTCGTCGTCGAGGTCGGCATAGCGGGCGGCGTACTCGGCATACGGGTCGTCGTCCTCCTCCTCCTCGATCGGCTCCGGGTCGATCGGAGCGGTGGACGGCGATGCGCCCAGCTCGTTGGACAGACGGTTAGCGTCAAACCCGCCGCTGTTGTACTTCAGCTCGCGGGCGACCTTCGTCTGCTTGGCCTTGGCCCGGCCGCGCCCCATGGGTCGACCCCCTCAACGATGGGGCTCACGGCCCCGAGTCTGACACGTGTTCATGATCAGGACCGGCCTGCCCGAATGGGAGGACCGTCCCTTGGAGCATTAACGGTACCTGTTTCCGCCGCTGGACGGTACGTCGTCGGTGTGACGTGGCGCGCACCGACCGCACCCGAGACCAGGTCTTCCCAGGTCAGGGGAGGTTTTGCGGCGGTTTGCGCGCTGTCCGGAGGTGTCTGAGGTCCGTCGTTCCAGGACCGATTATCCCCCCAAGGGGGACCTTGGATCACCCGATCGGGCGCAGAAGTGAGAATCCGGTTCCACATCGTGATGCGCGGGGGGCGGCTGGGCCCCTCCCGCCCGGGGGCGGGTCACGGGGGTGCGGCCGCCCCCCGCGCATCCGAGGTTCCGGGGGCGCCGGATCAGGCCCGGCGGGCGCCCGGCAGCAGGACCGTGCGCAGCGCGCTGATCTCGCGCATCCGCTTCTCGGCCAGGCGGTCGGCGGCGACCGCCGGCGGGACGCCGTCGGAGGCGGCCCGGGTGAAGATCTCCAGGGTGGTGTCGAAGATCCTGGTGGCCTTGTTCTTGGCCCGGTCGAAGTTGAAGCCCTCGATCTCGTCGGCGACCTGGATCACGCCGCCGGAGTTCACCAGGTAGTCCGGCGCGTAGAGGATGCCGCGGTCCGCGAGGTCCTTCTCGACGCCCGGGTGGGCCAGCTGGTTGTTGGCCGCGCCGCAGACGACCGTGGTGCCGGACTCGCCGAGCGCGGCCACCGTGTCGTCGGTCAGCGCGCCGCCCAGGGCGCAGGGGGCGTAGACGTCCAGCCGGGCCTGCAGCAGGGCGGCGGTGTCGGCGACGACCTCCACCTCCGGGTGGGCCGCGCGGACGCGGTTCACGGCGGTCTCGGAGACGTCGGTGATGACGACGGTGGCGCCGTCCGCGACGAGGTGGCCGACCAGGTAGTGGCCGACCTTGCCGACGCCCGCGACGCCGACCCGCTTCCCGCGCAGGGTCGGCTGGCCCCAGCGGGCCTGGGCGGTGGCGCGCATGCCCTGGAAGACGCCGAAGGCGGTCAGGATGGACGAGTCGCCGGCGCCGCCGTGCTCGGGCGAGCGGCCCGTCACGAACTGCGTCTCGCGCGCGATGACGTCCATGTCCTGCACGTAGGTGCCCACGTCGCAGGCGGTGATGTAGCGGCCGCGCAGGGACTCCACGAAGCGGCCGTAGGCGCGGAGCATCGCCTCGTTCTTGTCCTTGGTGGGGTCGCCGATGATGACGGCCTTGCCGCCGCCGAGGTCGAGCCCGGCCAGCGCGTTCTTGTAGGACATGCCGCGGGACAGGTTGAGCGCGTCCTCCAGGGCCGCCTCCTCGGAGGCGTACGGGAAGAAGCGGGTGCCGCCGAGGGCCGGGCCCAGCGCGGTGGAGTGGATGGCGATGATCGCCTTGAGCCCGGAGCTGCGGTCGTGGCAGAGGACGACCTGCTCGTGGCCGTCGCCGGGGGCGCCGTCCTGCTCGGTGCGGAAGATCCTGCTGAGCACTCCGGGTGCGGGGTGCGTGGCGGATGTCTGTACGTCGGTCACTGTGGTGACTCCAGTATCGAAGGCCCGCCTGCTGTGGTGCGGGCGCCTAGGGCGAAGCGTAGTCGCGGGAGCGTCGCCGATCCGCCCTCTTGTCCGAGCTTGTCCCCGCGGTCCGGGGAATGGGACGCCGGGGGTGCGCGGTGCGGGCGCGAAGGGGTTCGGGGGCGCGCCCTCCCGGGGCCGGTCGGCGCGTGCGACCATGCAGGACGTGACCGTCGTGCGCACCTCGGTACTGCCGCCCTACGCCGCCCACCTGCGGGTCTACGAGCCGCTGGCCGCCTACCCGGAGTCCGAGCGGGCGCGCTGGCAGGCCTACGCGGCGGAGCGCGGTCCGGACGCCGTCGAGGCGGCGCAGCCGGTGGCCGCGGCCGTCCTGGAGGAGCAGCGGGAGGCGCTGGCGGAGCTGGCCGCCCGGACGCCCCGGGCGCTGCCCGAGCGGGAGAGCGGGCGGGCCTACCTGCGGGTGGTGGACGGCGTGCTGTACGTCTGCCCGTGGGCGACCAGGCTGCGCAGCTGGCAGGCGCTGGAGGAGCTGCGGGCGGCCGCGCCGGTGGCGCTGCTGGACACCGCGGTGCCGCCGGTGGCCCGGGCGGCGGCGGAGGCGGACCGGGAGCGCTGGCGGGCCGGCCATCCGGACGCCCGGCCGTGGATCCTGACCAGCCGGTGGGAGGTGCCGGTGCGCTGGTTCCTGCCGTTCGGGGACGAGGACCGCTGTTTCGTGCCGGCGCAGGAGCGGGGCAAGCCGGGGCGGGCGGCGGCGCTGTTCTACCTGGTGCCGATGGCGCAGGCGCGCCGCCGGGTGGCCCGGGCCTTCCGGGCGCTGCGTGAAGAGGTGCCGGACGGGGAACTGGTCCGGGGGGCGGAACAGGTCGGGCGGTGGCTGGAGGAATTCCATCCGCGCTCGCTGGTGGAGCTGGACTACGGGGGGCTGGTGCATTTGCTGGGGCCGGAGCGGCTGTTGGCGGACCGTTCGGCGGGGGAGCTGGAGGAGGGGCTCCGCGCGCTGCGGGCGGGGGACACCGCGGAGGCGCTGCGCGCGTACGGGGAACTGACGGCGCGCTGGCGGAGGGTGCTGGCGCTGCGGTACGCGAACTGACGTCCGACCACCCGTGTATGACTGTAAGAGTCCTATGGCCCGAGCTGGATGACCAAGGTCCTGGTTCGGGTCAATAGCTGTCGAACGTGACACTACTCACCGTTGACGCGAACTTACCCCTATGTGCAAAAATGGGACAACCAGCCCAACTTCACGCGGGCATGCCCACTTTTGGGTGGTTCTGGAGTCGATGCGTGCTTTGCGGGGAAACAGGGGGTCTGGTCCCCTCGTAACCAGGCGTCACGGCCGCGTGACTGCCCGTTATGGGGTGGTCCATCGCCATCCGTCGCTCTTGAACCCGTGAGGGGTCAATTTTGGCGGTTTGGTCGATAGGGCTGGACGGATGGTGTAGTTGTAGACACCAGGACAAGCCGTTCGTCCTATAACCGACTCGGCCCGTCTATGCCATTTCGGGCATCGCGGGCCAAGGTGCAGAATTTGAAGGATAGAACCGCCCTGGTTCGGTTCTCCCGAGGAGGCCGCTCATGACCGCTCGTACCCCTGATGCTGAGCCCCTGCTGACGCCGGCAGAGGTCGCCACCATGTTCCGCGTGGACCCGAAGACGGTCACTCGTTGGGCCAAGGCGGGCAAGCTGACGTCCATTCGCACGCTCGGCGGTCACCGCCGTTACCGCGAGGCGGAGGTGCGCGCTCTGCTGGCCGGGATTCCCGCTCAGCGCACTGAGGCCTGATAGGCCGAAGGCTCTTTAAAGGGGCCGCTTACCGGACTCCGCCGGGTCCGGTAAGCGGCCCCTTTGCCATGCCCGCTCGCGGTGTCCGGGTACTCGGCACAACGTACGGAATGCTGAACTCCGGATAACGATTCGATGCGCATGATGCGGGGGGGATTTACAGTTAATGGCTGTACAATTTTACATATTAAATTAGTGAGGTCTTGGTGGGGGTGGTGCGGGGGTGTTCTCGGGAAAAGATAAGTGACGACCGTCACACCGTCTGTCACTTGTGGTCTGGACCTGGTCCGGGATAAACACCGGACGCCAAAAGCGAGAGGCCCGGAACCTGACGGTTCCGGGCCTCTCGCACTGCGGCGATCCCGACGGGACTTGAACCCGCGACCTCCACCTTGACAGGGTGGCGAGCTAACCAACTGCTCCACGGGACCAGAGTTTTCTGATCTCGTTCACTCGCTTGCCGCGCTGCGAACAAGACAGATCGTAGCCCATGGTGGGCCCCCAGGTCGAACTGGCACCTGAGGGCCCCCGAGGAGGCCGCCGCCCAGCTCAGAGCGTGGCCCTGGCGGCCTCCATCGCCTTGGTGATCCGCTTCTCCGACACCGGGCTCGGCGTGCCCAGCGACTGGGCGAAGAAGCTGACCCGCAACTCCTCGATCATCCAGCGGATCGCCAGCACCTCCGCGGACGGCTGCCGACCGGCCGGCACCGCCGCCAGCAGCTCCCCGTACTCCCGCTGCACCTGCTGGACCTTCAGCAACTGCTGGGCGTCCCGCTGCGGGTGGTTGGGCAGCGCCTCCAGCCGGCGGTCCACCGCCAGCAGGTAGCGCTTGAGGTCCGGCAGCCGCTGCCAGCCGGTGTCCGTGACGAAGCCCGGGTGCACCAGGGAGGCCAGGTGCAGCCGGATGTCGTTCACCGCGTTCAGCAGCACCGGGCTGCTCACCGACTTCAGCCGGGTCGAGGCCTTGTGGAAGGCGATCAGTGCGGTGGCCGTCTTCAGCGTGGTGTCCGCGGACAGGTCGTACAGGTCCGCCCGCACCTTGTCGTGCAGCGTGCCGAAGGCCGCCTCGTCCCAGGCCGGTCCGCCGGCCAGGGTCATCAGCCGGTCCGTCGCACAGGCCACCACGTCCTCGAAGAGGGCGTTCACCGAGCCGTGCGGGTTGTGCGAGAGCGCCAGCTTCGCCTGGTTGCCCAGCCGGCCCTGGATCGACTTGGCCGGGGAGGTGGTGGTCAGCATCAGCAGCCGGCGGGTGCCCTCCCACATCGACCGCGTCTGCGCCTGCGGGGTGTCGAACAGCTTCACGCCGACCGACGCCCCCTCGTCCACCAGGGCCGGGTAGGCGCGCAGCGAGTGGCCGCGCGAGCGCTGCTCGAAGGTGCGCTGGAGCACGGGCAGGCCGCCCGGCCAGGCGGTCAGCCCGCCCTGCTCGATGCCCTGGCCGGAGGCCGCCGAGGACAGCGTCTCCTTGAGCTTCGGCTTGAGTCGCAGCCGCAGCTCCTCCAGGTCCTTGGACTCGGCGAGCTTGCGGCGGCCGTCCACCACCCGGAAGGTCACCTTGAGGTGGTCCGGCACCCGCTCGTCGTCCCAGGCCTCCGGCGGCACGGTGATGGCCGTCAGGCGCTTGAGGGCGTGCTCCAGGGACGGCAGCAGCGGCTCCTGGCGGTCCTCCACCGCGCGCAGCGCCGCCTTCGCGAAGTCCGGCGCCGGCACGAAGTTGCGCCGGATCGCCTTCGGCAGCGACTTGATGTACGCGGTGACCAGCTCCGTCCGCAGGCCCGGGATCTGCCAGTCGAAGCCCTCCGCGGTGACCTGGTTGAGCACCGGCAGCGGGATGTGGACGGTCACGCCGTCCGCGTCGCTGCCCGGTTCGAACTGGTAGGTCAGCTGGAAGCGCAGCTTGCCCTGCTGCCAGTGGTCCGGGTAGTCGGCCTCCGTGACGCCGTCCGCGGAGTCGTTGATCAGCATCGACTTCTCGAAGTTGAGCAGGTCCGGCTGCTCGTGCCGGGCCTTCTTCCACCAGGAGTCGAAGTGCCGGGTGGAGACCACGTCCTCCGGCAGCCGGGCGTCGTAGAACTCGAACAGGGTCTGGTCGTCGACCATGATGTCCCGGCGCCGGGCCCGGTTCTCCAGCTCCTCGACCTCGCCGAGCAGCTTGCGGTTCTCGGCGAAGAACCGGTGGTGGGTCTCCCAGTCGCCCTCGACCAGCGCGTTGCGGATGAACAGCTCGCGGCACAGCTCCGGGTCGATCCGGCCGTAGTTGACCTTGCGCTGGGCGACGACCGGCATCCCGTAGAGCGTCACCCGCTCGTACGCCAGGACGGCTCCGGCCTTCTTCTCCCAGTGCGGCTCGCTGTACGTCCGCTTGATCAGGTGGCCGGCCAGCGGCTCCACCCACTCCGGCTCGATCTTGGCGTTGATCCGCGCCCACAGCCGGGACGTCTCCACCAGCTCGGCCGACATCACCCAGCGCGGCGGCTTCTTGAACAGGCCCGAGCCCGGGAACACCGCGAACCGGGCGCCGCGCGCGCCGCCGTACTCGCGCTTCTCCACGTCGAACAGGCCGATGTGGGAGAGCAGGCCGGCCAGCAGCGACTGGTGGATCCGGTCGGCGTCCGGCTCGGCGTCCTCGTGCGGCTCCTCGATGGTGACGCCCAACTGCTTGGCGACCGTGCGCAGCTGGGTGTAGATGTCCTGCCACTCCCGTATCCGCAGGTAGTTGAGGAACTCCGCCTTGCACATCCGGCGGAAGGCCGAGGAGGACAGCTCGCGCTGCTGCTCCCGGACGTAGCGCCACATCGCCAGGTAGGACAGGAAGTCGGAGGTCTCCGAGTTGAACCGGCGGTGCCGCTCGTCGGCGGCCTGGCGCTTCTCGGCGGGGCGCTCGCGCGGGTCCTGGATGGACAGCGCGGCGGCGATCACCATCACGTCGCGCACGCAGCCGTTCTTGTCGGCCTCCAGCACCATCCGGGCCATCCGCGGGTCCACCGGGAGCTGGGCCAGCTGGCGGCCGAGCGCGGTGAGGCGCTTGCGCGGGTCCTTCTCGTCCGGGTCCAGCGCGCCCAGCTCGTGCAGCAGGTGCACGCCGTCCTTGATGTTGCGGGAGTCCGGCGGGTCCAGGAACGGGAAGGCGGCGATGTCGCCGAGGCCCGCCGCCGTCATCTGCAGGATCACCGAGGCCAGGTTGGTGCGCAGGATCTCGGCGTCGGTGAACTCGGGGCGGGAGAGGAAGTCCTCCTCCGAGTACAGCCGGATGCAGATGCCGTCGGAGGTGCGGCCGCAGCGGCCCTTGCGCTGGTTGGCGCTGGCCTGGCTGATCGCCTCGATCGGCAGCCGCTGCACCTTGGTGCGGTGGCTGTAGCGGGAGATCCGGGCGGTGCCCGGGTCGATCACGTACTTGATGCCGGGGACGGTGAGGCTGGTCTCGGCGACGTTGGTGGCGAGGACGATCCGGCGGCTGCCGGAGCGCTGGAACACCCGGTGCTGCTCGGCCGAGCTCAGCCGGGCGTACAGCGGCAGGACCTCGGTGGACTTGAGTTTCAGCTTGTCCAGGGCATCGGCGGTGTCGCGGATCTCGCGCTCGCCGGAGAGGAAGACCAGGATGTCGCCCGGGCCCTCGGCCTGGAGCTCCTGGGCCGCTTCGCAGATCGCCTGGATCTGGTCCCGGTCGCGGTCGGCGTCCGTCGCGTCGTCGTCCTCGTCCAGGTCGTCGACGAGCGGGCGGTAGCGGACCTCCACCGGGTAGGTGCGGCCGGAGACCTCGATGATCGGGGCGTCGTCGAAGTGCCGGGCGAAGCGCTGCGGGTCGATGGTCGCGGAGGTGATCACGACCTTGAGGTCCGGGCGGCGCGGGAGCAACTGCTTGACGTAGCCGAGGATGAAGTCGATGTTGAGGCTGCGTTCGTGCGCCTCGTCGATGATCAGGGTGTCGTACTGGAGCAGTTCGCGGTCGGTCTGGATCTCCGCGAGCAGGATGCCGTCCGTCATCAGCTTGACCAGGGTGTCCTGGCCGACCTGGTCGGTGAACCGGACCTTCCAGCCGACCGCCTCGCCCAGCGGGCTGCGCAGCTCCTCCGCGACCCGCTCGGCGACCGTACGGGCGGCGATCCGGCGCGGCTGGGTGTGGCCGACCAGACCGCGCACGCCGCGGCCCAGCTCCAGACAGATCTTCGGGATCTGGGTGGTCTTGCCGGAGCCGGTCTCACCCGCGACGATCACCACCTGGTGGTCCCGGATGGCCGCCAGGATCTCGTCCTTCTTCTGGCTGACCGGCAGCTCGGCGGGATAGCTGATCGGCGGGACGGCACCGCGGCGCTGCTCGACCAGCAGCTCGGCGCGGTCGATGTCGGCGGCGATCTGGGCGGCGACCTTCTGCCGGGCCTCGGGCTTGCGGACCCGACGGGCCCCCTCCAGTCGGCGCCCGATCCGCACCTGGTCGCGCAGGGTCAGCTCGGGCAGGCGGGCGGCCAGCTCACCGATACCGGAACCCTCGGCGGGTGCGGGGGCGGACTGGACTGCGGGAGAACTCACTGCGGGCATCCCTCTAGGTTCGCAAGGAGGCACGGCGGCGCGCACCTCGGTTTTCGAGCCTCTCCAGTGTCACAGCCCCCGGCGGCCGAGCGCGAACGGCGGGTCCGGGTGCCGGTGACGTCGGGCCGGGCGGCTTCGGGCCGGGCCAGGCAACGGTTCGCGGCGGTTTCGGGCTCTGGGGGTTGAGGAGGTGCTCATGGGAGCCCAGAAGACCGCGAGGGACGAGGAGTTCCGCGCGTTCACCGGCAGCGCGTGGACGCGGCTGCTCAGGACGGCGTACCTGCTCGCGGGGGACCGGCACACCGCCGAGGACCTGGTCCAGCAGGCCCTGGAGCGGGCGTACGTCGCCTGGAGCCGGGTCCGGGCGGCCGACGACCCGCACGCCTACGTGCGCCGGATCCTGATCAACGAGCACGCCCGCCGGTTCCGCCGCCGAGCGGCCGAGGAACTGGTCACCGCCGTCCCCGACCGGGCCGCACCCGAGGGCCCCGACGGCTACGCGCGGCTGGACGAACGGGCGGCGCTGCTCACGGCCCTCGGCACGCTGCCGCCCCGGCAGCGGCAGGCCGTCGTGCTGCGGTACTGGGAGGACCTCACCGAGACCCAGACCGCCGCGGCGATGGGCTGCTCGGTCGGGACGGTGAAGAGCCAGGCGGCCAGGGGCCTGGCCAAGCTGCGGGAGGCCTCCTCACTCAACGGGCTGGCGAGCATCGGAGGCGGAAGATGAGCAACGAGGGCAACGTGGGGGCCATGGGGAACGTGGACGGCGAGGACAGGGCCGGGGCGGGGTCCGAGGCCTCGGCGGCGCGGGTCCTGGGCGAGCTGGCCGGAAGCGTCGAGATCGGGGCCGTCCCGTACGACCGGCTGGTTGCCGGGGGGCGGCGCCGGCTGCGGCGCCGGCGGCTGCTGACCAGCGGGGCGGTGGCGGCGCTGGTCGCGGCGGCCGTCGTCGGGGGGACGGCACTCGGCGGGCTCGGGCTCGGGCGGGGGCCGGGAGACGCGGCCGACGCGGGGGCGGTGGTGGCGGACGCCCGGACCGTCACCACCGCCGAGGCCGCCGCAGGCACCGCAGGCACCGCGGGCACCGCCACGACACCGACCGCTCCCGCGCGGGATCCGTTCACCCCGGTCCGGGTCGTGGTCGGCCAGGGCACCACGAACGGCAGGCAGTGGCAGGCGTGGGCCGCGTTCTGGCCGGCGGCCGCCACCAAGGAGGACGCCCTCCGCCAGGCCCGGCTGATCTGGGCGGACCGGCACGCGGCCATCCCGCAACTGCCGGAGACCACCCGGGCGGACATCGACCGGAGCTGGCACCCGGACGTGGACCTGGTGAACCTCTACGCCACCGTGGACGGGCAGCGCCAGGTCGACGACGCGATGCACGACACCCCCGCCCCGGGGACGCCGGACGGGGCGATCATCGACCGGGCCACCTCCGGAGGGGGGACGATGCTCGGGCTCAAGGGCGGGGAGCTGGGCGCCTCACCGGTGGTGATCGCCGGGGTCCGGCCCCAGGTCGCGAAGGTCGTGGTCACCTGGGACACCGGCGGCGTCAGCGCGTCGGTGCCGGTCGCCCTCGGCGACTCCCCGACGCACTGGTACGCGATCGCCAAGAAGCCGGGCGCCCAGGCCCGCACGTTCACGTACTACGCGGCGGACGGCTCCGTGCTGGGCACCGACGCCAGCTGGTTCCGCTCCTACTGAACCCGCCCGGCGCTGTGCGGCCTCGGCGCCGCCCGCGCGACCGGCCCACCTCCCCCTCGGGTCAGCTCACCCGGCCGCCGGGCGCGCTGACCCGAGGGGGAGCCGCCCGGGATCAGTAGGGCAGCAGGTCGCCGGTGACCAGCTCGAACCCGAAGGGCTCCGGAACGCGCAGCGTCTCGCCGAACGCGATGTCCTCGCGCCGGTGGTACCGGGTGCCGTCCGGCCTGCTGAAGAGGGTGACGGTCTTCTCCCGCGCGTCGACCAGGAGGTACAGCGGGATCCCCATCAGCGGGTAGTCCCGCACCTTCCCGACCCAGTCGTTCTCGGGGTTGGAGGGCGAGACCAGCTCGACCGCGATCGCGGCCAGCTCGGCGGGCACCTGGTTGTCGGTGGTGGCCAGCGCGTCGTCCGGAAGGTACGTCAGGTCGGGATTGCGGCTCTTGCCGACGTTGGGCGAGACCAGATCGGTGTTCTCGCTCGGCAGCAGCCCGGCCGGGGTGTGGGCGTCGAACTGCCGGCGCACCACCAGCAGGTTGCGCTGGTGGATCCCCGAGGGGCTCACCATCATGGTGATGGTGTCGCCGGAGAGCTCCACCTTGAAGCCGTCGGGCAGGCTCCTGCGGGCTTCTTCCAGGAGCTCGAAGTGTTCCGGGGTCATGAGTGCGACGCCTCCCGAACCGAATCCACCGGTATCCGGCAGCCAGCGTAGTCGGCGTCCGACCCCCGGGACGGCGGAAGCCCCGCAGCGATCACGCTGCGGGGCTTCCGATCTGTGGCCAGGGCCGGGGTCGAACCGGCGACCTTCCGCTTTTCAGGCGGACGCTCGTACCAACTGAGCTACCTGGCCGTACTACACCGTCTCTTGCGAGACGAGCGATCCCGACGGGACTTGAACCCGCGACCTCCACCTTGACAGGGTGGCGAGCTAACCAACTGCTCCACGGGACCTTGTAGTGGTTTCCCACTAAGGTCTTGCGGCACTGCTTTTTACTACGGTACTGCGTGCCCCCAACGGGATTCGAACCCGTGCTACCGCCTTGAAAGGGCGGCGTCCTGGGCCACTAGACGATGAGGGCTTGCGGCCTGTCCCGCTGTTTCCAGCGTTCGGGGACGTCGAGAAGCATATGGGATGCAGGGCGGATCGCCAAAACGGGTTTCGGCCGGGTGGGTGGGGGCCGTCCGAGGGCCGCCCGGGGCGGGGGTCAGGACCAGCCGAGTTCGTCGAGTTCGTGGTCGTCGAAGCCGAAGTGGTGGGCGACCTCGTGGATGACCGTGGTGCGGACTTCGGCGACGACCTGGTCGTGGGTCTCGCAGTGCCGGAGGGTGGGGCCGCGGTAGATGAGGATCCGGTCGGGCAGGACGCCCGCGTACCACTCGCCGCGTTCGGTGAGCGGGGTGCCCTCGTAGAGGCCGAGGAGTTCCGGGTCGGCGGGGTCGGGCTCGTCCTCGACGAAGACGGCGACGTTGTCCATCATGGCCGCGAGCTGCGGGGGAATCTGGTCGAGGGCGTCGCTGACCAGCGTCTCGAACTCTTCCCGGGTCATCTCCACCGGTTCATTGTCGGGTCTGGAGTGACGCTGTGCCAGACGGCGGAAGCCGGTGTTTGATGGGGTTATGGCGACCTCGGACGGCACGGTGGACGGCCCGGCGCGGACCCGGCCGGTGGGCGACGGGACGGCCGCCCGGAGACGGCCGCCGGTGTGGCGCGGGCAGGGGCCGGCCGTGGCGGTGATCGCGGTGGGCGGGGCGATCGGGGCGGTGGCCCGGTACGGCGCCGGGCTGGCCTGGGCGAACGGGCCGGCGGCGTTCCCGTGGACGACGCTGCTGATCAACGTGGTCGGGTGCGCGGTGATCGGGGTCTTCCTGGTGGTGATCACCGAGGGGCGTCCGGCGCACCCGCTGCTGCGGCCGTTCTTCGGCACCGGGGTGCTGGGCGGCTTCACCACCTTCTCGACGTACGCGGTGGACATCCGGCGGCTGGTGGAGGAGGGGCGGCTCGGGCTCGGGCTGGCGTACCTGGGGCTGACGCTGCTGGGTGCGCTCGGCGCGGTGTGGGCGGCGGCCGCGCTGACGCGCCGTCTGATCGCCCGCGGGGGCGTGCGGTGAGCAGGTTGAGCGGGCCGGCGCTGCGGCTGACCGTGTTGGTGGGGGAGAACGACCGCTGGCACCACCGGCCGCTGTACAGCGAGATCGTGCACCGGGCGCGGGCGGCGGGGCTGGCCGGGGCGAGCGTGTTCCGCGGGATCGAGGGGTTCGGGGCGTCGTCGCTGGTGCACACGGCGCGGCTGCTGTCGCTGAGCGAGGACCTGCCGGTGGCGGTGGTGATCGTGGACGAGGAGGAGCGGGTGCGGGCGTTCCTGCCGCAGTTGGACGGGCTGGTGGCGGAGGGTCTGGTGCTGCTGGACCGCTGCGAAGTGGTCAGGTACGTGGGGCGGGAAGAGGCTTCGGGGTGAACTGGCTGCTGGTGGTGGCGGGCGCGGTGGTCGGCGCGCCGCTGCGGTACCTGACCGACCGGGCCGTGCAGGCCCGGCACGACTCGGTGTTCCCCTGGGGGACGTTCGCGGTGAACGTGGTCGGCTGCCTGGTGCTCGGCCTGGTGACCGGGGCGGTGGCGGCGGGGGCCGCGTCCCCGCACGTCCAGGTGCTGCTGGGGACGGGGCTGTGCGGGGCGCTGACCACGTACTCGACCTTCTCGTACGAGACGCTGCGGCTGGTCGAGACCGGGGCGGGGCGGTACGCGCTGGCGAACGTGGCGGGCAGCGTGGTGGCGGGGCTGGCCGCGGTGTACGCGGGGGCGGGGCTGGCCTCGGCGTTCTGGGGCTGAGCGTCTGCCGGTCTGCCCGTCTGCCGGTCTGCTCGCCTGCCGGTTCGGCGGGCTGTGGCGGATGCGGCCCGGACGCTTCCTGGCGCGCTGCCCGTGTCCCGTCGGGGCGGGCGCGCGTTGGGCACCGAAAAGCGGCCGCGCGAGCAGTGGGCGGCCCGGGTGGGGCGGTGGAGAGGGATCTCGGTGGCTTCGGTGCGGGCGGTTCGGGCGGTGGTGCGTACGGCTTCGGTGCTGGCGGTGGCCGGGCTGGGGTTGACGGGGTGCATGTCGGTCGGTCCTGAGGCGGAGGTGAAGCACGGGGTGGCGCCGGTCGGGCAGGCCGGTCCGGCGGGCAAGCCGGGGGTGACGAGCGGGCCGTCGGCCTCGCCGAGCGGCGCGCATCCGGGGAGTGCGTCCGGGCGCCCGGAGCGTTCGGGGGGCTTGCAGAGCGAGAACGCGCCGGCCGGGGTGACGGCTGCGGCGGCGGGCGAGGTGGCACCCGGCGCGAACGGCGCGGCCGCCGGCGTGGTCCCGGTGCCGGGGGCGCCCGCCGTGGACGCCGCGCCGGCCGGCACCGGCGCGAACGGTTCGGCGGGGGGCGTGAGTGCCAGCCCCGCGCCCCGGCCGGGCGGCGGTGCGTCGGCCGGTACCGGTGGTGCGGCGGGCACCGGGGGCGCGGGCGGGGCGGGCGGCACCGGTGAGGGCCGCTCCGGCGGCACGGCGGGCACGCCGTCGGCCACGCCGAGCAGCCACTCCTCGACGTCCCCCGAGCCCGAGCACAGCTCACCCGCCGCGACCGTCCCACCGACCACGGAGCCCTCGGCCGGCAACTCCGGTTCCTCG
This sequence comes from Kitasatospora sp. NPDC043950, assembly GCF_056435345.1. Lineage (NCBI taxonomy): Bacteria > Bacillati > Actinomycetota > Actinomycetes > Kitasatosporales > Streptomycetaceae > Kitasatospora > Kitasatospora sp. NPDC043950. The sequence goes on from NZ_JBWKER010000041.1 coordinate 23,545, forward strand.
GCCCCGAGCCCGCATGCGGGTGGGCATTAGCGGGCTGGCCAGGGCATTTGCCTCTGATCCCGAGGTTCGTCTATGGTGGTAGATCGTTCGTTTGATTCATTTGACTGGCGCCCTATTCCCATCTGGCGCCCTTGGCGCGTTCCGGCGATCCGTGGCTGACCGCATAGAGGCGGTTGTGAAACAGAACCCCCGGACTTTGGCGCGTGCCACTTCCGGAAGGTTTTACATGTCTCTCGTTGACGACGCCCGCTTCGCCATGCCCGCGAGCGAGGCCGCCGCCGATGTCACCGACACCGCCGACACCCTCACCGACGCCGTCGAGGCCGTCGAGCCCACCGACGCCGACGCCGACGTCGAGCTGAACGCCGACGCCGTCGAGGCCGAGGAGGCCGTCGAGGCCGCCGAGCCCACCATCACCTTCGGCGACCTGGGCCTGCACGACGACGTCGTGCGCGCCCTCGCCAAGCGCGGTGTCACCACCCCGTTCCCGATCCAGGCCGCGACCATCCCGGACGCCCTGGCCGGCAAGGACGTGCTGGGCCGTGGCCGCACCGGCTCCGGCAAGACCCTCAGCTTCGGCCTGCCGCTGCTGACCCGCCTCGCCGACGGCGAGCGCACCAAGCCCAAGCACCCGCGCGGCCTGATCCTCGTCCCGACCCGCGAGCTGGCCATGCAGGTGGCCGACGCCCTGGAGCCGTTCGGCTCGGTGCTCGGCCTCAAGCTCAAGGTCGTCTGCGGCGGCACCTCGATGTCGAACCAGATCTACGCGCTGGAGCGCGGCGTCGACGTCCTGGTCGCCACCCCCGGCCGTCTGCGCGACCTGCTGAACCGCGGCAGCGCCAAGCTGGCCGACGTCCGGACCGTCGTGCTCGACGAGGCCGACCAGATGGCCGACATGGGCTTCCTGCCCGAGGTCACCGAGATCCTCGACCAGGTGCCGGCCGGTGGCCAGCGCCTGCTGTTCTCCGCCACCCTGGAGAACGAGATCGACACTCTGGTCAAGCGCTACCTGAAGAACCCGGTCACCCACGAGGTCGACCCGTCGGCCGGCGCGGTCACCACCATGACCCACCACATCCTCGTGGTGAAGCCCAAGGACAAGGCGCCGATCACCAACGCGATCGCCGCCCGCAAGGGCCGCACGATCATCTTCGTCCGCACCCAGATGGGCGCCGACCGCGTCGCCGAGCAGCTCATCGAGGCCGGCGTGAAGGCCGACGCGCTGCACGGCGGGATGACCCAGGGCGCCCGTACCCGCGTCCTCGGCGACTTCAAGGACGGCTACGTCAACGTCGTCGTCGCCACCGACGTCGCCGCCCGCGGCATCCACGTCGACGGCATCGACCTGGTCCTCAACGTGGACCCGGCCGGCGACCACAAGGACTACCTGCACCGCTCCGGCCGCACCGCCCGGGCCGGGCGCTCCGGCGCCGTCGTCACCCTGGTGCTGCCGCACCAGCGCCGCGGCGTCTTCCGCCTGATGGAGGACGCGGGCGTCGACGCCTCGCGCCACATCCTCGACCACGCCTTCGACGCCGAGGTCGCCAAGATCACCGGCGCCCGTTCGCTGATCGAGGTCCAGGCCGAGAGCGCGGCCGGCATCGCCGGTGCCGCCGAGCGCGAGCTCGCCGACATGACCCGCCAGCTGGAGCGCGCGCAGCGCCGCACCACCGAGCTGCGCGAGGAGGCCGACCGCCTGGCCGCGCGGGCCGCCCGCGAGCGGGCCGAGCTGGGCATCGAGGACGAGGCCCCGGCCGCCGAGGCGGGCGACGAGGCCGCTGCGGAGACCCCGGCCACCGAGGCGCCGGCTCCGGCCGCCGCGCCGCAGGCCGAGGAGCGCACGCCGTCGTACCGCGAGGCGCGCACCGAGCGTCCGGCCTTCGGCCGTGACCGTGACCGCGATGACCGTGGTGGCCGTTCCGGTGGCTTCAACCGTGACCGTGACGACCGTGGTGGCCGTTCCTTCGGTGACCGTGACGACCGCGGCGCCCGTTCCGGTGGCTTCAACCGTGACCGTGACGACCGCGGTGGCCGTTCCTTCGGTGACCGCGACGACCGCGGCGCCCGCTCGGGCGGTTTCAACCGTGACCGTGACGACCGTGGTGGCCGTTCCTTCGGTGACCGTCCGGCCCGCACCGGTGGTGGCTTCGACCGCGACCGTTCCGGTGGCTTCAACCGTGACCGCGACGACCGCGGCGGCCGTTCCTTCGGCGACCGCCCGGCCCGCACCTTCGGTGACCGCCCGTCCTTCGGCCGGGACCGCGACGAGCGCGCCGGCAGCAACAACCGTCCGTTCGCGCGTCGTGACGACCACCGCTCCGGCGGCCGTCCGCAGGCCTCCGGTGGTGGCTTCGGCCGTGACCGTGACGACCGTGGCGGCGCCCGCTCGGGTGGCTTCGACCGCGACCGTTCCGGTGGCTTCAACCGCGACGACCGCAAGCCGCGCTGGAAGAACTGACGCCGTACGGCCGGTGGTTGACCACCGGTAGCTGAACACCTGAACACACACGACGGGCCCGCTCCATGCACTGGAGCGGGCCCGTCGCGTTCCCCCGATGCCCCCGGTACCTCCCCCGGTACCCCTCGCGCCCCCGAGGCGTTGTTCTGCAGCTGAGAATAACCTGTGGCGCGGCCCGGCGGAAGTCCCGTAGCGTCCCGGACATGAGCAGCAGACTGCACGACGTGGCCCGGGTGAACGAGGAGATCGCCGAGCGGGGGAGCTACCGGGCGGCCGGTGGCGAACTCGTCACGGTGGGGGAGCAGTTGGCGGCTGCCAGGGCCGGCACGGTGTCGTACGCGCCGCCGGCGCTGGACGCGCTGCTGAGGGGCGGGGCCCCGGGGCCCGGGCCGGGTGGGCCCGTCGGGGCGGTGGAGGTGACGGCCGAAGGCAGCATCGAGGCCGCCCGGCGCCTGGTCGAGGGCGGGGCGGGCCCGGTCGGGGTGCTCAACTTCGCCTCCGCGCGCAACCCAGGCGGCGGCTACCTGCGCGGCGCCCGCGCCCAGGAGGAGGACCTGTGCCGCAGCGCGCTGCTCTACACCTGCCTGCTGGAGGCGCCGGACTACTACGAGGCGCACCGCGCCTCCACCGACCTCCGGTACAGCCACCGGGTGATCGTCTCGCCCGACGTACCGGTGATCCGCGGCCGGGGCGGGGACCTGCTGGCGCGGCCGTACCCGGTCACCTTCCTGACCTCGCCCGCGCCCAACGCGGGCCAGCTGGAACGGCGCTCGGCCGACGTGGACGTCCGGGGCGTGCTCGCCGAGCGGGCCGTCCGGGTGCTCGCGGCGGCGGCCCGGCACGAGGTCCGCACGCTGGTGCTCGGGGCCTGGGGCTGCGGGGTGTTCCGCAACGACCCGGCCCAGGTCGCCGAGGCCTTCGAGGGCGCGCTCTCCCGGTACGGGGCGGCCTTCGAACAGGTGGTGTTCGCGGTCTGGGACCGCTCACCGGTCTCGGCGAACCGGGCCGCGTTCGAGGCGCGGTTCGGCGGGGCGGCGCAGCCCGGCGCGGCGGTGCGCTGAGGCCGCCGCCGGGTGTCGCCGCCGGGTGTCGCTGCCGAGGCCGGTGAGCGGGCCGGCGCGCGGCTCGCGCCGGGTGCTGCTACCGCTTGCGGGCGGCCAGCGCCGTCGCGGCCGTAGAGGCCGCCGCGACCACACCGGTGACGGCGAAGACCGACGGCCAGGCGCCGATCTTCTTCGCCAGCGGATGCGAACCGCCGAACGCCGCCACGTACAGACCGGTCAGCGCCGCCGCGGTGGCCGCGCCCGAGCTGCGGTGCCACTGCGCGGCCGCCCCGGCACCGGCCACCGCCAGCACGGCGCCGCCCAGTTCGCGCCGGCCGCTCCAGCGGGCGACGCCGTAACCGCCCACCAGGCCGCTCGCCGCGGTCAGCGCGGCGGGCGCGGCGGCCGAGAGCACGTTGGGGACCTTCGCCATCGTCGACTCCACTCGTAGAGGTTGTCCTGACTTCCTGTTCCGGCTTCCGACCATAGCCCGCCCGCCCCGCGCGCCGGTCCGGGCCTCCAGCCTCCAGCAGGCCGCCGTCTTCCCTGCCGTCTTCCCTGCCGTCCGCTCCGCCGTCCGCTCCGCCGTCCTCGACTCCGAGGCCTGTCGGCCCCCGGTGGCAGACTGCGAGCGTGACTGACACCGCGATCACCGACGGCCGCTACCGGATCCGCAACGTCGACAGCGGCCTGCTGCTCGAAGTCGCCGACGGCAGCCGGCGCAGCGGCGCCCGCGTCCGCCAGGGCGCGGACGACGGTTCCGACGCCCAGCTCTGGCAGCTCACCGCCGTCCACCCGGGCGGCGCCCTCTGCCACCTGGAGAACGCCGCCAGCGGCAAGCGCCTCGACGTCACCGGCGCCTCCACCGACGACGGCGTCCCCATCCAGCAGTGGTCCGCCAACGCCTTCGGCGCCCAGGAATGGCTCCTCGAAGCCCACGTGGACGCCCCCGGCACCTACACCATCACCAGCTTCATCAGCGGCAAGCCCCTCACCGCCGCCGCACCCCCCGACCCCACCGTCCACCAGTGGGAGGACACCGACTCGCCCGCCCAGTGGTGGCGCTTCGAACGCCAGGAGTAGGTGCGTCCCCGGGCCGGTCAGGCCGACAGGTTGGCGCGCAGGGCGGTCAGTTCCTCGTCGGTGACGCCGTGGGCGCGGAGGTAGGCGGGGACGGAGGAGTGCTGGGTGTGGATCCAGCCCAGGGCGGAGGCGAGGAGTTCGGCGGTGACGGGGCGGGAGACGCGTTCGGTGCCGGTCTCGTCGACGTAGGGGGTGGGGCCCCGGTCGAGGCCGAGGCCGACGTTGGAGAGCAGGAAGTCGGCGGTAACGTCGGCCTCCGAGGCGCCGAGCAGGGACTGCAGGACGGCGATGGTCAGGCCGGTGCGGTCCTTGCCGACGGCGCAGTGCACGAGGGCGGGCAGCGCGCCGGGGGCGGCGAGGCGGCGGACGACGGCGGCGAGGGACGGGCCGGCGGTCCGGGCCATGAAGGGGTAGAGCGCCGCCTGGTCCTCGGGCCAGGGCTGGTCGATGTCCTCACGGTTGGCGGGCAGGGTCGGGAGGTTGAGGGCCTCGTGGTCGAGGCCGTGCCGCAGGTCGGGCCAGACCTCCAGCTCGACCGGACTGCGCAGGTCGAGGACGGTGCGCAGGCCGAGGGCCTTGAGGCGCCGGGCGCCCTCTTCGGTGAGGGTGTGGAAGGAGCCGGAGCGGTAGAGCACGCCCCGCCGCAGGGCGCCGATCCCGCCCGCGTCACGGAAGTTGCGCACACCGGGGATGTCGATGAAGGCATCGGTCATGGCCCCACGGTACGGGCGGGGGCGGGCCGGCGGAAGGAAACCGGAGGGAACCTTTCAGCGCCCGCCGGAGACGTCCAGGAAGGCGTTGGTGGTGTACGAGGCGGCGGGGGAGAGCAGGAAGAGGATCGCCTCGGCGACCTCCTCCGCCCGTCCGCCGCGCCGCATCGGCAGCCCGGGGGCGACCCGGTCGACCCGGCCGGGCTCGCCGCCGAGGGCGTGGATGTCGGTGTGGATCAGGCCGGGGCGGACGGCGTTGACCCGGATCCCCTCGGCGGCGACCTCCAGGGCGAGGCCGCGGGTCATCGAGTCGACGGCGCCCTTGGCGGCCGCGTAGTCGACGTACTCGTTGGGCGAGCCGAGCCGCGAGGCGGCCGAGGACACGTTGACGATGGCACCGCCGCGGCCGCCGTGCCGGGTGGACATCCGGCGCACGGCCTGGGCCGCGCACAGGAACGGGCCGGTGATGTTGGCGGCCCAGATCCGGTTCAGCCGGTCCTCGTCGATGTCCTCCAGCCGGCACTGCTTCTCCAGCGTGCCGGCGTTGTTCACCAGGCCGGTGAGCAGCCCGAGTTCGGCGTCCACGGTGGTGAACAGCCGCTCCACCTCGGCGGTGCGGGTGACGTCGGCCCGGACGGCGAGCGCGGTGCCGCCCTCGGCCCGGACGGCGTCCACCACGGCGGTGGCCGAGGCCTCGTCCGTGCGGTAGTTGACGCAGACCCGGTAGCCGCGCCGGGCGGCGAGCAGGGCGGTGGCGGCGCCGATGCCGCGGCCGGCGCCGGTGACGATCAGGACGCCGTCGTCGGAGGTGGTGGTCGACATGCTCGGTACGCTACCCGGCGGACCGGCCGGGGCGGGCCCCGGAGCGGAAATCGTTCGCCCGGCGCGGCCCGGACCGGCGAGGATGCGGTAGCGGCGCCGCCACCGCAGCCCTGCCGGCTGCCAGGTCGAGAGGCGTCGAGAGAGTCGAGAGAGGAGACCGGCGATGTCCGACGAACCCGCACCCGTACCCGCACCCGCACCCGTCGTCCCCGGCACCGTCCTGCTCGCCGGGGTGGTCGGCTCCACCGCGTACGGCTTCGCCCACGCCGGCTCCGACGTCGACCGGCTCGGCCTGTACGCCGCCCCCACCGAGGAACTGCACGGCCTGCACCGCCCGGCCGAGTCGCACGTCACCACCGGGCCCGACGTCACCCTGCACGAGGCCGCCAAGTGGTGCCGCCTGGCGCTGTCCTGCAATCCGACCGCCTCCGAGCTCGTCTGGCTGCCGGACGACCTGTACGAGATCCGCACTCCGCTCGGTGCCGAACTGGTCGAGATCCGCTCGAGCTTCCTCAGTGAATCGGGCGTCCGGAAGGCCTATCTCGGTTACGCAGAGCAGCAGTTCCGCAAACTGCTGACCCGCGACACGACCGACCCGGCCACCCGCCGCCGGGCCGCCAAGCACGCCCGGCACCTGGTCCGGCTGGTCGAACAGGCCGTCCGGCTGCACGAGACCGGCCACAACCTGGTCCGCCTCGCCGACCCCGGACACGTCCGCGACCTCGGCGAACGCATCGCCGACCGCCCCGCCGTCGCCGAATCCCTGCTCGCCGACGCCGCCGACCGCCTCGCCCGCCCCGGCGTCCTCCCCGCCGCCCCCGACCCGCGCCCCGCCGAATCCTGGCTCCGCCGCGTCCGTGCCGCCCACTACGCTCCGCCCCCCGCCCCCGGCGCGCCCGCGCAATCCACTGGCGGAGCCCTGCGCCCCACCGGGTAGGATCACGGTGGCCCTCCCCAACCGGGACGAGGGCCGCGGGCCACTAGCTCAATTGGCAGAGCTGCGGACTTTTAATCCGTAGGTTCAGGGTTCGAGCCCCTGGTGGCCCACCGAACTGAGGCCAGGTCAGACACCCTCTGACCTGGCCTTTTGCATGTCCGCCGCCGGTGAACGCACTGCGGCACCCCGGCTGGTCGAGTAGCCGGGGTGCCGCGGTGCGGTGTGGGTCGTGGGGCGGATCAGGCCGCGGCGCGGATCGGGGCGCCGGTCTGGTGGAGGTGGGTGAGGATCTCGCGGTACGAGCGGAAGAGGCCGGTCTCGTAGTAGGTGATCTCCTTCTCGGCGCAGAAGTCGCGGGTGAGGACGGCGGCGCGGCGCAGGGCCGGGGTGGGCATGCTGGGGAAGAGGTGGTGCTCGACCTGGTAGTTGAGGCCGCCCATCAGGGCGTCGATGAAGTAGCCGCCGCGGACGTTGCGGGAGGTGAGGACCTGGCGGCGGAGGAAGTCGAGCCGCATGCCGGGCGTCACCATCAGCATGCCCTTGTGGTTGGGGGCGAAGACGCAGCCCAAGTAGACGCCGAGCAGGGCCTGGTGGACGGCGAGGAAGGCGAAGGCCTTGCCGACCGGGAGGGCGGCGAAGACCAGCCCGAGGTAGGCGGCGAAGTGGGCGACCAGCAGGAAGCCCTCCAGGTAGGGGCGCTTCATGATCGGGCTGCGCAGCGCGCGGAAGCTGTTGTAGCTGAGGTTGAGGCCTTCGAGCAGGAGCAGCGGGAAGAAGAGGAACGCCTGGCGGCGGCCGATGAAGCGGGCGATTCCGCTGGCCCTCCTGGCCTGGTCCTGGGACCAGACGACGAGGTCGGGGGAGACGTCCGGGTCCCGCTCCTCGTGGTTGGGGTTGGCGTGGTGGCGGGTGTGCTTGTTCATCCACCAGCCGTAGCTCATGCCCATCAGGAGGTTGGCGACGATGCGGCCGCCGATCTCGCCGGCGCGGCGCCCGGTGAACACCTGACGGTGCGCCAGGTCATGTGCCATTAATCCCAGTTGGGCGAAGACGATGGACATGGCGGCGGCCAGTCCGAGCTGGAGCCAGGTGTCGCCGAGGGCGAACATGGCCCACCAGCCGCCGAGGAACGCGGCGAGGACGAGGCCCGCGCGGACGGTGTAGTAGACCGGGCGTCGGTCGAGCAGGCCCTCGGCGGTGATCCGGCGGCTCAGTTGGGCGAAGTCGCTCCCGCCGGTTCCGGGCGGGGCGGTGTCCGGTGGTCCGGCGGGCGGCTGCGGCCGGGTTTTCGCGGTCGGCGTCCCCGCGGTGTCGGTGGTCATGGTGCTGAGTCTGGTCTAGCGAACGGGCCTTGAGAAACGGGGGCATCCCCCTGGGGTGGGGTGAGGAAAACCCCCGGACCGTCCTGGGTGGCTGCGGACGTGCGGCGCGTGGTGCCTGATGGTGCCGCAGGGGCGGGGAGAGGTGGCGTAGGTCACGTCGTAATCGGCTGGTTTCGGGCGTTCTGTGGCGAGCTTGCGCCGTGGTGGCCGGGGTTGGTGGTGGACCGGAGGTCGGTGATCGCGTCGGGCCTAAATATGATCGGAAGCCACGTTCATCGGTTTGTAACGATGTTCGTATGTGCAACCTGGGAACGGTCCCGACCGTCTCCCTGTGTGCGGTGCGCCAGATCGTCCGGGGCGTCGCTTCCGTCGGTGAAAGGTACGCGCATGTCAGGTCAGTGGGGCGAGGGCCCGGCTCGGGGCGAGAACGCACCCGGCGCGCTCACGACGGGGAGCGATGGGTCCGTGCCTCCGCCGCGTACCGGGGGCCGGGCGGAGGCCCGGCGCGCCGCCCAGGGCAAGGGCGGTGGCCGCGGTGGCAAGGACGGCGGCAAGGACGCGGGCAAGGACGGCGGTCGGGGCGCGGGCAAGGACGGCGGCAGGCCGGAGGCGGCGGCCGGCGGCGGCCGGGCGGCGGCGCGCAACAGCCGCAAGCCCAAGAAGAACGTGAAGAAGATCGTCGCCTGGTCGGCGGCCGGCGTGCTGGTGCTGATCGCGGGCGCCGGCGGGGCGATCTACTTCAAGCTGAACGCCAACATCAAGTCCTTCGACGGCGACGCGATAGCAACCGACCGCCCGCCGGAGGCGCAGGCCGACGCGGACGGCAACAAGCCGGTCAACGTGCTGCTGATCGGCTCGGACAGCCGCGGCAGCAACAACTCCGACCTCGGCGGCGGTAGCGCGGACGGCGGCGCCCGCTCGGACACCACGATCCTGCTGCACGTCTACGCCGACCACAAGCACGCCGTGGGCATCTCGATCCCGCGCAACGCGAAGGTCCCGATCCCGCCCTGCAAACTGCCCAACGGCAAGTGGACCAAGGGGTCGTCCAGCGACCTGTTCAACGCGGCCTTCTCGGTCGGCGGCAGCGACGGCGGCAACCCGGCCTGCGCCCAGAACACGGTGGAGAAGCTCACCGGGATCCGGGTCGACCACACCATCGTGGTCGACTTCAACGGCTTCTCCGCGATGACCAAGGCCGTGAACGGCGTCGACGTCTGCCTGCCGAAGGCCATCTACGAGGGCGACGTCAACCCCAACCTGCACAGGAAGGGCGACCTCGTCCTGCCGCAGGGCAAGCAGACCGTGCAGGGCCAGCAGGCGCTGGACTACGTGCGGCTGCGGCACGGCATCGGCGACGGCTCCGACATCGGCCGGATGAAGCGCCAGCAGGCCTTCCTCAGCTCGCTCGCGAGCAAGGTCAAGAAGGACGGGCTGAGCCCCACCAACCTGCTGCCGCTGGCCGACGCCGCGACCAAGTCGCTGGTGGTCGACCCGGGGCTGGCCTCCGCGGACAAGCTGCTCTCCTTCGGGCTGTCGCTCAAGAACATCGACATGCACGACCTCAAGTTCGTGACGGCGCCCTGGCGTTACCGCACCCAGGACAAGGACCTCGACCTGGTCCAGCCGGACGCCAACAAGCTCTGGGAGACCCTCAAGGCCGACCAGACCATCGACGGGCAGAACGCCACCGGCCAGCAGCCGGACGCCGCCGCCAGCCCGAGCGCACCGGCCGCGCCGCAGTCGGCCGCGCCCAGCGCGCCCGCCGCGCCGGTCGCGGACGCCGGCAACTCGTCGATCAAGGTGGCGGTCTACAACGGGACGACCGAGAACGGCCTGGCCGGCAAGGCGACCGCGCAGCTGAAGGCCGCCAAGTTCGCCGCCACCACGGCGGGCCAGGCGGCGAGCACCAAGTACAAGACCACCATGATCGAGTACGGCTCCGGGCAGAAGGCGAACGCCGACAAGGTCGCCGCGCTGTTCCCGGGCGCCAGCGTCGAGGCCGGCAACTCGGCGGGCGTGACCCTGATCGTCGGCAAGGACTTCTCCGCGGCCAACGGCGGCGGGCCCACCGGCCCGGCCACCGGGACGGGCGGCGCGGCCGCGAACGGCACCCCGGCGCCCCCGGCGCCGCTGCCCACCACCGTCACCAACGACGCCCGCTCGGCGGACGACGACATCTGCGCGAACACCTCCTACGGCAGCGGCGGCTGACCGCACCCGAGCCGTGGGGGCGACCCCCGGGCCGGCGCCGTCCAGGGCGCGCGGGCCCGGGGGTCGTGCCATGGTGGCCGGAGAAACCGGGGGGCGCCCGGCACGGGCGACCTGAGGGACGGGGGCCCGACGCACCGGACCCGGGCACACCGGACCCGGCCCACGGACGAGGGGGGCGCGCACCGAAAGGCGGACCCCATGCCCGAGATCGCCCTCCAGTTCGACATCGCCGCACCCCGGGCCGTCGTCCTCGCCGCGCTCAACACGCACGGCGGGCTGACCAGCTGGTGGACCACCGGCGTGGACCGGGAGGGCGACGTCCTGCTGTTCGACTTCCCCGGCGTCCCCGAGCCGTTCCGGCTGCGCCGCGAGCGGGCCGACCTGGACCGGGTGGTGTGGGCCAACGCCGGGGCCTTCCCGCCGCACTGGGCCGGCACCTGGATCAGCTGGGACCTCGCCGACCAGCCCGACGAGCCCGGCCGCACCCGGTTGCTGTTCCGGCACGGCGGCTGGCAGCCGGGCAGCGAGGACGGCGTCCCGCTGGTCGCCGGCACCTGGGCCGAACTGCTGGTCCGGCTCAAGGACTACGTGCAGAGCGGCAAGGTGCAGCCGTACTTCGTCACGGCCCAGCGGCACGACGCCGCGTGAACGGCCCCCGCGACGGCATGAGCGCCACGACGCCGCGTGAACGGCCCGCCGGCGGCTGAACGGGCCCCGGGCCCGTCCGATCGCCCGCCAGGGCGCCGTCCGGTGGCGGGATCGCGGCGCCGGGCCGATGGTGGGCGGTGTACCCGCCGTTCGCGCCGACGGCCGGCACCGGCAGCCCGGCACCGGGCGGCCGGGACCCGCCCGCCCCGACGACCACTGCCTTCGGGAGGCCCAGCAATGCCCGTAGTCACCGCTCCGTACAAGCCCGGCACCCCGTGCTGGATCGACCTGATGGCGAGCGACCAGCAGGCCGCGCTCGACTTCTACCGCGACCTGTTCGGCTGGCAGGGCGAGGTCGGCCCGGCCGAGTTCGGCGGCTACGCCGTGTGCATGCTCAACGACCGACCGGTCGCCGGGATCATGGCGCGGTCCGCGCCCGAGGGCCAGCCGCTGCCGCCCGTCGCCTGGACCACCTACCTGGCCTCGGACGACGCCGACGTGAGCGGGGCTGCCATCGCCGAGCACGGCGGCACGATCCTCTACCCGGCGATGGACGTCGGCGTGATCGGCCGGATGCTGGTCGCCGCCGACCCGACCGGCGCGGTGTTCGGCGTCTGGCAGGCGATGGACTTCATCGGCGCGGGCGTGGTCAACGAGCCCGGCGCACTGGTCTGGAACGAGCTCAACACCGCCGACACCGAAGCGGCCGGCCGCTTCTACCTCCCGGCGCTCGGGCTGCGCCCGGCGACCATCCAGGGCATGGAGGGGTACTTCTCGCTCAACGCCGGCGACCGTACGGTGGGCGGCATGCAGCCGATCCCCGGGTACCTGGGGGCGGGCACGCCCTCGCACTGGATGGCCTACTTCTCGGTGGACGACACCGACTCCACCGTGGACGCCCTGGTCAAGGCGGGCGGCTCGGTGATCCAGCCGCCGTTCGACATGCAGTCCGGCCGGATGGCGGTCGTCCAGGACCCGCAGGGCGCGGTGTTCGCGGTGGCGGAGGCCGCCGAGGCGCAGATGCCCGACTCGCCGTAACAGCGCCGGGCACCCCTCGCCGTGACAGCGCCGGGCACCCACGAGCCCACCTGGCCACCCACGAGCACCCGGGCAACCGGAAGCCGCCCTTCCCGCGACGCGCCGCCGGGAAATGGGCGGCTTCCCCGCGTTCCCGGGTAAGACTGCACCCATGCTGGGGCTACCGGACGACATCCGCGCTTTCCTCTTCGACCTCGACGGGGTCCTCACCCAGACCGCCAAGGTGCACGCCGCGGCCTGGAAGGACACCTTCGACTCCTTCCTGCGCGCCGAAGCCGCCCGCACCGGCGGGCAGTTCGTCCCCTTCGGCGCCGTCACCGACTACGACACCTACGTGGACGGCCGTCCGAGACTGGACGGCACCCGGGCGTTCCTGCGCAGCCGGGGCGTCGACCTGCCCGAGGGCACCGACGCCGATCCGCCCAACACCCGTACCGTGCACGGGATCAGCCGGGCCAAGAACGACACCGTCCTGCGGTTGATCCGCGAGCAGGGCGTCCAGCCGTACGACGGCTCGGTCGCGTACGTGCACCGGTTGCGCGCGCTCGGGCTGCCCAGCGCCGTGGTGTCCTCCAGCGCCAACTGCCGGGACGTGCTGCGGGCGGCGGGCATCGAGGGGCTGTTCGACGTGATCGTGGACGGCGTCGTCGCCCAGCGCGAGGGCCTGCCCGGCAAACCCGCCCCCGACACCTACCTGTACGCCGCCCGCACGCTGGGCGTCGAGCCCGCGCACGCCGCCGTCTTCGAGGACGCGCTCGCCGGGGTGGCCTCCGGCCGTGCGGGCGGCTTCGGGGCCGTGGTCGGGGTCAACCGCACCGGGCAGGCCGCCGAACTGCGCCGGGACGGCGCGACCGTGGTCGTCGACGACCTCGCCGAACTGCTGGAGGAGCGGGCATGAGTGAGCGGAGTGAGGCAGTCGCATGAGTGGCTTGGACAACTTCTCCGTCGACCCCTGGCTGATCGCCGAGCAGGGCCTGGACCTGACCGCGATGGCCCGCGCCGAGTCGCTGTTCGCGCTCTCCAACGGCCACATCGGCCTGCGCGCCAACCTGGACGAGGGCGAGCCGCACGGCCTCCCCGGCACCTACCTGAACGGTGTCTTCGAGCTCCGCCCGCTGCCGTACGGCGAGGGCGGCTACGGCTACCCGGAGTCCAGCCAGAGCGTCATCAACGTGACCAACGGCAAGATCATCCGGCTGCTGGTCGACGACGAGCCCTTCGACCTGCGCTACGGCGAACTCGTCCGCCACAAGCGCTGGTTGGACTTCCGGGAGGGGATACTGCACCGCGAGGCCGAGTGGACCTCCCCGGCCGGCCGGACCATCCGGGTGCGCTCCTCCCGGCTGGTCTCGCTCACCCAGCGCGCGATCGCCGCGGTCGACTACAGCGTCGAGGCGGTGGACGGACCGGTGCGGATCGTGCTCCAGTCCGAGCTGGTCGCCAACGAGCAGCTGCCCGGCGGCCCCGAGGGCGATCCTCGGGCCTCCGCCGTCCTGGAGGCGCCGCTGCAGCCCGAGGTGCACCACGCGAGCGACACCAAGGCCGTCCTGGTGCACCGCACCCGCTACAGCGCGATCCGGGTCGCCGCCGGGATGGACCACGTGATCGAGGGCCCGGAGGAGCTCGAAACCGTCGCCGAGGCCGAGGCCGACCACTGCCGGATCAGCGTCACCACCGTGCTCCGGCCCGGACAGCGGCTGCGGCTGGTCAAGTTGATGGCCTACGGCTGGTCGGGGACGCGCTCGCAGCCCGCCGTCCGGGACCAGGTGGAGGCCGCGCTGACCGCCGCCCGGTACACCGGCTGGGACGGTCTGGCCGCCGAACAGGCCGCCTACCTCAAGGAGTTCTGGGAGACCAGTGACGTCGAGATCGAAGGCGACGTCGAACTCCAGCAGGCCGTCCGGTTCGCCGTCTTCCACGTCCTCCAGGCCGGCGCCCGCAGCGAGGAACGGGCCATCCCCGCCAAGGGGTTGACTGGCCCCGGCTACGACGGGCACAGCTTCTGGGACACCGAGACCTTCGTCCTCCCGGTGCTCACCTACTGCCTGCCCGGGGCCGTCAACCAGGCCCTGCGCTGGCGGCACACCACGCTGCCGCTGGCCCGCGAACGGGCCGCCCAACTCGGCCTGGCCGGAGCGGTGTTCCCCTGGCGGACCATCCGCGGCGAGGAGTGCTCCGGGTACTGGCCGGCCGGTACCGCCGCCTTCCACATCGGCGCCGACATCGCCGCCGCCGTCGCCCGCTACGTCCGGGCCACCGGGGACGCCGAGTTCGAGCGCGCGTACGGGCTCGAACTGCTGGTGGAGACCGCCCGGATGTGGCGCTCGCTCGGCCACCACGACGTCTCGGGGAAGTTCCGCATCGAAGGCGTCACCGGCCCGGACGAGTACAGCGCCGTCGCCGACAACAACGTGTTCACCAACCTGATGGCGCAGACGAACCTGCGCGCCGCCGCCGAGGCCGCCGCCCGCCACCCGCACGAGGCCGCCGAACTCGGCGTCGACACCGAGGAGACCGCCGCCTGGCGGGACGCCGCGGCCGCGATGTACATCCCGTACGACGAGGACCTCGGCGTGCACCCGCAGGCCGACGGCTTCACCCACCACCAGGTCTGGGACTTCGAGCACACCCCGCCCGAGAAGTACCCGCTGCTGCTGCACTACCCGTACTTCGACCTGTACCGCAAGCAGGTGGTCAAGCAGGCCGACCTGGTGCTCGCCATGCAGGTCCGCGGCGACGCGTTCACCGACGAGCAGAAGGTCCGCAACTTCGCCTACTACGAGCGGCTCACCGTCCGCGACTCCTCGCTCTCCGCGTGCACCCAGGCGGTGATCGCCGCCGAGGTCGGCCAGCTCGACCTCGCGTACGACTACACGGCCGAGGCGGCGCTGATGGACCTGCACGACCTCGGCGGCAACACCCGCGACGGCCTGCACATGGCCTCGCTCGCGGGTGCCTGCATCGCCTTGGTGGCGGGCTTCGGGGGGCTGCGCGACCACAGCGAGTCGCTGTCCTTCCGGCCCCGGCTGCCGGGCGGGCTGATGAGGCTCGGGTTCTCGCTGATGGTCCGCGGGCAGTTGCTGGGCGTCCAGATCACCCACGAGGGGACGACGTACGCGCTGCGCCGCGGCGAGGTGCTGCACCTGTGGCACGACGGCGAGCCGGTGCAGGTGAAGGCCGGGGAGCCGGTCACCCTGCCGACCACCGCGCCGCCGGCCCAGGAGCGGTGCGGCCAGCCGCCCGGCCGCGAGCCCGCCCGGCGGCAGGCGCAGGCGGGCCTGGTCAGCGGCAAGCTCGGGCAGCAGGACCACTTGGCGGCGGAGTAGCCGCGCCGACCGGTCGTTCACCTGTTCGGGCCCGCTCCGGGTGCGGGGCGGGCCCGGCCGTCGGAGGGTGCAGGTGTCCTGCGGCAGTCGGCGGCCGGTGATTGGAGAGCACCCGTGGCGAGCGTGGCCGAACAGATGGTGGAGGTGCTCCGGCAGGCCGGGGTCGAGCGGGTCTACGGCGTGGTCGGAGACAGCCTCAACCCGGTCGTGGACGCGATCCGGCGGACCGACGGCATCAGCTGGGTGCACGTGCGCAACGAGGAGGCGGGCGCCTTCGCGGCGGCCGCCGAGGCCGAGCTCAGCGGTCGGCTCGCGGTCTGCGCAGGCTCCTGCGGGCCCGGCAACACCCACCTCGTCCAGGGCCTGTACGACGCCCAGCGCAGCGGCCTGCCGGTGCTGGCGCTCGCCTCGCACATCCCGTCCGGGCAGATCGGCACCGGCTTCTTCCAGGAGACCCACCCCGAGCGGGTGTTCACCGACTGCAGCACCTGGTGCGAGATGCTCTCCACCCCCGCGCAGCTGCCCCGGCTGATGCGGATCGCCATCCAGCACGCGCTCGGCTCGCACGGCGTCTCGGTGCTGGCCTTCCCCGGGGACGTCGCCGCGCTCCCCGCCGCCGGACCCACCGGGACCAGCCACTTCCTCACCGAGCAGGCCGTCGCCGCGCCGCCGTGGTCCCAGGTGCAGGAGCTGGCCCGGCTGCTCAACGCGGCCCGCAAGGTCGCCCTGTTCTGCGGCGCGGGGGTGCGCGGGGCGCACGGCGAGGTGATGGAGGCGGCCCGGGCCCTGAACGCGCCGGTCGGGCACTCCCTGCGCGGCAAGGAGTGGATCCAGTACGACAATCCGTACGACGTCGGCATGAGCGGCCTGCTCGGCTACGGCGCCTGCCACGAGGCGCTGCACTCCGCCGACCTGGTGCTGCTGCTCGGCACCGACTTCCCGTACGACTCCTTCCTGCCGCAGGCGCACACCGTCCAGGTCGACCACGACGCCACCCGGCTGGGCCGCCGCACCGCGCTCGAACTGGCCGTCCACGGCGATGTCGCCGCCACCCTGCGGGCCGTCCTGCCGCTGTTGGACGCCAAGCGCGACCGCGCCTTCCTCGACGAGATGCTGCGCAAGCACTGCCGCTCGCTGGAGGACGTGGTCGGCGCCTACACCCGGGACATCGAGAAGCACCTGCCGATCCACCCCGAGTACGTCGCCTCGGTGCTCGACGAGGTGGCCGCCGACGACGCGGTGTTCACTGTGGACACCGGCATGAACAACGTCTGGGCCGCCCGCTACCTCCAGCCGAACGGCCGCCGCCGGGTGATCGGCTCCTTCCTGCACGGCTCGATGGCCAACGCCCTGCCGCACGCCATCGGCGCCCAACTGGCCTGCCCCGGGCGCCAGGTGATCGCGATGGCCGGCGACGGCGGGATCGGCATGCTGCTCGGCGAACTGCTGACGGTGGCCAAGCACCGGCTGCCGGTGAAGACCGTCGTCTTCAACAACGGGGCGCTCGGCATGATCAAGCTGGAGATGCTGGTCTCGGGCTACCCGGAGTACGAGATCGACAACGGGGACGTCGACTACGCGGGGATCGCGCGGGCGACGGGCATCCCGGCCAAGCGGGTCACCGAGCCGGCGAGGGTCCGGGAGGTGCTGGCGGAGGCGCTGGAACGGCCCGGCCCCGCCCTGGTGGACGTGGTCACCGACCCCAACGCGCTGTCCATCCCGCCGTACATCACGGCCGCCCAGCTGAAGGGCTTCGCGCTGGCGGCCGGGCGGACGGTGCTCTCCGGCGGGGTCGGACGCATGATCGACCTGGCCCGCAGCAACCTGCGCAACATCCCGCGGCCCTAGCCGAGAACGGGGATCCGATCCGGGCCTCTTGCCTCTGAGGCAAAAATCTTGCCCGAGCGGCACGGCGGGTGTCCACTGGTCACATGACCACCAGCCCGACCGGGGACGCCGCCCCGGGAGACCGGCTCGACGACCAGGAAGTGGCCGGCCTCGCCGCCCGCCTCCGGGAACACCGGCTCAGCAGCCGCCTGACCCTCGAAGTGGCCTCCGCCCGGGTCGGGCTCTCCCCAGCCTATCTGTCCCGGCTGGAGACCGGCCGCCGCCAGCCCTCCCTCCCCGTCCTGCTCGGCCTCGCCCGCGCCTACGGCACCTCCGTCTCCGGCCTGCTCGGCGAGACCATGGCCGAACCCGACCCGGTCGTGCGCGGCGGCGCCATCGAACCCGGCCGCGCCGGGGGCTGGGGCTACCGCCGGGCCGGCGCCCCCGGCCGGGCGATGCAGGCGCTGCGCGTCCACGTGCCCCCGGGCGTGCAGGACACGGTGGTCCGGGTCCACCCCGGCGAGGAGTGGCTGTACGTCCTGCAGGGCCGGCTCAAGCTGACCCTCGGCGACCGCGTCCACCGCCTCGACGTCGGCGACTCCGCCCACTTCGACTCGCTCACCCCGCACTGCATCGCCGCCGACGCACCGGACGGCGTCGAACTGCTCTTCGTCCACACCCTGCTGCAGAGCCCCGGCGGCGAACTCTGCCTCGGCGGCCCCGCGGCAACCCACTGACCCAACGTCAGAACCCTTGGAGGAGATCCCTCATGGCCGATCCCACCAGCCCCGAGAAGGCCGCCGCGGCCACCGCCCCGGCCGCTCCGACCCCCGCCCCGCTGACCGTCGACGCCGGCATCTCGGCCAACCGCCGGGTCGGGATCCGCCTGGTGATCTACACCGCCGGCATCCACGCCTTCGCCGGCTTCATCATGCTGCTGTTCGAACTGGGCAACCGCAACAAGTAGTTCACCGGGGTGGTCGCGGCCCTCACCGCTCGCGCAGCAGTTCGCAGAGGGCGTCCAGCGCGGCCGGGAAGGCGTGCTCGGGCGGGGACGCGTAGCCGATCACCAGAGCGGGAGCGGCGTCCGGGGCGGCGGCCGACCGGTCGGCGAGGTGCCAGGACAGCCCTTCGAGGGCCAGGCCGGCGGCCTCGGCCCGGGCCAGCAGCTCAGCCTCGGACGCGGAACCGGGCGGCAGTTGGAGAACGGCGTGCAGCCCGGCGGCGATCCCGGTGACCCGCACGCGCGGGGCGTGCTCGGCGAGCGCGGCGACCAGCCGGTCCCGCCGGCGCCGGTAGTGCAGCCGGCAGCGGCGGACGTGCCGGTCGTACGTCCCGGAGGTGATCAGCTCGGCGAGGGTCAGCTGGTCGAGCACCGGGGACATCGTGTCGGCCAGCGTCTTCAACCGGGCCACCGGCTCGACCAGCGCGTCGGGCAGGGCCAGCCAGGCCAGCCGCAGGCCCGGCGCGAGGCTCTTGGCGGCCGTCCCGGCGTACACCACCCGCTCCGGGTCGAGCGCCTGCATCGCGCCGACCGGCTGCCGGTCGTAGCGGAACTCGCCGTCGTAGTCGTCCTCGACGACGTACCCGTCCCGCTCGCGCGCCCAGCGCACCGCGGCGGCCCGCCGGTCGGCGGCCAGCGGCGCACCGGTGGGGAACTGGTGCGCGGGGGTGAGCAGGACGGCCCCGCACCGGCCGTCCAGCCGCTCGACCCGGGCGCCCGCCCCGTCCAGCGGCACCGGGACGGTGGCCAGCCCCGCCGCCCGGGCGACGGCGTGCTGCGGCGGCAGCCCGTACTCCTCGACCGCGAGGGCGCGGTCCCCGCGCTCCCGCAGGGCGGCGCAGAGCAGGCCCAGGCCCTGGGAGACACCGGTGCAGATCAGCAGGTGGTCGGGGTCGGTGCGGACGCCGCGGACCCGCGCCAGGTAGTCGGTGAGCGCCCGTCGCAGCTCGATCCGGCCGAACGGGCTGCCGTAGCCGAAGGCCTCGTGCGGCGCGGTGGCGAGGGCCCGGCGGGCGGCGGCGAGCCAGGCGGTGCGGGGGAAGAGCGAGAGGTCGGGCCGCCCGGCCATCAGGTCGTGCCGGACGGCCCGCCGCCCCGCCGCGGGCCGGGCCACCCGCCGGCTCCGGCCGGGCGCGGCCCGCCGGGCGACGGTGGTGCCGGAGCCCTGCCGGGAGGTGAGCCAGCCCTCCGCGGTGAGCTGCCCGTACGCCTCGACCACGGTGTTCCGGGCGATCCCGAGGTCCTCGCCGAGGGCCCGCGAGGACGGCAGCCGGGTGCCGGGCACGAGCCGCCCGTCCTGGACGGCCTCGCGCAGCGCGTCCTCCAGAGCGGCCCGCAGCCCGGCCCCGGCGGCGCGCCGCTCGGTGAGGTCCAGGTGCAAGTCGCCGCCGAAGGAGGTCCAGGAGCTGCTCACGGGCCCGATTATCGCGCGGCCCGGCATCCTCGACCCCGAGTCGGTGGCGGATCAGACCGACAGGTAGACCGCGCTGCCGATGCCGGCGAGGAAGCAGTAGAGCGCGAACGGCGTCAGGCTGCGGGTCTCGAAGTACTTGGTGAGGAAGCGCACCGAGACGTAGCCGGCGACGAAGGCGGCGATGCTGCCGGCGACGACCGGGCCGAGGACGGCGGAGTTCTCCGGCTTGAACAGCTCCGGCACCTTCAGCACGGAGGCGGCCAGGATGACCGGGGTCGCGAGCAGGAAGGAGAAGCGGGCGGCGTCCTCGTGGTGCAGGCCGCGCAGGATGCCGGCGCTCATGGTGACACCGGAGCGGCTGATACCGGGGAAGAGCGCGAGGATCTGGGCGGCGCCGATCCAGGCGCCCTGGACGAAGCCGAGCCGGGCGAGGCGGTGGTCGGAGGCGATCGCCGGGTCGAGGCCCGGTTCCTCGGCGGGCGGGGCGGCGTGCCCGGCCCGCCGACGGCCGGTGCCGCCGCGCTTGAGCCGTTCGGCACCGAGCAGCACCAGCCCGTTGAGGGCCAGGAAGACGGCGGCCGGGACGGGCTTGCCGAGCGCGTTGCGCAGCGCCTTCTCCAGGGCGAGGCCCGCCACCCCGACCGGGATGGTGGAGATGATCAGCAGCCAGGCGAGCTTCTCGTCCCGGCTCTCGACCCGGCGGCGGCGGATCGAGCTGAAGAAGCCGCCGATCACCCGGACCCAGTCCTTGCGGAAGAACACCACCAGCGCGAACGCGGTGGCCAGGTGCAGGCCGACCAGGACGGCGAGGTAGGAGGAGCCCTCGGCGGTCATGTCGAGGTCCCGCTGGATCTTCCCGCCGATCAGGGCGGGGAGCAGGATGCTGTGGCCCAGGCTGGAGACCGGGAAGAGTTCCGTCACACCCTGCAGCAGGCCGACGCCTATCGCTTCCGGGTAGGTCAGGGTGGACATCGCGCACCTTCGCTCGGGGGTCTGGATCCGGGGGAGCCCCGCGAAGCTACTACGGGCATGTAGACGCCCGGCAGCCCCGCCGCCAGAAGTTCATCGAGCGGACGTCTGGGCGCCACCGCCGCCGGTCAGCCGCCGGTCAGCCGCCGGTCACGCCGGTCAGTCGCCGGACCGCGCCGCCGACCCGCCTCCGCCGAGCGGCACCCGCCGCCACGCCCCGCCGCCGGCGGGCACCGGCGCGGGGGCGAAGTCGTAGCGCGGCCCGTCCGGCCCGAGCGCGAGCAGTGAGATCGAGGAGGACCCCCAGATCCGCCCGTCGCCGAAGTCCCGCCGCTGGATCAGCGCCGCGTCGTCGTCCAGCGGCAGGCCGTCGCCCGCGACGATCGGCAGCCAGTCGCCCCAGGCCCGTTCGGCGGACCCGTCGCCGGTCGGCTCCGGCCGGGGCGCGGCGGCGAGGCGGGCCCGGAAGCGGTCGGCGCGGGCGGCCATCAGCGCGCGGATCCGCTCGGAGGCGGTCCGGTTGGCGGCCGCGCCCTCCAGCCCGTCGTTGAGCACCACGCTGAGGCCGACCGGCAGTTCGCGCTCCTCCAGTCGGCCGCCGCCCCAGCTGGCGACCCGGGCGCCGTCGGGCCGGACCAGGACGAGGTGGAACGGGTCGTACGGGGTGAGGTCGAGGTGGCCGATCCCGCCGTCCCGGACGGCGGTGAGCGGCAGTTCGCCACGGGAGAGCCGGGTGTCGGTGGGGGCGAGCGGCCCGAAGCCGTTCAGTAGGCAGGCGGCGGTCCGCCGCCCGGGGTCGACGGCCAGCCAGGTGCCGCCGGCGGCGAGGTCGAGTCCGCCGACCAGGGCCGGCCGGTCCGGCCAGTGGTGGTCCGGCGGCAGCCAGTCGCGCCCGAGGTACTCGTCCCGGACGGAGAGGAGCAGCACCGGCACGGCCGCCCCCGGTTCGATGCTGACGAACGCCGTACACACGATCGCGGCCCCCTGACCTCGCCCGGCGGGGGCACGCGTGGTGGCGCCCCCGCGGTCGATCCTCGCACTCCCGTTCGCGCGCCGGGAGTGCGCGTCCGCGCCCGGAGGTTCCCCCGGGCCCTCCCCTTTCGGCCGCCGCCGTGCCACACTCGCCCCACGGCCGGGCGCACGCGAAGTGGCCCAGGATTCTGTGGTTCGAATGCACCAGGAAACGGGTCCACCAGGTCCCTAGGCTGGCGGTCATGACGACGAACGAGCACCAGCCGACCGAAGCGCCCGTCCCGGCCCCCGCCCAGCGCCTCGCGCTGCACAGCCTGGCCCCCGACTTCTACCAGGCCATGATCGCGGTGGACCGCGCTGCCCGGAAGGGCATCGACCACACGCTCGCCGAGCTGGTCAAGGTGCACGCCTCGATGATCAACGGCTGCGCCTTCTGCATCGACATGCACAGCACCGACGCCCTGAAGGGCGGCGAGCAGGACCACCGGCTGCTCTCCCTCCCGGCCTGGCGCGAGACCCCCTGGTTCACCGCCCGGGAGCGGGCCGCGCTGGCCCTCACCGAGTCGATCACCCTGCTGACCCAGGGACACGTCCCGGACGCGGTCTACGCCGAGGCCGCCGCCCAGTTCGACGAGACCGAGCTGGCCCAGTTGATCGCGCTGATCGTCACCATCAACGCCTGGAACCGGATCGGGGTGGCCTCCCGGCTCAGCCCGGCCGCCAAGTGAGGCCCGGGAACATGGCGGACATGACGGATATGGCGGACATGGTGGACGTCCAGCAGGAGAAGGCCCGGCTGCTCCGGGAGCTGCACCGGCCGGGCGAGCCGCTGGTGCTCGCCAACGTGTGGGACGCGGCGAGCGCCCGTCTGGTCGCCGCCGCCGGAGCGCGGGCGGTGGCGACGGCCAGTGCGAGCGTCTCCTGGTCGCTCGGCAGCCGGGACGGCGGCGGCGCCGACCTCGAACAGGTCCTCGTACGGACGGCGCAGGTGGTCCGCGCGGTGGACCTGCCGGTCACCGCCGACCTGGAGAGCGGCTTCGCGCGGACCGCCGCCGGCGTCGGCGAGTCCGTCGCCGCGCTGCTGGCCACCGGCGCGGTCGGCGTCAACCTGGAGGACGAGGGCCGGCCGGCGGCCGAGGCCGCCGAGCGGATCGCGGCGGCCCGGGCGGCGGCGGACGCGGCGGGCGTGCCCGCCTTCGTCAACGCGCGCACCGACGTGTTCCTGCACGGGATCGGCGCGCCGGAGGGCCGGCTGGACGACGCGGTGCGCCGGCTGCGGGCCTACGTCGAGGCGGGCGCGGACGGCGTGTTCGTGCCCGGTGTCGCGGACCGGGAGACGATCGCCGCGCTGGCCGCGGCCGTCCCGGTGCCGCTGAACGTGCTGGCGGGGCCGGGCGCGCCGTCCGTCCCGGAGCTGGCGAAGCTGGGCGTGGCCCGGGTCAGCCTCGGCCCCGGGCTGGCCGAGGTGGCGTACGCGGCGGTGCGCCGGGCCGCCGCGGAGGTGTACGCGAGCGGCACCTACACCGCCCTGGAGGGCGGGCTGACCTACCAGGAGCTGAACGGCCTCTTCTGAGCGGGCTTCTCGCGGTCCGTCCGGCGCTGAGCGGACCGGCGGCGCTGGCCCGACCGGCGGCGCCGGGCGGGCCTGGCGGGCCCGCGCACGGCGAAGCCCCGGCTGCCGTCGACGGGGGTGGCGGCAACCGGGGCGGTGCCCGGTGGGCGTGGTCGGCCGATCCGGGTCAGCCGATCTGACCGCTGAGCCCCGGGTGGGTCATCTGGTTGGTGCCGACGGCCTCCACCTCCTGGGCGGCGTGGCCGACCACCGGCAGCTTGCCGGCGGCGTGGATGGCGAGGTCGGCCGGGGAGAGGTTGAGACCGTCGGTGAGGCCCCCGGTGGCGTCCGGGGAGCTCGCGGTCTGGGTGGTGGCGGACGCCGCCGGGGCGGCGAGCGCGAGGCCCGCCATGGTGAGGGCGGCCAGGGTGGCGAGTTTCTTCATGCACTGCCGAACGACCCGGGCCGCCTTCAGGTAACCGGACGGCTCAGACCGTCACCCGCAGGGTTCGCACGCTGTTGCTGATGAAGGAGCCGATCGGCTCCGGCGCGTCGCCCTCGGCGAGGGCCAGCCCGGGGAACCGCTCGAACAGGTGCCGCAGCGCGGTCTCGGCCTCCAGCCGGGCCAGCCCGGAACCGAGGCAGAAGTGCGGGCCGTGACCGAGCGACAGGTGCCGGTTGGGCCGGCGGGTGACGTCGAAGCGGTCGGCGTCCGGGTGGTGCCCGGCGTCGCGGCCGGCCGCCGCGTAGGAGGCGAGCAGCGCCTCGCCGCGCCGGATCACCACGTCACCGACCTCGATGTCCTCGGTCGCGTAGCGCAGCGGGAACTGGCCGACCGGCGAGTCGTAGCGCAGCGTCTCCTCGATGACCGCCGACCACGGCTGCTCGCCGGAGAGCACCAGCCGCAGCTGGTCGGGGTGGGCGAGCAGGGCCCGGACGGCGTTGGTGATCAGGTTGAGCGTGGTCTCGTGCCCGGCGACCAGCATCAGCAGCAGGGTGCCGACCAGCTCGGCCTCGCTGAGCCGGTCCCCGGCCTCGCGGGCGGCGATCAGGTCGGTGGTGAGGTCGTCGCCGGGCGCGGCCCGCTTGGCCGCCACCACGGAGCCCAGCAGCGCGTACAGGGCCTGCTGCGCGGCGGCGGCCGCCGCCGGGGTGGCCGAGCTGGAGACCAGGGTGTCGGAGAGCTCGTGCAGCCTGTCCTGCTCGTCCAGCGCCAGTCCGAGCAGTTCGCCGATCACCTGCATCGGCAGCGGGTAGGCGAAGTGCTCGCGCAGGTCGAACGCGCCGTCCAGCTCGGCGACCCGGTCGAGCAGCGAGACGGTGCGGGCCTCGATCGCGGGCGCCAGGTCGGCTATTCGGCGCGGGGTGAAGGCCTGGCTGACCAGGCCGCGCAGCCGTCGGTGGTCGTCGCCGTCGGCGGTGACCATGCCGGGCACGGTGACGAAGTTGAGCAGTGGCCAGCCCTGGGGCAGCCGGCCCTCCCGGAAGGTCGTCCACAGCTGGGCGTTCTTGCCCACCCGGTGGTCGGCGAGCAGCGCCTGGAGGGTGTCGTGGTGGGTTATCGCCCAGACCACCACCCCGCCAGGGAGCTCCACCAGGACCGCGGGGCCGGCCGCCCGGAGGCGGGCGTTCTCCTGGTGCTGGTCGCGTCCGAAGGGGTCGAGTCTGACGGGCTCGGGTCGGGGGTCGACGGCGGTGTCCATGCGGGCCTCTCGGGGGCTGGCGGGCGGGGCGGGGTGAAGGCGCTGTACAGCACCGGCAGGCCGAGCAGGGCCCGTGACCACGGGGACGGGCGCCATCCCAGGTCGCCGGACGGCACGGCGAGTTGGAGATCGGGCAGGCGGTGCAGCAGGGTCTCGACGGCGGTCTCGACGATGATCCGGGCCGGGTGCTGGGCCGGGCAGACGTGCCGTCCGGCGCCCCAGGCGAGGTGGGCCCGGTTGCCGCCGAGCGAGCCCTGGGCGGCGGAGGCGACGCCCTGGGCGGCCGGGTCGGCGTTGGCCGCGGCCAGGCCGAGGACGAGCATGTCGCCGGCGCTGATGTACTGGCCGCCGAGGACGGTGTCGCCGGTGGCCCAGCGGCCGGGGAAGTTCTGCGTCGGCGGGTCGCGCCAGAGCACCTCCTCCAGCGCGTCGGAGACGGTGAGCCGCCCGCCGGTGAGGGTGGCCCGGAACCGGCGGTCGGTGAGCAGCAGCCGCAGCGTGTTGCCGGTCCAGTTGATGCTGGTCTCGTTGCCCGCGACCAGCATCACCACCAGGTGGTGCACGGCCTCCTCGTCGGTGAGCGCGGCCGGGTGGGCGAGCAGCCAGGAGGTGAGGTCGGCGCTGGGGGCGGTGCGGCGCCGCCGGACCAGGTCGACCAGGATCGCCTGGAACTCGGCGTTGGCGCGCACCGACTTGGGGCCGCTGTCCACGAAGTGGCTGATCAGCTCGACCAGGTGGGGCCCGGCCTCGCGGGGCAGGCCGACCAGCTGGGTGAAGACCAGCAGCGGCAGCGGGCGGGCGTACTGGGCGATCAGGTCGGCGGTGCCGTCCGGGCCCCAGCTGTCGATGAGGTCGTTGGCGCAGGCCTCGGTGGTCTCGCGCAGCTGGCGGTGGTCGATCTGGGAGAGGGTGTCCGAGACGGCGGAGCGCAGCCGTTGGTGCTCGGCGCCGTCCAGGTTGAGCAGGGTGGGCCGCCAGGAGGTCATCGGCAGCAGCCGGGAGTCGGGGGACAGCCGGCCCTCGGCGGGCACCCGCCAGCGGCGCGAGTCCTTGGAGAACAGTGCCTCGTTGCGGGTGAGTTCGAGCAGTTCGGCGTAGCCGAGGACGAGCCAGGCCTCGACCCCGGGCTCCAGCTCGATCGGCGCCACCGGGCCGTAGCGCTGGCGCAGCCGGGCGTACAGGCCGTGCGGGTCCTCGGCGACGGCGTGGCCGTACAGCGGGGTCAGCGGGATGCCGGTGGGCAGGCTGCCGCCGTGCGGGACCGGGCAGCCGGGGGAGGCGGTGCCGGGTTCGGGCGCGGTCATCCCTGGAGCTCCAGGATCGAGCTGCGGTGCAGGTGGTCGACGAAGTCGATCAGCAGGTCGTAGGACTGCCGCCGGTCGCGGGCGTCGCAGTGCAGGATCGGTACCTCCGGCAGCAGGTCGAGGGCGGAGCGCAGCTCCTCCTCGGGGTAACTCGGCGTGTCCGAGAAGGTGTTGACCGCCACGGCGAACGGGATGCGCTGCTCCTCCAGGCGGCCGAGCACGTCGAAGCTCTCGTCCGGGCGGCGCAGGTCGACCATGGCGATGGCGCCGAGCGCGCCGCGTGACAGGTCGTCCCAGAGCGGCCAGAACCGCCGCTGCCCGGGCGTGCCGAACAGGTACAGCGCGAGCCGCGGGTTGAGCGTGATCCGGCCGAAGTCGAGCGCGACCGTGGTGGTGGTCTTGTCGCCGCGCCCGGTGAGGTCGTCGATGCCGCTGCTGGCGGCGGTCATCGTCTCCTCGGTGCGCAGCGGAGTGATCTCGCTGAGCGAGCCGACCAGCGTGGTCTTGCCGACCCCGAACGGGCCGGTGACCAGGATCTTCACCGCGCCCTGGACCGAGGACGGCAGGTACCGCGGCTCGGCGGGCAGGTCGGCGGTGGCCCCGGGGGCTTCAGCGGAGTTGGCGGAGGCCAACGAGCACCTCTTCCAGAAGGGTTGCGGGCAGGCGTTCGGCCTGCGGGACGGGCGGGAGGACCTGGACGGCGCCGAGGTCCCAGAGGTCGCCGACCAGCACCTTGACGACGCCGAGCGGCAGCCCCAGGTGGGCCGCCACCTCGGCGATCGACAGCAGGCTGTGGCAGAGCGCGAGGATGCGCCGGTGCTCGCGGTTGAGCAGGGCGCGGTCGGGGAGCTCCGGCGGCTCGGGTAACGCGCTGACCAGGCTCTCGATGGCCAGCTCGGCCCGGGTGGACCGGCTGCGGCCACCGGTGATGACGTAGGGCCGGACCGGCCCGCTCACCGGTGTCCCCCCGCCGCGTGGTCGACCCGCGGCGGGCTGGTGAGGTGGCTGCCGATCCGTTCGACCAGGACCTGCATCTGGTAGGCGACCAGGCCGGCGTCCACGGCGTCGCTGGTCACCACGGCCAGGTGCGCGCCGGCCCCGGCGGCGACGATGAACAGGTAGCCGCCGCCGTACTCGATGATGATCTGGCGGGTGGCGCTGCCCGGTCCGCCGAACCCGGTCGCGACGCCGCGGGCCAGCGACTGGAGTCCGGAGCAGGCGGCGGCGAGCCGTTCGGCGTCCTCGCGCGCGATGTTCGCGCTGCGGCCGATCTCCAGGCCGTCGTTGGAGACGACGACGGCGTGCTGGACCTGCGGGACGTTGACGATGTCGGCGAGCATCCAGCCGAGATCAGGGGTGGTGGTCATGGAACTCTCCGGAGCGCTGGGGAAGTCGGGGGGAAGCGGGCAGGGAAGGGTCGGGCTGGGCCTGGGCCCGGGCGGCCGATCGGCCGCTGGCGGTGCCGGCCTGGAACATCGCCATGAACGCCTGCGCGTCCCGGGCCGAGCGGTACGGCGGGGCGGGCGGCGGCGCGGGAGAGGCGTGCTGGGCGGGGCGGGCGGCGCGGTCGCGTCGGTGGCTCCGGCGGGGCAGCGGCGGCGGGGTGTCGGCGGCCGCGGGGGGTCGGCCGGCCGGCGGGATCTCCACCAGGGGGTGTCCGGCGGGGTGTCCGGTCGGCCGGAGGTCGGTGCTGAACGCCAGGTCGTCCGGTCCGAGGCCGGGGACGGTGGGCGGCAGCGGTTCGGTGAGCAGGGCGTTCGGCAGCATCACGACGACGCGGACGCCGCCGTACGGCGAGGGCGCCGAGCTGAGGGTGACCCGGAAGCCGTACTGCTCGGCCAGCCGGCCGACCGCGGCGAGGCCCAGTTGCGGCACCTCGCCGAGCCGGGAGACCTCCAGGCTGGTGCCGCCGGCGAGGGCGGCGGCGGCCTTGGCGACGGCCTGTTCCGGCATGCCGACGCCACCGTCGTCGATCTCGATGACGGCTCCGTTGTGCACCGGCATCAGGGTGACGAACACCTGGGTGCTGGGCGGGGAGTAGCGGGTGGCGTTGTCCAGCAGCTCGGCGACGGCGTGGATCAGCGCCTCGGCGGCGGCGCCGACCACCGCGGTCTCGATCCGGCTGCGGACCACCACCCGCTGGAACGGCAGGATGCGGGACTGGGCGCCGCGCACGACGTCCTCCAGCGAGACCGGCTCGGGCCAGTGGCGGCCGGCCCGCGCGCCGCACAGCACGGCCAGGGTCTGGGCCAGCCTGGCCTGTTGGGCGGCGGCGTGGTCGGCCTTGAGCAGGCCCTCCAGCAGCGCCGGGTCGTCGTGGGTGCGTTCCATCTCGTCGAGCAGGGCCTGCTGGTCGTGGGCCATGACGAGGATGCGGCGGGCGACGCTGAGGAAGGCCCGCTGGGTGGAGGCGGTGAGTTCCTGCTCCTGCTGGACGGCGGCCAGGTCGGCGCCGCGGCGGGAGAGTTCGGCGCCGAGCTGCTCCTGGAGCCGGGCGAGGTCGCGCCGCAGCCGGTCGGCGCGGCGGCGCTGGGTGACGGACACGGCGCGGTACCGGGCGGTGGCCACGAGGGCGAGGGCGGCGAGTACGCCGGTTGCCGTTGCGCACCACTGAGTCATCGTCACGCCGCGAATTCTAGGGTGATGATCCTACGAAGGTGTGAACGGATCTCGCCAAGTGACCGGATCTCGTCAATATCCAGTCAATACGGCGTCAAACCGGCGCCGTTCGACCGCGATCCGGGCGGCCCGAGGACGTTCGTCCCCGGTGGGGCGCCTGCGGCGCGTCGGCCGGGCCGGGCGGGAGATGGCCGAGTCACGTCCTGGGATGTGTGGGGAACGTGTGCACGGTGTTACGGAAGGGGCGACGTCCGGTGCAGGAGCAACAGCGCCACGTCGTCCGGCCGGGACCGCCGCTCGGTCACGTTCAGCGTGAGCAGGTCGGCCAGCCGCTCCAGCGCGGGCGCCGCGCCGGCCCGGGCCGGGCCGGTCTGCCGGGCCCACAGCTCCAGCCCGCCGAGCATCCGCTGCACCGACTCGTCGTAGTCCTCCTCGCGGTCCTCGACCAGCCCGTCGGTGTACACCAGCAGCGTCTCGCCGACCGCCAGCCGACCGGCCGTCAGCGGGTACGGCTGCCCCGGGTCCACGCCCAGCGGCGGCCCGCCCGGCAGATCGAGCTCGACGGCCCCGGCGTCCGCGATCCGCACCGGCGCGGGATGCCCGGCCCGGGCCGCGGTCAGCGCGCCGTCGGCCGGGTCCAGGGCCAGGAAGAGGCAGGTCGCGAACAGGTCGGTGTCCAGCTCGGTCAGCAGCCGGCTGGTCCGGGCCAGCGTGGCGGCCGGATCGTGCCCGTCCGTCGCGTACGCCCGCAGGCCGCTGCGCAGCTGGCCCATCACCGCCGTCGCCTCCGCGTTGTGGCCCTGGACGTCGCCGATCACCAGCCCGATCCGGCCGTCCGGCAGCCTCAGCAGGTCGTACCAGTCGCCGCCGATCTGCATGCCCTCGGTGCTCGGCAGGTAGCGGGCGGCGCTGGCGATCCCGGGCAGCCGGGGCAGGGTGCGCGGCAGCATCGCGCGCTGCAGCTCGGTGGCGCGGTGGTGGTGGGTGTCGTACAGCCGGGCCCGCTCCAGGGACTGCGCCAGGATCCCGGCGAAGGCCGAGTACAGGGTGCGGTCCTCCCGGCCGAACGCCCGCTCGGCGGAGAAGGTGATCAGGCAGGAGCCCACCTGCCGCCCGGAGGCGACCAGCGGCAGTACCGCCCAGGAGGCCGGGGTGAGCGGGCCGTGCCGGCCCCGGCCCGCGTCGGGCTCGCTGAACAGCGGGGCCGAGCGGGTCAGCGCGTGCTGCATCACGTTCTCGGAGAGGTCCGCCAGCCGGGTCAGCTCGGTGCGCCTCGGCCCGCCGTACACGGTGTGCGAGACGGGCAGCAGCCGGCCCTCGTCCACCAGGTCCAGGACGATGCTGGCGGCGCCGAACGCCGGGCGGGCGACGTCGGTGACGGCGGTGGTGACGTCCCGGACGGTCACCGCCCGCGACAGCGACCGGGTGAGCGCGAGCAGCAGTGCCGTCCGGGCCCCGCCTGGGGTGGCCTGCTCCTCGGCCTGCTCCCGGGGGTGTTCCCGGCGCTGGTCCCGGTCCTGGCCCTGGTCCCGGTCGGAGAGCAGCCCGGCGACCCGGACCGGCCGGCCGTGGACGTCCAGCATCACCTCGCCGGTCTCCTCGATCCGCGCCACCTTGCCGCCCCCGCGCAGCACCCGGTACCCGATCCGGTACCACCCGCCGGTGGTCAGCGACTCGGCGAGCGCGGCCTGCACGTCCGGCAGGTCCTCCGGGTGGACGATCCGGTCCAGCTCCGGAGCGGAGCCGTCGGCGGTGGCGGGCTGGCCGGTGACCCGGAACGCCGCGGCGTCCCAGTAGCTCTCGCCGGTGACCAGATCGCGCTCGAAGGCACCGTGCCCGGCCGCCCGGACGGCGAGCGACAGCATCGGGTGGGCCAGCCCGGCGGGGAGGCTCCCGGCCCCGTCCGGCGGTGCCCCGGCCGGATCCTGGGGTATCCGGGCGTCCGCGTGGTCGAGCAGGTGGGACAGCCGGTGGGCGCAGGCCTCGCCGATGGTCTCCAGGACGTCCAGGTCGCGGCGGGGGACGGTGCCCCGGTGGGCCAGCGCGAGGGCGAGGACGCCGACCGGCCGCTCGTCGACGACCATCGGCAGGGCGATCACGGCGACCATGCCGGTGCCCATGCCGACGTTCTTGTTCGGGTAGTCGACGCTGGTGTGCTCGGGACTGAGCAGGTAGGGGCGGCGTAACCGCAGGGCCATCGCGGCGGGGAGGTCACTGGCCGGATCGACGGTGCTGTAGCGCTCGTGGGCCCAGTCCGGCAGCCCGTGCGAGGCGGTCAGTCGGAGCATCCCGGCGGAATCCAGCAGGTAGAGCGCGGAACCCTCGCCGGTGATCCACCCCGGCCCCTCGGCGAGGACGGTGCCGAGCAGTTCGGCGGCGCTGGTGCAGCCGAGCAATAAGCGCACGCAGCGCATGGGGCTGCGGGCGGTGGGACTGCTGCGCGGCGTCCGGCTCTCGTCCTCGGAGGGGGGAACCCACGGAGAGCTCAGGTCCATCGGATACCCGGCCTTTCCGCTCTCGGGGGGTGGGTGCCCTCTGGGTGCCCGAACGGGCACTTAATTCTTAATACCTTATTTCTCAAGCGGGTGCTGAAGCGGGTGAATGGTGACCCAGACGGCGCACCAGCACCAGCGTCCGGTCGTCCGCCGCGTCCCGCGCCACCGTCCGGACCAGCCGCTCCGCCGCACCCCGGGTGAGCTGCTGCTGCGTCCGCCACGGCCGCACCACGGGCTCGGCCGCCGCCAGCAGCCGACCCACCCCCTCGTCCAGATCCCGACCCGGCACCTCCACCAGGCCGTCACTGAACAGCAGCAGCGAATCGCCCCGCCGCAGCCGCCCCGACACCGCCGGATACAGCGCGCCCGACACCAGCCCCAGCGCCGGGCCGCCGTGCCCCGACCGCGCCCAGCCGCCGCCGTCCGCCCGGCGGAACTGCGCGGGCGCCGGATGGCCTGCGTTGAACAGCAGGTAGTCGCCCGTCGCCGGGCGCAGCGCGAGGTGCACCGCCGTCGCGAAGTCGTCCTCCCAGCCCATCCGCACCAGGTGGTCGTTGGCCGCCGGCAGGAACGCCTTCGGCGGCACCCGCCCCAGCAGCATCGCGAACGCGCCCGACAGGTGCGTCGAGCGGGCCGCCGCCCGGCTGCCCTTGCCCGACACGTCCACCAGCAGCAGCTCCAGCAGATCCTCCTCGGGGCGGTGCGCGCACAGCAGGAAGTCACCCGAGAACGAGGTGTCGCCGGCCGGCGCCAGCGCACTGTCGAAGTGCCAGTCGAGCAGCCGCTCCGGAAGCCGGGCCAGCGTCCGGGTGTGCTCGGCCAGCTCCAGCAGCATCGAATCGCCCTGGGTCCCGCGCAGACCCAGCCGGTGCCGGAACCGGTTCGCGGCCAGCACCGTCACCGCGGTCGCGGCCAGTACCAGCGTCACCCCGATCCGCACCCCGAGCGGATCCCGCACCACCGCCCCCAGCACCCCGCCGGCCAGCGCCGCGCACACCAGCACCAGCAGCTGCCCGCGTCGCAACAGCAGCCCGCCGACCACCAGCGGCAGCACCAGCGCCGACGGCGGCCAGCTGTACGGCAGCACGATCGGCAGCACGCTCAGCACCGCGGTCACCCCGAGCAGCACCCCCAGCGCGTACCGCGCGGCCCGGGCGTTCCCGTCCAGCAGCCGCAGGTACCACCGCCGCGCCCTCGCTATCGGTGCGGGCACGTGGACCTCCGCCAAGGGGTCGGCGGTCCCCTGTCATGACCACCAGTCAGCCCGGCCACACTAACCCGTCCGCCCCCACGACCCCCAGGCCCGCTGCCTGCCCGCCGCACGGGAAGTCGGCGGGTCCGACTTCTCGCGCACGCCTCACCCGGTGCGCCGGCCGTTCCGTCGCCGTGGGAGACCGGGTGGGTCGTGCCGCGGCCGGTGCGGTGGCCGGCGTCTCAGGGGGTGGGCCAGGTGCGGAGCCCGGTGGTGAGGAGGGTGATGAGGCGGCTCTGGGTGGTGGCCAGGTCTTCGGCGAGCTGGAAGCCGCCGCCGATGGAGAGGGAGGCGAAGCCGTGGGCGACGGAGCGGACGGTGCGGGCGGCGTGGATCGCCTCCGCGCCGTCGAGGCCGTACTCCCGCAGGACGGCGATGATCACCCCGACGAGCCGTCCGGCCGCGCGGGTGAGGTCGTCGTCCGGCTGCGGGGCTTGCGGGAGGGCGTTGTAGCGGTGCGGGTACTCGGTGGCGTACGCGTGGTAGGCGCGCAGGACGGTGTCGACGGCGTCGTCGCCGCTGCGGCCGACGGCGGCCTCGGCGAGCCGGTCGGCGAGTTCCTCGGTGACCCGGACGGCGATGAGCCGCCGCAGTTCGGCGAGGCCGCCGCTGACGTGCTTGTACAGCGACGGGGTGGCGACCCCGGCCCGGGCGGCGACGGCGGCCAGGGTGAGGGCGTCGGCGCCCTGCTCGTCGATGAGGGCGATGGCGTGGTCGACGACCTGCTCGGGGGTGAGTCCTACTCGGGGCATGGTGTGGGCTCTCCGTCGGTGGAAGGCGTACGTGGCGTGGCGGGGCTGACGTGGGCGGGCGGGGCTCAGGCGAGGTCGGCGAGGAAGGGCAGCAGGGCGCCGGCGGTGGCCTGCGGGTTGTCGGCCATCGGGTAGTGCCCGGATCCGTCGATCATGACCTTCCGCGCGTTGAGCGCGGCGGCCTGCCGGTCGGCGACGGCTTCCGGCTCGGGGAAGTCGGGGTCCTTGCTGCCCATGATGACGAGCGAGGGGCAGCGCACGGCCGCGGTCCAGCCGACGGGCGCGGAGTCCCCGCTGACGTGTCCGCGGGTGGCGGTCTTGCGGCCGGGGGTGCGCATGGCGGCGACGAGTCCGGCCACGTACGGGTCGAAGTCGGCGGGCTTGGCGCCCGGGTAGGCCAGCTTGCGGTGGTAGAGGCCCCAGAAGGCGGGCGAGTGGACGGTCAGGAAGCCCATGACGCGGAGGGCGCCGCGCATGAGGGCGCCGGGCGGGGGGTTCTCGATGAAGGCGTCGATCAGGGCGATGCCGGCGACCCGCTCGGGGGCGTCGCCGGCGGCCTTGACGACCGTCGCGCCGGTGTAGGAGTTGCCGACCAGGACGGCGCGGTCGATGCCGAGGTGGTCGAGCAGGGCGAGGACGTCGGTGGCGATGGCGGCGGGGGAGTAGTCGTCCCAGATGATCGAGGATTCCCCGAAGCCGCGCAGGTCCATGGTGATGACCCGGCGGCCGGCGGCGGCCAGCAGCGGGCGGAGGTGCCGGTAGGCGGCGCGGGTGTCGAGCATTCCGGGGAGCAGCACGACGGGGGCGCCGTCGCCCTGTCGGGTGTCGTCGTAGGCGAGGCGGCCGCCGGTGACGTCGAGGTACTGGGTGGTGGGGGCGCTGGTGGCGTTCATGGTGGGCCTCCGGAGGGTTGCCGGTGCGGGGCTTCGGCGCTGCCGCCGATAGCCATAAAGCTAAGGCTAATAGCCTTAGCTGTCAAGCCCTCGCGCCCTGCGGAGCGGGGGAGGCCAGTGGGGAGTGCACGGATGAAGGGGCGTTCGTTGACGTCCGATCACGTGAGGTGGCGTCAACGGCGCTCAAGGGGGTGCAGGGGTGTCCAAGGGGAACAAAACGCCCGTCGTGCCCCGGAGTGCCCCGCCCGTCTCCGGTCGTCCCGGGCGAACGGCTTGGAATCAGGGCCTCCTAGGATTAACGTTTGATAACGCAGCGCGGTCGTCAACGCCGTACCCAGACGGCACCGTGCGCCGTCGCCTAATCCCGCCGACCGGCCTCCGGGCAGGTCAGGGAGCCGGGGAACCACGTTCCTTGGGGTGAATCGGCGGGGCTCCGGCCCGGCCGTAGGAGACCTTCCTGCTCCGAACCCGTCAGCTAACCCGGTAGGCGCGAAGGAAGGAAAGGAGCGCGCCTCCGTGGCGTCGACGCACACTCCGGCACACCCGGCCGGCCTCGCAGCAGGTACCCGGCTCCTCGACCACCCCGGCCCGGACGGCCCCGAGTACGCGGGCCCGGAGGCCGAGACCAACCGGCACCGGATGCCGCGTCAGGTCCGTGGGACCTCCCCGCTGCTCGGCGTCACCGCCGTCGCCGCCACCCTGGGCGCCACCGGCTTCGCCTCCGCCACCCCGGCCGCCGCCCCCGCCATCGAGACCCCGGACGAGACCCCGGTCGCCCTCTCCGCCGACCCCGGCCTCGCGCTCGCCGCCCGCATCCAGCTGCAGGCCGACAGCCAGCGCACCGCCGCCGAGGAGGACGCCCGCGTCCAGGCCGCGAAGGAGGCGGAGGCCAAGGCCGCCGCCAAGGAGGCCGAGGCCAAGCGGGCCGCCGAGGAGGCCGAGCGGGCCAAGGCCGCCGCCCTCACCCTGCCGGTGCGCGACTACCACCTCACCGCCCACTACGGCCAGAGCGCCCGCTACTGGGCCCACCTGCACACCGGCCTGGACTTCGCCGCGGACACCGGCACCCCCGTCTACGCGGTCGGCCAGGGCACCATCACCTCGGCCGGCTGGTCCGGCTCGTACGGCTACCGGATCGTCGAGACGCTGCCCGACGGCACCGAGATCTGGTACTGCCACCTCTCCTCGATCATCAAGGGCTCCGGCAAGGTCGGCTCCGGCCAGCAGATCGGCAAGGTCGGCGCCACCGGCAACGTCACCGGCGCGCACCTGCACGTGGAGGTCCGCCCCGGTGGCGGCGCCCCCGTCGACCCGGAGACCTGGTTCCAGCAGCGCGGCGTCAACCCCTGACGCACCCGCGAAGCCCCGGCCGCCGGAACCAGAAGGCACCGCGGCCGGGGCTTCGCCGCGTCACTCCTGCGCGGGGTCTGCCGACTCCGCCGGGTGCGCGTCGAACTCCTCCTGCGCCGGGCCCGCCAGCCCCTCCAGGCGGGCGTCGAACTCCTCCTGCGCCAGCCCGGCCAGGTAGGCGTCGATCTCCTCCTGCCCCGGCTCCGGCGCGAGGTCCGGGAACTCCTCCACCAGCAGTCGCGGCAGCCCGGGCACCGTCCACTCCCCGTACAGGTCGAGCGCGGCCTCCACCGCCGCCTCCTCGAACGCCCCGAAGTCCCCGGCCAGTTCGTCCGGCATCGGCCGGCCCAGCGCGGTCAGCTCGGCCAGGTTGCGGTAGCTGCGCCGCATCAGGCCCTGCTCCAGCAGCCGGCGCGCGCCGTCGGTGGCCATGCCGACCGAGATCACCCGGGTCGGGCTCCAGCCCTGCTCGTCCACCTCGTCCAGCCAGCCGGTCTGCGCCAGTGCGGCGAACACGGCCAGCCGCTCCTCCTGCGCCAGCTCCCGGAAGCCGGTCAGCCACTCCCGCACCGCCTCCGGATCCGCGACGTCCGCCCCGTACGCGTGCAGCAGCAGCGCGTACAGCCGGGGCCAGGTCACCAGGTCGGCGCGGCGCAGCAGCCCGGCCGCGACCTCGCCCTGCCACTCGGCCTCGGCGTGCAGCCGCTCCTGGCGCTTGGCGTTGAGCCGCTTGGCGGCCCGCTGGTGGTCGGTCAGCAGCCGGACGGCGGCGCCGTACGCCAGCGGGTCCGCCTCCGGTTCGGGTTGGACGTACAGGTAGAGCCGCTCGTACAGCAGGTGCTCCACCGCGTTCGAGGTCAGTTCGGGCCAGCCGTCGTGCATCCTGCCCTCGCCCAGCTCCAGCAGGGCCAGCACCGCGCGCAGCGGCGCTTCGGCCACCGGGGCGCGGTCCTCTTCCGCCGCCCAGGCGAGCAGGTCGGAGGCCCTGGTGCGCGGGGCGAGCCGCAGGTCTTCGTCGTTCATAGCTCGAACGGTAACCGCTGGCCGGGAGTAGGGTCGGCTGCCATGGTCCCCGTACGACTCACCGGCCCCCGGCTGGCCATCCGCGAGTATCACCACACCGCCGGCGACGTGGACGCGCTGTACGGGCTGTTCAGCGACCCGGAGGTCACCCGCTACCTCCCCTTCGAGCCGCGCGACCGTGAAACCTGCGCCGACCAGATCGAGCTCTACCTGGAGGAGGCGATGGCGCCGGAACGGGACACCTACCGGCTGGCCGTCACCCGGCGCGACGACGCCGAGGACCCGGTGGACGCCGTGCCGATCGCCCACGCCTCCCTCACCCTCGGCAAGCACCGCTCCGCCCACCTCGGCTACGTGCTGGGCCGCGACGTCTGGGGCCGCGGCTACGCGGGCGAGATCGCCGGCCTGCTCTGCGAGCTCTCCTTCGAGGCCCTCGGCGTGCACCGGCTGGCGGCCCGGGTCGACGTGGACAACGCCGCCTCGGCCAAGGTGCTCCTCCGGCTCGGGTTCCAGCTGGAGGGGCGGGTCCGGCACGACCTCTACAAGGGCGGCGCCTGGTCCGACTCGTACCTGTACTCGCTGCT
This sequence comes from Kitasatospora sp. NPDC043950, assembly GCF_056435345.1. Taxonomy (NCBI): domain Bacteria; kingdom Bacillati; phylum Actinomycetota; class Actinomycetes; order Kitasatosporales; family Streptomycetaceae; genus Kitasatospora; species Kitasatospora sp. NPDC043950. The sequence continues at coordinate 60,858 of NZ_JBWKER010000041.1, forward strand.
CGCCGACGAGTGGAGCGGCGCGACCGGCTGACGGCCCGGCGTGGACGTCCGGCGCGGACGTCCGGCGCGGGCCTGGGGGCAGGCCTGCCGGGTCAGGCCCGGGGGGTTAACCCCACCCCCGATCCGCCAGGCCTCCGGATCCTCCCCGGCCCGCCGTTCGACCAGACTGATGCCATCAGCAGTCGAGAACGAGGGACCGGGGCCGGGACATGAGCATCAGCCGAAGCGCGCAGGACCGCGAGTGGGACGTCCTCGGTGGTTACGGCGACGACCCGCGTCCCGCTCGGGCCCACCGGACCGAGGAGCCGCCGGCCGTCTGGCGGGCGCCGTTCTCCGGGCACTACTACCGCGAGATCGGCTACACGCTCACCGGCCTGCCGCTGTCGGTCATCGGCTTCTCCGTCTCGATCGTGCTGTTCTGCATGGGGATCGGCACCTTCGTCACCGTCCTCGGCCTGCCCGTCCTCGCCCTCCTGACCACCGTCGCCCGCGGCATGGGCCGGATGGAGCGGGCCCGGGTGCGCGGCATGCTGGCCCTGGACGTGCCCGCCCCGGCGCCGGTGCGCCAGACCCGCCCGGGCACCTGGGGGGCGATCACCGCGCGGCTGGCGGACCCGGCCGGGTGGAAGGCCGCGTTCTACCAGGTGGTGATGTTCCCGTGGGCGGTCCTCAGCTTCGTCCTGTCGCTGGTGTTCCTGCTGCTCGGCTGGGCGATGGCGCTGTACCCGCTCTACCACTGGGTCTTTCCGGCCTTCACCTCCTGGCGCGGGTACCGGGTCTTCGACTTCTACGACGGCGACAACGTCCAGCACGTCTACTACATCGAGGGGGCCTGGCAGATCGCCGGCCTCTCGCTGGTCGGGGTGCTGCTCATCATCCTCACCGCCCAGCTGGTCCGCGGCCTGACCAACGTGAACCGGGCCGCCGCCCAGGGCCTGCTCGGCCGCTGAACCCCACGGCCCTCCCCGGCCCCGCCCGCCTCCCCGGCCCCGCCCGCCTCCCCACGTGCTCCGGATGCGGGTGGGGCCGGCCCGTGTTGGGATGGCCGGGTGGCCGCCGCACACACCCCCGCCGACCCGGGCGCCCTGGGCCGGGACATCCTGGTCACCTCCCGCCCGCTGGACGAGTACTGCGACCTGTTCGACCTCACCCGGGCCCAGCTCGCCGCGCTGCCGGGCCCGGTGCTGGACTGTCCGGGCGGTGCGGCCGGCCTGGCCGCCGAGGCGCGTCGGCTCGGCTGCCGGGTGATCGCCGCCGACCCGGCGTACGCGCTCCCCGCACCCGAGGTCGCGGCCCACGCGCTGGCGGCCCGGGCGTCGATGGCCACCGCGATGGCCGCCCGTCCGCACCTGTACCCGTCACCGCGCTCCTGCCGGCCGGACCGCTACCTGCGCAGCTGGGACCGCGCCCGCCGCCTGTTCGCCGCAGACTCGGCCGCGCACCCGCAGCAGTACGTGGCCGCCGCGCTGCCCCGGCTGCCGTTCGCGGACGGCGCCTTCGCGCTCACCCTGAGCGGCTACCTGCTCTTCGCCTACCCCGAACTGTTCGGCCCCGAAAGGCAGTTGGACGCCCTGGTGGAACTCGTCCGGGTGACCTCCCCGGACGGCGAGGTCCGCGTCCAGCCGCTGCACGACGGCCACGGCCTCCGCTGCGCCCACCTCGACCCGCTGCGGTACGCGCTCGGCGAGCGCCGTGTCGCCAGCGAGATCCGCCGCTTCCCCCGCGCCGCGGACGGCCGCACCCGCCGCGTCCTGGTCCTGCGGGCCGCCGACCGCCGCCGCCGGTCTGCTGCCGAAAGGTAATGGTCTCTCCTGGTCAGCGCCCCTATACTCGCCCGCATGAACGAGACGACCGTCAGGCGTGCCGGGGCGGCCGACGCCGACCGGCTCACCGAGCTGATACAGGCCTCCACCGCCTACCGCGGCCACTACTCGGCGATGATCGACGGCTACCGGGTCACCCCCGAGTACATCGCCCGGCACGAGGTGTTCCTGGCCTCGGACCCGACCACCGACCGGCTGCTCGGCTTCTACGGCCTGATCCGCGAACCGGCCGAACTGGACCTCATGTTCGTCGCCGACGAGGCCCAGGGGCTCGGCATCGGGCGGAAGCTGATCGCGGACATGCTGGAGCGCGCCCGGGCCGCCGGGATCGCCTCGGTCAAGGTGGTGTCCCACCCGCCCGCCGAGGGCTTCTACCTCCAGGTGGGCGCCGAGCGCACGGGCACCCGCCCGCCGCAGGTCAAGACGCCCTGGGAGCAGCCCGAACTGCGCTTCACCGTCAAGGAGTTCGGCAGCTAGCTGGGGTCGCCCGCCGACGGAGCCGACTGGACGGGCCGAGCTGGCTGAGCGGGCTGAGCGGGTGGGACCGGCTGTCCCGGCTGTCCCGGGTGGTCAGGCTCGGCGGGTCGGGCCGGCTGCGTCGGGACGAAGGCCGTCGCCTCCAGCCGGGACAGTATCTTCTCCGCCAGCCAGCTGCGGTCCGACCCGTACGGGATCCCCTCCGGCAGCACCAACTGCCCGGCCACCGCGTCCCGCAGCCGCTGCGCCTCGGCGCCGGGCAGCCGGGAGAGCAGGCCCCGGGCGGCCAGCAGCGCGTGGTACTGCTCGAAGCCGGAGCGTGGACGCTCGATCGCGTCCAGCAGGCTCGGCAGGTCGGCCAGCGACGGGTCGCCCTGCATCAGCGCGAGCGCCTGGATCCGGCGGCCCTCGGAGCCGTCCGCGTACAGGGCCCGCACCTGGTCGGCGGTCAGCGCCGAGCGCCGCGCCGTCGAGCGGACCTCGGCCACCACGCCCTCCGGCCCGGACGAGGGCGAGGAGGCGGGCGGCAGCTGCGCGGCGAGCGCGGCCGACTGCTCCGCGCTGCCCCCCAGCAGCCCGAGCTGCTGCATCGCCCGGACCCGCAGGTCGTCGGCACCCACCTTGTCGCCCCGCCGGTCGCGGTCCTGCCCGGCGAGGAAGAGGTCCAGGGCCTGGTCGGCGTCGGTCAGCACCTGCGGCAGCGCGAGCCTGGTCACCAGCCAGCCGGCCAGGAAGCCGAAGACCACGAAGTACAGCACCAGTGCCGCCGCGAACGGCACCGCGGCGTCCTCCCCGCCCAGTGCGGGGGCCAGCGCGGTGCCGAGCTGGTGCAGCCGCTCGCCGAGCGAGCCGAGCTGGGTCAGCCCGACGCCCAGCAGCACCTTGGTCAGCCAGTCGGACACCTGCTCCAGGTTGGTGTTCGGGGCGTACGAGCCCTGCGGCTCGCCGCTGCCGCTGCGTACCCGGGGCACCCCGAACAGGAAGCCGAGCGCGCCGCCGAGCACCGTCGAGGCCCCGGCCACCACCAGCCCGCCGCCGAACGCCTGCCAGGCCTGCTCCCGGCCGAGCGAGAAGAGCAGCAGCCCGAGCAGGCCCGTCCCGGCCAGCACCCCGGTCGCGGCCCACCGGGCCGTCCGCAGGGTCGTCGTGCCGCTCCGCCGCCGGGCCTTCGCCATCGCCTACCCCCTGTGCCTGCGCCGCTCCGCTCCGGAACCCGCGCCGACTCTAGCGCCGCGGCCCCACCACGGGAACGACCCGGGTACGACGCAGGGGCGCCCCGGACGGGGCGCGGGTGACGGCGAAGAGCGGCGGAAGACACCGGAGAGCGGTGGAGAACGCAGACAGCCCGCAGGCTGCTCCTCCGCGCCGGCCCGTGCACTGGCCTGGCGCCGAGGCACCGGGGATGTACCGGTGGGCCTGCGGGCCGGGTGACTGCTATGGATTTCGCCTGCCGGAGGCCTCAGGCCTCACCCCGCGCAGGCAGGGGCGGCTCTAGCGAGCAGCCACCTCACGCATCCTGATGGAACTCAATTCAGGATCACCTCCCTTCAGTGTGCCGCCACGATAGGCAGCCCACCGGCCGGAGGGCAACGGATTTATCGGCGGCCCGGCGGGCGGCCCGCCCGGCGGCCGTCGTTCGGGCGGTCTCCGCTGACGGGGGCCCAGGTCCGTTGCGGCTTCGCGGCAGAACGTTCCTTCGCCGTGCCGGGGAACGCGAAGGGCCCGGAGGACGAATCCTCCGGGCCCTTCGTTGCTACTGAGTAGCGGGGACAGGATTTGAACCTGCGACCTCTGGGTTATGAGCCCAGCGAGCTACCGAGCTGCTCCACCCCGCGTCGGTGAACACAACAATACGGGGAAGTCGCCGAGATGGGAAATCGGTTCTTCAGACCACCCCGGCAGAGCGCCTGCCGCGCCGGGCGGCGTGCCGGGACGCCCGGGACCTGGCCCAGGCCGCGAAGCAGACCAACGCGGCGAAGCAGGGCACCATCAGTGCCCCGTACACCGCCAGGAAGCCGTCCGTGCCGAGGTCGGCGGCGGCGTTCCAGGTGCCGTGCAGCGCCATCGCCAGCAGTAGCCCGGTCGGCGCGGCCAGCCGGGCCAGCCAGCGCCGCCCGGTGGTCAGGGCGACGGCCAGGCCGATCCCGGTGAGCGCGGTGAACAGCGGGTGCGCGAAGGGGGAGAGCAGGGCGCGCAGCACGAAGGTCTGCACGGTGCCGTCGAAGTCGCGCAGGCTGGGCGGATCGCCGAGGCCGATGCTGTCCAGCCGCTGCCGCTGGTCGGTGGTGAACGCCCGGCCCAGGTAGAGGGCGTTCTCGGTGAAGGCGAAGCCGCAGGCGGTCATCCCGCCGAGCACCACCCCGGCCGCCAGGGTGCGGGGCCGGGAGCGGCGGTGCGGGCCGCCGCCGGAGGGCGGGGCCGGGCGCAGGTACGGCAGCGGGCGCAGGTACGGGCGCAGCCGCAGCCGGCCCCGGGCGTGCGGACCGGCCGGGCGGCGGGCGTACGTCCGGGGGAGCCGGGGGGCCGGCAGCCGGTGCAGCAGTGGCGCGCAGGGGCGGCCGGTGCGGCGGCCGTGGCAGCGCAGCCGTTGGCCGAGCGGCAGCAGCAGCACCAGCAGGGCGGTGGCCTTGGCGGTCTCCTCGATCAGCGGGGTGGCGATGCCGGCGCCCAGCAGTTCGCCGAGCGGTCCCTGGTGCGAGGTCAGGTAGCTGGCGGTCCAGTTGTTGGCCACGATGGCGACGGTGGTGGCCGCGCAGGCGCCCCAGGCGAGGCAGAACACGGTGTGCCGCAGCGGTACCCGGGCGGTCAGGTTGAGCCAGGCCAGGGCGCCGAGCACGAACGGCAGCGGCACCATCGCCAGGCCGACGCCGACCAGCAGCCCGACGGTGCCGGTCTGCCGCTGGACCAGGTGCAGGATCAGCACCCCGCAGCCGGCCAGGGTCAGTACGGCGGTGGCGGTGACGGAGGAGATTGCCACCGAGCGGCCGCGCCGGGGCGGTGCGACGGCTCCGGCCGGCGGCGGTGACGCGGCGCCGGCCCAGGGCGCGAGGCGGTGGGCCCGGCGCCTCCGGGGCCCCGGGATGGTCCGGGTGTCGCCGGTGCGCGGGACCGTCTCCGGTGCGTCAGCGGCGGCCTGGACGGTGGCCCGGGACCCGCCGCCGGCCGGGCTGCCCATGCGGCACAGGGTAGGCCACCGCACCCGCCCGTCGGGAGGACTCGGGACGAACCGTCCGTCCGGGGAACGGCCCACCGGTCATCGCGCGGTGGCCTGTTCGAACGGCCGGCGGCGGCTCAGCGGCGGCGGAACAGCAGGTCGTGGACGACGTGCCCCTTGGCCAGCCCGGCCCGTTCGAACTTGGTGACCGGGCGCCAGTCCGGCCTCGGCGCGTAGCCGGGGATGCTGCCGTCCGGGTGGTCCGCGGGCTCCAGCCAGCCGCTGCCGTCACCCTCGGGGTGCAGGTTCTCCAGCTCCGGCGAGGCGGACAGCACGGCCAGCATCTGCTCCGCGTACGGCTCCCAGTCGGTCGCGCAGTGCACCAGGGCGCCGGGGGCGAGCCGGGGCAGCACGAGCTCCAGGAAGGACGGCTGGACCAGCCGGCGCTTGTGGTGCTTGGGCTTGGGCCACGGGTCGGCGAAGTAGACCCGCAGGCCGGCCAGCGAGGCGTCCGCCAGCATGTCGCGCAGCAGGATCACGGCGTCGCCGGCGGCCGGCCGCACGTTCCGCGAGCCGTCGCGCTCCAGCAGGCCGAGCAGGTTGCCGTGGCCGGGGGTGTGGACGTCGGCGGCGAGGATGCCCATGGCCGGGTCGGCGGCGGCCATGGCGGCCGTGGTCTCGCCCATGCCGAAGCCGATCTCCAGGGTGACCGGCAGCTCGCCGAACAGCTCCCGCAGGTCGAGCGGGCTGCCGTCGATCGGTATGCCGTACGCCTCCCAGCCCCGGTCCAGGGCGCCCGCCTGGGCGTTGGTCATCCGGCCCCGGCGCGGCTGGAAGCTGCGGATGCGCCGCTCGCGGTGCTGGGCCTCGGTGGCCTTGTGCGGGTACATCGGCGCGGGGTAGCCGGCCGGTGCGGCGGACAACCGGGCGGACGGCGAGGGCTGGGGGATCGGGGCGGTGGCAGTCACAGTTCCCCGAGTCTACGGGGCCCCCGGGCCCCTCCCGAAGGTGCTGTGACCGGGCTCATCCGCCGGCCTCCAGTGCCGCCAGCGCCCGGCGGGCCACCTCGCGGCCGATCGGCAGCGAGGCCGTGGCGGCGGGGGAGGGGGCGTTCAGCACGTGCACCGCGCGGCGCGGGGAGCGCGGGTCGGCCGGGTCGAAACCGGCGAAGGCGAAGTCGTCCAGCAGCGAGCCGTCCCGGGCCACGGCCTGGGCCCGGACCCCGGCGCCGGCCGGTACCAGGTCTTCGGGGGCGACGGCGGGCAGCAGCCGCCGCACGGCGGCGGTGAACGCCCGCTTCGACAGCGAGCGGTGCAACTCGCCCACCTCCTGGCGCCAGTGCCGCCGGGCGATCCGCCAGGCGCCGGGGAAGGCCAGTGTCCCGGCCAGGTCGCGCGGGCGCACGGTGCGCCAGTCGTAGCCCTCGCGGGCCAGCGCGGGCACCGCGTTCGGGCCGACGTGCACGTCCCCGTGGACGCCCCGGGTGAGGTGCACGCCGAGGAACGGGAAGGCCGGGTCGGGCACCGGGTAGACCAGGCCGCGCACCAAGTCCCGTCGCCCCTCGGCCAGTTCGTAGTACTCGCCGCGGAACGGCACGATCCGCACCCCGGGCTCGTCCCCGGCCAGCCGGGCGATCCGGTCGCTGTGCAGCCCGGCGCAGTTCACCAGCACCTGGCAGCGCAGCTCCCCGGTGGAGGTCTGCACCGTCACGCCGTCCGCCCGTCGGGCCACCGCCCGCAGCTCGCAGCCGAGCCGGAGCTCCGCACCCGCCTCCCGGGCCAGCCGGGCGTAGGCGGTGGCGACGGCCGGGAAGTCGCAGACGCCGGTCGTGCCGACGTGCAGCCCCGCCACCCCGGTGACCTGCGGCTCGTACCGGGCGATCCCGGCCCGGTCCACCTCGGTGACGGGGATGCCGTTCGCCCGCCCGCGCTCGGCCAGCGCCGCCAGCCGGGGCAGTTCCTCCGTGCCGGTGGCCACGATCAGCTTGCCGGTGACCTCGTGCGGGACGCCCTGCTCGCGGCAGAACGCCACCAGCTCGGCGGCGCCCGCCACCGCGTACCGGGCCTTGTACGAGCCCGGCCGGTAGTAGACGCCGCTGTGGATCACCCCGCTGTTGCGTCCGGTCTGGTGGGCGGCGAAGCCGGGCTCCTTCTCCAGCACCGCGAGCCGCAGCCCCGGCCGGGCCCGGGTCAGCGCGTACGCGGTGGCGAGGCCGACGATCCCGCCGCCCACCACCAGCACGTCGAAGTCGTACGCCACCGCCCGCTCCTCGCAGTCCGCCCGGCTCCCCCGCCGCCGATGCTGCCACGCCGGGCGGGACCGGTCGAGGGCGCCCGGGCCCAGGTGGCGGTGCCGTACCTGAGTGCCCGGGCCCCTCTCGCCGGTGCACCTCAACTGCCGCCGGGCACGCCCCCGGTCACGCCGGGGCGACCAGGACCGCGCGGGCCCGTTCGGTCAGCTCCCGGACACGGCGCTCGCCCTGGAAGGGCTCCAGGCGGCGCAGCATCTCCACCACGTACTCCCGGCTGCGCTGGGAGGAGATCCGGCCGGCCACCTCGACGGCGCGCTCGCCGGCGGCGACCGCGGCGTCCAGGTTGCCGGCCTCGGCCTCGGCCATCGCCGAGACCACCAGTCGCAGTCCGTGCGAGCGGACGAAGCCCTCGGTGGGCTTGGCCAGTGCCTCGCGGGTGAACTGGCGGACCTTGGAGGGCACTCCGAGGTCGCGGAAGCACTCGGCGGCGTCGGCGGCGAGCCGGTCGTAGGCGTAGAAGTCGATCCACGCCGGATCGGGATCCCCGGCGCGGGCCCGTTCGAGTGCGCTCTCCGCCGCGCCGAGCGCCGTCGCGCACGCCGCCGCGTTGCGGGCCTTGGCCTGGGCCCGGGCCTCCACCAGGTGGAAGAAGCTCATCGTCCGGGCGGTGGCCAGGCCCCGGTTGCGCTCCAGGGCGGCCTGGGCGAGGTCCACCGCCTCCTCGGCGAAGCCCCGGTAGCCGGCCTGGAGGCTCATCGAGGCGAGCACGTAGCCGCCGAGCGGCACGTCGGCGGCGGCCCGGGCGAGCCGCAGGGCCTGGATGTAGTAGCGCTGGGCGGCCTCGTGCTGCCCGGTGTCGAAGGCCATCCACCCGGCCAGCCTGGTCAGTTCGGCGGTCGCGCCGAACAGCGCCCGGCCGACGGTGTCGCTGTACGAGGCCAGCAGCAGCGGGGCCGCCTCCACCCGCAGGCACTCCGGCACCATCGACGAACGCCAGTCCCCGCCGCCGTACTTGGAGTCCCAGCGGCGGGCCTCCTGGGCGGCCTCGCGGAGCTTGGCGGCGTCCGAGTGGCCGACCCGGTAGGAGGACGCCTCACTGGGCGCGCGCGGCGCCTCCCGGGCGACCGAACCGTCCGCCGGGGTGATCAGCCAGCGGGACACCGGCGTCGCGTAGGCGGCGACCGAGAAGGTGCCGGCCAGGCTGTCGCTCCAGCGGCCGCCGCCGGGGCCGCGGCGCAGGTCGAGGTCGACCCGCCACAGGTCGGTGGCGGAGCGGACCGCCTCGGCGACGTCGCGGGGGAAGGCCAGGCCGAGTTCGGGGGCCGGGTCGGTGTCGCCGAGGCCGATCTCCTCCAGCGGCACCGGGCGGCCGAGCTTGCCGCCGATCGCGGTGGCGATCAGGTGCGGGACGGGACCCTGCGGGACCATGCCCTTGCTGACCCAGCGGGCCACCGAGGTCTTGTCGTACCGCAGGGTCAGCCCGCGCTGGGCGCCCAGGTCGTTGACCCGGCGGGCCAGTCCGGCGTTGCTGATCTGGGCGAGGGTCAGGAGCGTGCCGAGCCGTTCGTTCGGTCCTCGTGGGCTGACGGTCATGGTGGCGGCGGCACCTCCTGCGGCCTTGTGCTCGGGGCCCGGGCGGCACCGGGCCGTAGCTGCTGTACCTAGAGTAGTCGGACGCGTTCCGACGGTTAAGAGGCCGCATTCCGGATGGCGGGATCGTGCACCCGGCGGTGCGGCGCGGGCTCCTCGCCGGGGTTGGTCCGGACCACTCGGATCGGGCCGGGGGTGCCGCGCGCCGGAGCGTCGTGCTCCGGTCCTGTGTTCACGTGCGCCCGGCCGTGCCCCCTGGCTCGACCGGCTGGTCGGCGATTCGCTGGTGGTCGTGGGTCGGCCCGCCGTCGAGGACCCGGCGGGCCGGGGGATGCCGCCGCCTCAATCCCCGCGGGCGGCGGCTGAGTCCGGGAGGGCATGCGGATGCCCTCCCGGGCTGGGCGACGCCTTTCGGCCATCTCGCGATGCCCATGCCAAAGGCGGCGCGGGGGGCGGTCCGGGCCGGGGAGGGGAAGGCCCGGCCCGCCCCGCGGACCACGCGAACACGTCAACACCCGTTGCCCGCAACGGGATCGCCGCCGGGCCCGGAACCGCCCCGCACCGGGACCACCGGCGGAACCGGAACCGGCAACACGGGCCACGGGAGCGCCAACCGGTGGCACGATGTCTCCTGACGGCGCGCCGGTACCCGGGGCGGCCGCCACGGCACACCGCGGACCGGCGAGGAGCCGCCCGGCGGCGGAAGCGCCGTACGGGTGCAGGTCCTCGTCCGGTGGAGGCGCGATGCGGTGGCTGACGGGCTGGAGCACGGGCACGCCCCGGGCGGGCGCACCAGCGCACGAGGCACTCGGTACGGTCGCACCGATCGCCGCGCGCCCCCTGTGGACCGGACCCAACCCGCTCTGGGCCGTCGGGGGCTGGCGCCCCGAGGAGATCCGCCTCGCCACCCTCCGCCCCGGCGCCCCCGCCGCGGTCACCACCGGCCCCACCGCCCCCGACCCCGTCGAGGACACCCCCGCCACCCTGCGCCTCGCCGTCCTCGGCCACTGCGGCGCCACCGACGCGGAACTCGCAGCCGGCCTCGCCGCCGCCCGCGGCGGCGCCGTCCGCCACCTCACCGCCTGGCCCGGCAGCTACACCGCCGTCCTGCGCACCGGCACCCGCTCCACCCTGCTGCTCACCGACCTGGCCGGCGCCCAGCCGGTCTTCCACACCCCCTGGGCCGGCGGCACCGCGTACGCCACCGCCGCCCTCCCGCTCGCCGACCTGGTCGGCGCCCCGCTGGACACCGGCCACCTCGCCGCCCGGCTCGCCTGCCCCGAATCGCCCGAGGCCCTCGGCGCCGGCACCCCGTACCTGGGCGTCCAGCGGGTGCCGCCCGGCCACGTGCTCGCCATCCGCAGTGGCCACCCCTACCTCTCCGCCTACGACGACCCCGCCGTCCGGGAGCAGCCGCGCGACGAGGCGCCCGCCGTCCGCGAACTCACCCGCGCGCTGCTGGAGTCCGTCCGCTCCCGGGTCCGCACCACCGCGCCCGCCACCGCGCGGGGCCCGGCCGGCCGCGCCCGGCTCGGCGTCGACCTCTCCTACGGCACCGCCTCCGCCACCGTCGCCCTGCTCGCCGCCGCCGTGCCGCTGCCGCCGGTGCCCGCGAGCACGGGCCCGGAGCGCCTGCCGGCCGTCGGCGCCGGGGCCAGGAACGGCGCGGTCAAGGGCTCCTGGGCCCGCGTCGCCGCCCAAGAACCCTCCACCCCGGAACAGTTGGCCGCCGTCACGCTCGGCGAGACCGAACCCCCCACCACCCTCGCGCTCGCCCCCGACACCCCCCGGCTGCGGCACACCGTGCTCCACCCCGGCCCCGACACCCTCCCGTACGCCGGACTGCACGCCGACGCACCGCCCGGCCGGCTCACCGACGAGCCCGGGCCCGAACTCGTCGCCGCCGCCCGTGCCGAGGCCCGCTTCGACGCCGGCGGCACCGACCACCTCACCGGCTACGGTGCCCGCCAGGTCCTCGACGGCCACCCGGCCCGGCTCGCCGACCTCATCCGGGCCGGCCGCCCGCGCGAACTGCTGCCCCCGGTCGCCGCGCTGGCCGGTGCCGACCGGGCCGTCGTCGGCGTCCTGGCCGGCGCGCTGCGCACCCCGCTCACCGTGGTCCGGGCCGCCCACCGGCTCTCCCGGGTCCGGTACGCCGAGGCGCTGGACGACGCCGCCGCCAAGTTGACGGCCCGCCACCTCCCGGGCGGCGGCCGTACGGCGGGCGACCGTTCGGTCGGCGACCTCGCCTGGTGCGTCCCCGGCCCGGCCGCCCGCTGGCTCTCCGACGAGGCGCTCTCCTCCGTCGCCCTCCGGCTGCGACTGGCAGCGCGCAGACCGGCGCCCGACGAACGCCCGGGCGCACACCGTGCCCGGCACGCCCTCTACCGGCACGCGCGCTCCTACCGCACCCTCGTCCACGCCGCCGAACAGCCCGGCCAGCGGCTGCACGCGCCGTTCCTCGACAACCAGGTGGTCCGCGCCGCCCGCCTGCTCCCCGACGACGTCCGCCTCCAACCCGGAGCCCGGCACGCCCTCCTGCACGCCGTCCTCACCGGCGCCGGCCGCACCGACCTGCCCCCCGACTGGGGCCGCGGCCCCCGCCCCGACCGCACCGCCCCCGCCCGGGCCGGCCTGCGCCTCGCCGCCGACGGCCTCGCCGAACTCTTCGACGCCCCCCTCCTCGCCGAAGCCGGCCTCATCGACCTCCCCGCCGTCCGCGCCGGCCTCGCCGACCCCGCCACCCCCCTCTCCCCGGCCGCCCTGGCGGGCCTCGCCGACCTGGTCTCCACCGAACTCTGGCTCCGCCGCGTCCGCGCCCGCCGCCACGGAGCCTGCTGGACCGGCCTTCCCCTGGCCCAACCCCCGGCCCTCGGCCCCGTCCGGCCCTCCTGACCCCCTCCGGGCGCCGCGCCCGGCCGGGCGGCGGGGTCCGGGAGCCGGGGCAGGTGATGATGGCGGGCAATGAGTCCGTCGGTGAGGAGAGCCGTGGTGGCCAGCGTGAGCCCGGAGCAGTCCGTTCCCGTCGTGCTGTCGGTGTCGGGACGGCCGCCGACGGGGCGCCCGCCGGGGGTACTGGCGGCCTGCGACGGGTCGGACGGGTCGCTGTGGGCGCTGGACCGGGCGATGACCGAGGCGGAGTCGTTCGGGCTACCGCTGTACGTGCTGGCCGTGGTGAACCCGGCGCCGGCCGGCTACCCGCCGGGGATGGCGGAGCTGGTGCAGGAGAGCGTCGAGACGCTGGTGGAGAGCATGGCGGACGGGCTGCGCCGGGCGGTGGTGGCCGTGCAGGGGCAGCGTTCCCGGCCGTACGCGGGGGAGATGTCGCTGCACGTGGTGCTGGGGAACGTGATCGAGGTGCTGCTGGAGGCCTCGACCCGGCAGCACACGCTGGTGCTCGGCACGCGGGGGAACGGGGGGTTCGCGCGGTTGCTACTGGGTTCGGTGAGTTCGGCGGCGGTGCACCACGCGGCGTGCCCGGTGCTGGTGGTTCCGGCGCCCGCGGAAGGCTGATCCGGGGCGGGGTCGGGGTGCTGACCAGCCCGGGTCAGGGCGTCGCTGACCAGGGAAGCTGACCGGGGTGCCGGGAATGTACCGAGATGGTTCATCGTTCACCTATCCCGATACCCGTCCCCGCCCCACCCCTGGAGTCCCCTCATGAAGGTCGAGATCTGGTCCGACATCGCCTGCCCGTGGTGCTACATCGGTAAGCGCCGTTTCGAGCAGGCCCTGGAGGGCTTCGCCGGCAAGGAGGGCGTCGAGGTGGTCTACCGGCCGTACCAGCTGGTCCCGGACGCGCCGGCGACGGCGAGCCCGCACCGCGCGTGGCTGGCCGAGCGCTACGGCCCGCAGTCGGTGGCGATGGACGCACGGGTGGCCGAGCTGGGCCGCGCCGAGGGCATCACGTACGACTTCGACGCCGCGCTGCACGCCAACACCTTCCTGGGCCACCGCCTGCTGCACCTCGCCGAGACCGAGTACGGCGCGGCCGTCCAGGGGCGGCTGAAGGAGGAGCTGCTGAAGGCGCACTTCACCGACGGTGTCGACGTCGGCGACCGCGCCGCGCTGACCGACGTCGCCGTGGCAGCCGGCCTGGACCGGGCGCGGGTGACCGCCTACCTGGCGGGCGACGAGGGCGCCACCGAGGTGAGCGCGCAGCTGGCCGAGGCCCGGGAGCTGGGCATCACCGCCGTGCCGACCTTCGTGTTCGAGGGCAAGTGGGCGGTGCAGGGCGGCCAGGACGCCGAGACCTTCCGCAAGGTGCTGGAGCAGGTCGCCGCCGAGATCGGCGAGACCCGCCCGGCGCCGGTGCAGGTCGCCCCGGCGGGGGAGGCCTGCGCGGACGGCTCCTGCGCGATCTGACCCCGCACAGGCCCACCCCGTACAAGCCCCACCCCGTGTGGGTCCCACCCCACGCAGCCCCCGCCGAGGCCCGTTTCAGGAACACCTGAAGCGGGCCTCGGCCCAGTCCGCCACGTTGAGCGCCGACCAGATCCCGTGCACCGGGGTGACCACCAGCCGGATCGACTTCTGCCCGGCCAGCGGCACGTGCACCGGTACCGCGTCGTCCCCCGCGGCGAGCGGGAGGGAGCGCCACAGGGTGCCGCCGTCGCCGCCCTGGACGGAGAAGACCACGCCGCCCGGCGAGAGCGTGGCGTCGTCGACTCCGGCGACCGCGTCGAAGGACGTGCAGCTGCGGTTGAGGTCGATCAGGGTGGTCGCCGGGGCGTGCACGGTGATGGCGTGCCCGTGGCGTTCGCCGCCGATCCAGGCGCTGTCGTGCTGCCAGAACCAGTCGCTGCCCTTCTGCCGGATGCTGGGGCCGGGCGGCGGCACCCGGTTGTTGCCGGGCTTGACCACGGGCAGTGAGTCGGCCCAGAAGTCGGTGGGCGCGGGCGGCGAGGGCGGGGTGACCGTCGGGGTGGGCAGCGGCGGCACGGTGGGCGTGGGCACGACGGGGATGACCGGCGGCTCGGGCGTGGGCAGCGGCGGCACGCTGGGCGTCGGCACGGCGGGGACGTCCGGGGCCGGCGGCGGCGTGGGGGTCCGCTTGGGCGTCGTCGAGCTCGGCGTGACCGGCGACGCGGCCTTCGTCGTGGTCTGGGCGGCTGCCGGGGCGGGCGTCGACCGGGTGACCGGCGTCGCGCTCGGGCTCGGGCTCGGCTCGGACGGTGCCGGGGCGGCCGCGGTGCTGCTGGGCGCCGGGTCGGCGGGCGCGGGCGGCCCGGGTGCGGGGGCCTGCGGCCGGGGGGTGGCGGGGGCGCCGGCGGCGGGAGGCGCGGCCGTGGGGGGCTTGGGTTCGGGCGAGCCGGTGAGCGCGTACGCGGCGACGGCGGCTGCGGCCACCGCGACGGCGGCGGCGATCCCGGCCTTGGCAGCGGTGCCCAGGCCCTCGCCGGCCGCGGCGCCGGCTCCGGCCCCGCCTCCGCCGGAGGCCGCACCGGCGCCCGCACCCGCTGCACCCGCACCCGAACCGGCTCCCGCGGTTCCGGAGGTGGCCGCCGCGGTGCCCGCAGCCGCACCGCCGACCGCGGCGGCTCCGCCGACGGCCGCCGCGGCGGCGCCGAACCCGCCGACCCCGATCCAGACGAGCACGCCGCCGGGCAGCAGCGCGCGCAGGCCGGTGTTGATCTCGGTGAGTTCGAGGCAGGCGGCCGTGCAGCGGTCGCACCCCTGGAGGTGCCGTCCGACCTCCGCCGAGGCCCGCTTGCGCAGCGATCCGCGCGCGTACGCGCCGAGCCGGTTGGCGTACGCCTCGCAGGTGCGGTCCTGGCTGCCGGAGACGTGCGCCTGGAGGAAGGCGGCGGCGAGCCGGTCGCGGGCCCGGTGGGCCTGGACGGCGGTGGCGTTGGCGGTCTTGCCGAGCATCACGGCGACGGTCTTCGGGGACTCCCGCTCGACCTCGGTGTGCCAGAGCACCACCCGGTCGTCCTCGGGCAGTTCGGCGTAGGCCTGCATGACCATGCGCTGGTCGGCCATGGCCATCGCCCAGGCATCGGCGCCGGGGTCGGCCAGGTCGAGGTCGACGACGGCGGCCGAGGTCTGGGCGAACACGCTGAAGTCGTCGACGAGTTGCTCGCGCCGCTCGCTGCGGGTCCAGGCGGCGGCGACGTTCCGGACGGCGGTCAGCAGGTAGGCGCGGACGGCGAACTCCGGGCCCTTGCCCGCCCTCAGGGCTTGCAGGGTGCGGGCGAAGACCTCGCCGGCGAGGTCTTCCGCGGTGAAGCTGTCCCGGCAGCAGGTGCGGGCGTAGCGGCGCACCGAGTCGGCGTGCCGGCGGTAGATCTCCTCGTACGCGGTGTCGTCGCCGGCCCGGACCCGGGCGGTCAACTCGGCGTCGGAGGCCGGGCGCTCGCCGTCGACCGGGTCGGCGGGGGCGGGCACGGTGGGGCGGGCGGGGCGGCCGGCGCCGACGAACGCCTCGGGGGCGACGCCGCCCCGGCCGGCCGGGGCCTGGCCGGGCACCCGTCCGGGTGGCAGCGCGGCGGCGGAGGCGGAGAGGGACTCGCGGCTGGGCATGCCCGCCTGGTCGGGCACGTGTCCGGTGGTCGGGCCGGTGGCCGAACCCGGTGCGGCGCCGGGTACTTGGGCCGGGCCGCCGGAGGCCGTGGCGGGGCCTTCGGACGTACTGGACGTGCTGGACGTGCTGCCGGACGAGCCGTCGGCCAGTCCCCCGGTCAAGCCTCCGGACGGGCCGAAGTCGAGGCCGTACCCGTAGTCGTTCTGTTCCTCGGCGCTCACAACGGACCCCAGATTCCACGACAGCCCCCGCAGTGTGGCAGGGCGCGCGGGAGCGCGTGGGCGCACGGTTCCGCGCTGTACGGCGCCGAGGGCGCGCGAAGGGCGCGCATCGGGACATTGGCTCCAACCACGGGCAAAGGATGGCATAGCGCAGAGATGGGCGGTAGCCGGACCGGCCGGGACCCACTCTTCCGAGGAGCCGTCGCGGATGTGTTCGGCCAGCACAGGGCGGGTGGTTGCGTACCGCCCGCACCCGGCGCGCGTGACTGGTCCGCGCGCCGGTCTCCCGTCCAACTCCCGTCCCCGCCACCTGCGGGGTCCGCGCCCGTGGTGGCGCGTCAGCGTGCCCGCAGGCCGTCCAGCAGGATCTCCAGCAGCCGGTCCGAGGGGCCGGCGGTCGGCTGCCCCTCTGCCTGCTGCCCCCCGGCCGAGAAGCCGGCCGTGGTCGGCGCGGTGCGGGCCGCGTGCACCGGCACCGAGGCGGTCAGCACCAGCACGACGTCCGACACCGTGACGCCCGGCCGCAGTTCGCCGGCCGCGCCGACCCGGGCGACCAGGGCGGCCAGCAGTTGCAGCAGCAGCCGGGGATCGGCGTCGGCCGCCGACGGCTCGACGGCCGCACCGTTCTGCGCGTCCTCGCCGCGCAGGTCGAACCGGACGGCGGCCGGCTCGGGCACCCGCTGCTCGGGCACCCGGCCCAGCTCCTCCGCGTACCGGAACGCCTCCGGCGGCAGCAGCCGCCCGGCGCCGGTGCTGACCGCCCGGGCCAGGTAACCGGCCAGCGACTCCCAGGCGCCGCCGCCGCCGTACAGCGACTCCCGCGCCTGCGCGGTCAGCCAGGCCACCTCCTCGGCGGCGATCCGCTGGACCAGCACCTCCTTGCTCGGGAAGCGCCGGTAGACCGTCCCGACGCCGACCCCGGCCCGGCGTGCGACCTCCTCCATCGGCGCGCCGTAGCCGAACTCGCCGAACACCTCGCGGGCGGCCCGCAGCACGCTCTCCAGATTCCGCCGGGCGTCCACCCGTAGTCGGGCCCCGGGGACGTGCACGGTGGCCGGTGGTGGCTCCACCCGGTAGGGGACGCCCGGATAGGCGGCCCCGACCTCCGGTGGCAGGTCCACCGGGCCGCGCTGTTCCGGCACCATGCCCTGGCCGGCGTGCGGTGTTCCCGTTCGCCCCAACACCTGCTCCTGCTCCATCATCCCAACTCTCCCCCGCAGGCGCCCGAACCCGGACCCTGTCGTCGCCCGCCCCTGCACCCCCCGGTGCAGCTCAGCCCGTCAGAAATGACCTGATGACCCATCGCTCGTTGCCGCCCGTCCCGTTTCGTGACCACGGTTCGTGCCTCCGGGCCGGCTCGCGTCCGGCTCGGCGCGTCGGCACCGTCCGGGGCCTTGTCCGGGAACTACCCTTCCCCGGATGACTGTCCCGCAGTCGGGTTCTCGAGCCAACGCTGGAACTGGCCGTAGTGGCCGCTCCACGGTGCGTCGCCGCCGATTGTCATGGCGGTAACCGCTCCGGCACACAATCCGACCATAGTTCACGCCTGTTCGCGGCCGAAAGTCCGTCAGAAAGTCGCCCGGGCAGCACAACTGGCCCCACCCGTCGACTCCCGTCACATCCGGCGCGGTACGGACTGTGGACAAGACCGCCCCTGCCGGTCCTTCATAGGGGGGCGCGAGGGGGGACACCCCCGGCCGCGGGGCCGGGAGGAAGCGCCAATCGGCAGGAGGTGCACCATCAGAATCCTGATCGCCGGCGGAGGCTGCGCCGGGATGGCCACCGCGCTGCACCTCCAGCGCGGCCTGCGGGAACGGCTGCGACGCGGCGAGGTCGAGATCACCGTCGTCGAGCCCCAGGCCTACTTCACCTACCACCCGCTGCTGGCCGAGGTCGCGGCTGGCTCGATCGACCCCCGGCACGTGGTCGTCCCGCTCCGCCGGGCCCTGCCGGACTGCCGGGTGCTGACCGCCCGGATCACCCGGATCGAACACGCCGCCCGCCGCGCCTTCGCCGACGCCGCGGGACCCGGAGAGGCCGCCGCGCCGATCGAACTCCCCTACGACGTCCTGGTGGTGGCGCCCGGCTCGGTCTCCCGGACGGCGCCGGTGCCCGGCCTGGCCGAACACGGCCGCGGCTTCTCCACCGTCGGCGAGGCCGTGGGCCTGCGCAACCACGTCCTGGAACAGCTCGACCTCGCCTCCGCCACCCGCGACCCGGCCCTGCGCCAGGCCGCGCTCACCTTCGTCTTCGTCGGCGCCGGGTACGCGGGCGTCGGCGCGCTCGCCGAACTGGAGGACATGGCCCGGACCGCGGTGCGCGGCTACCACAACGTCCGCCCCGAGGACCTGCGCTGGGTCCTGGTCGAGGCCACCGACCGGATCCTGGCCGAGGAGTCGCCGGAGCTGGCCGAGCACACCCTCGGCCAGCTCCGCGAACGCGGCGTCGACATCCGGTTGCGCACCACCCTGGCGTCCGCCGCGGACCGGGTCGTCGCCCTGTCCGACGGCAGCCGCTTCGGTGCCCGCACCCTGGTCTGGACGGCCGGGGTGCGGCCGGCCCCGCTGCTGCGCGACACCGACCTGCCGCTGGACACCCTCGGCCGGGTCCGCTGCCTCGCCACCCTGCAAGCCGTCGGCCCGGACGGACGCGCGCTGCCCGGCGTCTGGGCGGCCGGGGACTGCGCCGCCGTACCGGACCCCGACGCGGACGGGGCGCCCTGCGCGCCCAACGCCCAGCACGCCTTCGCCCAGGCCGAGCTGCTCGCCCGGAACATCGCGGTCGCCCTGGACGCCGGACCGCACGCCCCGGGCCTCGCCGAGTACCGGCCGGGCCACGCCGCCTGCTCGACCTCACTGGGCCTGCGCCGGGCCGTCGCCCACACCCGGCGCGGCCGCCGGATCACCGGGCGGCGGGCCTGGTGGCTGCACCGGGCCCGGCACCTGCGGCGCCTGCCGAGCGCGGAGCGCCGGGTGCGGGTGCTGATGGACTGGGTGCTGGGCGGGCTGTTCTCCCGCGAGGTGGTCTCGCTGGGGGCGGCGGAGCATCCGCGTCCGGAGTTCGAGGCCGGGTCCGGGCCGCGGCCCGACGGCGGTCCGGACGCCCCGCGGTGAGCGCCCCGGTGCCCCGCGCCGGGGCGGAACGGGCGGCCACGCCGGGCGGGCGACTTCCGGAATCGGGCCCTTGCCTGACAGGATCAGCCCAACCTAGTCATTACCCCGTGTGCTGATGCGCACACAAAAAGTGATGATATGCCTGGAAATCGAGGAAGCGGCCGTCGTTTGAACCTCATGCGCTGGAGCGCCCGGCTCACCGGAGTCCCTTGGCGTGCCGCCCCGCCGACCGGGGCCGGCACCGACGAGGGCGCGCCCTCCGCCGACGGCGTCGTCGTCCCCGGCCCCCGCGACCCCACCAACCTGGCCACCGCCGCCGAACTCCTCGACCTGCACAAACCCCAGAACCTGCGCGAGGTCCTCAACCGGATCCCCGCCCCGGTGGCCGTCACCTACGGCCCGCTCCACCAGCTCGGCTACGCGAACCGCGCCTACCGCGAACTCTTCGGAGACCGCACCACCGGCCTGCCCGCCGGAGAAGCCCTCCCCGAACTCGGCACCATGGGCGTCCTGGCCCTGATGGACCAGGTCATCCGCGGCGGCCGCCCGCGCAGCGTCAAGGCCCGCTGCATCCTCGGCCTCACCGGCAACCGCTACTACAACGTCTCCTGCGTCCCGCTCGGCCCCGGGGACACCGGGGACACCGGGGACACCGGGGACACCCCCACCGAGGGACCGCCCGCCGGCGTCCTGATCTTCGCCGCCGAGGTCACCGACCAGGTCCTCGCCGCCGCCCGGCTCCGCGAAGCCGAACGCCGCCAGCGCGAGGCCGCCGTCACCCTCCAGCGCAGCCTCCTCCCGCAGAAGCTCGACCAGCCGGCCGACCTGAGGGTCGCCGCCACCTACCAGCCCGGCGGCGCCGAGGCCGCCGTCGGCGGCGACTGGTACGACGTCATCGCCATCGACGGCGGCCGAACCGCCCTGGTCATCGGCGACGTGATGGGGCGAGGCCTGCGCGCCGCCGCCGTCATGGGCCAGCTGCGCACCGCCGTCCGCGCCTACGCCCGGCTCGACCTGCCCCCGCACGAGGTGATGCGCCTGCTCGACGGCCTCGCCATGGAGATCGACGCCAACCAGATCGCCACCTGCACGTACGCCGTCTGGGACCCGCAGCGCCGCACCCTCTCCTACGCCTCCGCCGGGCACCTCCCCATGCTGCTGCGCTGCCCCGACGGGACGGTCCTGCGCAGCGAGGAGCAGAACGGCCCGCCGCTCGGTACCGGCGACGGCCTCCACGTCTCGCACACCCTGCGCCTGCTGCCCGGGACCACCGGCGTCCTCTATACGGACGGCCTGGTCGAACGCCGCGACGAGGACATCGACGAGGGCCTCGACCTCCTCGCCCGCACCCTCACCGGCGCGGTCGGGGCCCCGGAGGTGATCTGCGCCCGCCTCCTGCGGGCGATGGGCGTGACCTCCGAGCACGACGACGACGTCGCCGTCCTGGCCTTCCACCTGCCGGCGGAGGAGGCGGAGGAGAAGGCGGAGGAAGAGGTGGCCGAAGAGAGCGCCACCGAGGCGGAACCGGCGCTTGACTCGGCCTTGCCCGAGGTCTAGTGTTCTTCGAGCTGCCTGGCAGGGAGCACCGGACACGCATTTGCGCGGACGGTCCCGCCGTAGCCAATCCTTTCGAAACACCACTTCCCGGTTCGGGCTGGGTCGCGTCTTGTCGCGGCTTGGTTCCTATTCGGCTTGTTCGTTTTATTGGATTGCGGTCGATTCGCTTTTCGGAGCAGGGATCGGCTAGAGTTTGAAACGTCGGACGGGGCGTCAAGCCGCAGAAGACACCAGCGAGTTGGATGAACGAAGCACCGGAAACGGAGCGGAAAACATCTGGTAAGCTGGAAACACGAAAGAACGAAGCGCCCGGAGGGCCCGCTGGAAGGCGGTCCGAAGGAAGTGTCCGTTCCTTGAGAACTCAACAGCGTGCCAAAAGTCA
>NZ_JBWKER010000042.1:0-77470 GCF_056435345.1 Kitasatospora sp. NPDC043950
GGGGGGGAGGGGGGGGGGGGTGTTTGTTGGCGGGGGGGGGGGGGGGGGGGGGGGAGGGGGGGGGGGGCCCCCCCCCCCCCCCCCCAGCTCGGCCCGTCGCCGTCGACGACCGCGCGCGGGGCCGGCGCCTTCGAGGTCTCGGGCGACGAGTGGAGCGGCGATCACGGCCGTGGATGCATGGCAGGCTGCCTCGCATGGTGATCAGTGATGTGTCGTGGGCCGATGACGAGGTGTTGGCGGTGTGTCCTGAGCTGACGGATGCCGAACTCGACGAGCTGTTCAGCGCGTCGTGGCCGAATCACAAGCCGACCTCCTTCGCGCCGATGCTGGCCCGCAGTCTGGCTTGGATCGCGGCGTGCCGGGGGAACCGGCTGGTCGGATTCGTCAACGTCGTCGGCGACGGCGGTGTGCACGCCTTCGTCCTGGACACCACCGTGCACCCGGACGAGCGCGGGCAGGGGCTCGGGACCCGGTTGGTGAGGGCGGCTGCCAGCGAGGCGAGCGCACGCGGTGCCGAGTGGCTGCACGTCGACTACGAACCGCACCTGGAGTCCTTCTACGGTCAGTGCGGATTCCGGCCGACCGCCGCCGGGCTCATGCGACTCTGAGCGTTCCGCCTCCGTCGCAGGGATGACTGGGCAGTCTGAAGCGGTGGGTGATCGGTGAGGATCGTTGCCATGACTTACGTGATCGAAGCTGCTCGTCCGGGTGACTCCGCGCAGTTGGGGCCGTTGCTGCTGAGGGCTTGGCTGCAGACATACCCCAACCCGGAGGTGGGGATCGACGAGGACTGGATCCGTGAGCATCGCGGCTCGTCAGCTACCGCGGAAGGCATCAACCAGTGGCGGGAGTTCATCGAGGCAGCGAACCAGGACCCGGATCTGCTGTTCTGCCGTGTTCTCCGTTCTGAAACCGAGATCGTCGGCGTTCTCTGCGGGCGCCGCGGCGAGGTGGTCACTCTCGGACCGATGTATCTGCTGGAACACGTCCAGGGCCAGGGACTCGGTGGCCGCATGATGACCGAGTTCCTCACCTGGGCCGGAGCCACACCCATATGCCTATGGGCCACCGACTACAACGACAGCGCGGTCCGCTTCTACCAGCGCCACGGATTCAAGGCCACGAGCGAGCGAGAGCTTTGGCAAGGAAGGCTGCCCAACCTCCGTATGACCCGCGAGGTCGCACCCAGCCTCAACAGCTGAGCTACCCGCGTTGGCAGCAACTGCCTCGAAGGCCAGCTGCGGGAGAACCCACGCCACGAGCTCGTGGGTGGGGCGAATGCAGACTCGACGGCCCGCCGCCGGAAGGGGTGGCGGGCCGCCCCGTGGACTGCTGCTGTTTCTCGTGAACATCCACGGTCCTCAAGATCGGCAACCGCGGCTCAAACCGGCAGACAAACGCTACTGCTGGAAGTGAACGAAGCCAGGGCGGTGTGCGGCAGGTGGGCTCTGCGGGGGTTGGGGGCGGGTGTGCGCAGGAAGTCGGGTGGGTCGACTTCCTGTGTTCATGGGTGGGTTGCGTGGGTGGCTTGGGCTTGGGCTTGGGCTTGGGCTTGGGTGCGGCAGTGGGTGAGGGCGGGTTTGAGGCGGGGGTCGGGGTTGGGGGTGGTGGTGAGGAGTTCGCCGGCGGTGGTGAGGGTGGTCCAGTAGTGGGTGGGGTCGCCGGTGGTGGGGTGGGGGTGGGTGGCGGTGAGGGAGAGGTAGGCGGTGGTGAGGTTGCCGGTGGTGAACCAGCGGGTGAGGCCGTGTTGGTGGCCGGCGCGGATGCTGCCGTGGGCGTCGATGGCGGTGAGGAAGAGTTCGATGACGGCGAGGTCGCGGTTGTCGGGGGTTTTGGGGATGTCGAAGACGCCGAGGGCTTCGAGGAGTTCGCCGGTGTCGTTCTCTGTGCCGGGGCGGGGGCTGGCGAGGAGGGCGTCGTAGCAGTCGTCGAGGCGGCGTTGGGTTTCGGCGGCGGGGATGCCGAGGGCGGTGCAGACGGCGCGGGCGGAGCGCAGGGGTTCGCGGGTGCGGCGGGCGAGGGTGGCGTAGGTGTCGGCGGGGGTGGAGCCGGTGTCGAACAGGTGGCGGGCGGTGAGGGGGAGTCGCATGGTGGGTGCCTGTTCAGACGGTGAGGAGGGTGGAAGTGGGGGAGGGTGCGGGGGCGATCAGGGCCCAGACGAACTTGCCGACGCCGCCGGCGCGGGGGCAGCAGCCCCATTTCTCGGCGAGTTCGTTGACGAGGAGGACGCCGCGTCCGTGTTCGTCGTCGGGGGTGGGGGTGTGGAGGGAGGGGCGGCCGGTGCCGGCGTCGTGGACTTCGAGTCGGAGGCGGTCGGCGGTGAGGGCGAAGCGGATTTCGATGAGGCGGTCGGTGGGGGCGTCGGTGTGCTGGACGGCGTTGGCGAAGAGTTCGCCGAGGAGGAGTTCGGCGGTGTCGCGGTAGCGGTCGCCGGTGGGGAGCGCGGCGAGGTAGGCGCGGAGCAACTGCCGGGCGACGGGGGTGGATTCGGTGCGGGAGTCCAGGCGCGCGGCGAACGTTCGGGGGCGGTGGGCGGCGCAGGTTTTGAGCATGGCGAGGCACCTCGGAGGGCGGAGTGGAAGAGCGTCACGGCGTCGCTTCGATGTGTAGTGATGCGACTACCCAGAGCACTCACTGTGGCTTAGTATTGGCCATGCCTTCAACTCTTCGGACCGGAAGGGAAAGTCGCTAGCGATCATGAACCGTAAGGAACTTGACCCCGACTCCTCACCCACCGCCAAGTTTGGTGTGCTGCTTCGGCAGGCCAGAGAGGCGAGAGGCTGGACGCAGGAACAGTTGGGGGGACTCGTCGGGTACTCTGCCGTTCACATCTCCGCCGTGGAAACTGGACGAAAGTCTCCAACCAGTAAATTTTCGAAGAGAATTGATGGCGTGTTTGAAACGGATCAGTTCGAACGAGAGTGGCGCCAGTCCGGACAGAGAGTTCTGTTCGAGGGCTTCGACCAGTACGCAGCCAAAGAGCGGGAGTCCGTGGCCATTCGGATCTTCGAGCTGGACATGGTGCCTGGCATGCTCCAGCACCCGGACTACAGTGCCGCGTACGAGATGGCGCCGGTTCGACGGGGTGAAGCCACGCAGGAGCAGGCGGAGGAGCGGCTGAAGGTCTTGGCCGGACGCCAGCGGCTGCTCGACCGTCCTGTGACGGTCCACGTGGTCCTCGACGAGTCGGTTCTACGGCGTCAAATCGGCGGAGCGGCTGTTATGGCCCGCCAGATGCAATATCTGGAAGACCTTGCGGCGCGCCCCCACGTCATCCTCCAAGTCGCCCCGTTCACGCTTGGTGAGTCGCGCCCCTTCTCGCACTCGGTCACCTTGTTGACCCTGCCCACTCGCACGATGGTTGGGTACACCGAAACGCTGGGGCGGAGCCTTCTGGAACGGGACTCTGAGGTCGTGGCCGGATGGGCTGGCCAGTACGATCGCCTTCAGGTCGACGCTCTCACCCGGCCGGACAGCGCGGCCATGATCCGGGAGGCACGGAACGATTATGAACGGCACGCACGATGACCACCCGGCTGACGCCGCGTGGCGAAAGAGTTCCTACAGCAACGGGCAAGGCGGGTGTGTCGAGGTCGACGACTCGCGCCCTGGAACGGTTCGCGACTCCAAGGACCCCGACGGACCAGCCTTGGCGTTCCCGGTCGACGCCTGGTCCAGCTTCGTCGGCGCCGTCCGTTCTGGCGAGTTCGGCGACGTCTGAGGAGGCTCGCACGTCTTTTGACAGCGGAGGCGGAAGAGCATGCCCAGGCGTGATTACGAGGACGACCCGGACGCCCCCGAGGCGAACTCGCTCGTTCCGGCCGCGTCCGTCGTCGTGGTCGACGACACCGGCTGCGTCCTCCTTCAGCGCCGGACTGACAACGGGATGTGGGCCCTGCCCGGCGGCAGGATGGACATCGGCGAGTCGCTCGCCGGGTGCGGGATCCGGGAGACGCGCGAGGAGACCGGTGTCGACGTCGAGATCACCGGGATCGTCGGCACCTATACCGACCCCCGGCACGTCTTCGCCTACGACGACGGATGACGTGGAACGAGTTCGGCACGGTCAGCTGGCGCAAGAGCAGCTACAGCGGCGACAACGGGGGCGACTGCATCGAGGTGGCCCCCGGATTCCCCGGCCTCGTCCCCGTGCGTGACTCCAAGGACCCGCACGGGCCGGTGCTCGTCTTCCCGGCCTCGGCCTGGACGTCCTTCCTCTCCTCCGTCCAGGCCGGTGACTTCCCGGAGCGGTGACCCGCCGCCGGGGGCGCATCGCCTTCCGCATGCGCCTGTCGCAGCCTGAAACGCGCCTTCTGACCAGGCGAAACGCGGTTCGGTCCCTACGCTGGATATCGGCCCGCCAGCTCCGTCGAAGGACCGCGTATGCGCCGCTCCCGCCTCATGCTGTTCCTGGCCCTGTCCGCCGTGACCGCCTCCGCCCTCGTCGCCGCCGACGCCGCGCCGGACGGGCCGGTCCCGTCGGTCAGCCTGCCGGTGCTCCGCGACCCGCAAGCCCAGCAGAGGCTCCACCGCATGACGGACCCGGTGCAGGACTGGGTGGAGTCCGGCGCTCCGGCGGCGGACGGCTACGCCGGGACCGTGATCGACGCGTCGAACCAGCACGCCGACATCTACTGGAAGGGCGAGGCCCCGACCGAGGTCCGGGCGCTGCTCGACGCGAACGCCGGCCCCGGCTACACCGTCGACGTTCACCAAAGCCCTTACTCCCGTGCGGAGATGCGTGCCGCGATCGACCGGTTCACCGCCGCTGTGGCGCCCGAGGCATGGACGTCGATCGGCCCGCAGGAGGACGGCACCGCCATCGCGATCACGTACGTGCCGACGAAGGCGACGCGGCCGACCGGCGGCGCCACGACCGAGCAGGCGTACTCCCGGATGGCCGCCGAGATCGCCGGGATGCCGGTGACGGCCACCGTCGAGGGCATCCCGGCAGCGCTGTCCGGCAGCCGGCACTCCGACAGCGCGCCGTACTACGCGGGCGCCGAAGTCAACACCGGCAAGGCCTCGTTCTGCTCGACCGCGTTCAGCGGTTGGAAGGACAGGACGAAGGTGCTGCTGACCGCCGCACACTGCGGCGCCGGCCGGTACTACAACGGCACCAACGGCTACATCGGCGACCTGTACGCGATCGGCGACGGTTTGGACGTCGGCATGATCGCGATCAACGGCGGCGGCGCCGGCCGGTTCTACGACGGCGCCTGGTCGGACAGCGGCGGTTCGTCGCGACGCACGTACGGGATCGGACGCAACAACGTGGGGGACCTCGTCTGCCTCAGCGGCGCCCAGTCGGGGTGGAAGTGCGACGTGGAGGTCAAGAAGGTCGATGTCGAGACGACGAACGACGAGGGGACGAAGATCAAGCCGGTGGACATCGCGGAGTCGAAGGGTGGTGACCGACGGGCGATCGGCGCGAAGGGCGACAGCGGCGGCCCCGCACTCGCCAACCCGTCCGGCGCGAACGGCGACATGGAGGCTCGCGGCGTGATCGTGGCCGGAAGGTCGGAGGTCGGTTGCCCGGCTGGATCGACGGCACACTCGACGACCTGCTACGCGCAGGTGCTCTACGTGCCGATGACGCCGGTGGTGAACCAGATGGGCTTCTCGATCTCCTGACGGCAGCGCGAGCCGGGAATCCCGCCCCCGCCGAGGAGGAGTGTCAGTTCCGCGGGTTGAGGCGGCGGGTGGGCTCCGCTGTCGACGGGTCCTCGGGCCAGGGGTGGCGGGGGTAGCGGCCTCTCAGCTCTGCGCGGACGGCGCGGTAGCCGTTCTGCCAGAAGCTCTCCAGGTCGCCGGTGACGGCGGCGGGGCGACCGGCGGGGGAGAGCAGGTGAATGGTCAGCGGGACGCGGCCGGCGGCCAGGGCAGGGGTCTTGGTCCAGCCGAAGAGTTCCTGCAACTTGACGGCCAGGAACGGGCGTTCGGTGCTGTAGTCGACGCGTATCTTCGAGCCGGACGGCACGGTGATGCGTTCGGGGGCCAGCTCGTCCAGGCGGCCTGCCTCGCCGGTGGCCCAGGGGAGCAGGCGTTGCAGGGCGGCAGTCGTATCGATGCGGGCGAGGTCGGCGCGGCGACGGGCGCGGGAGAGTTCGGGCTCCAGCCACTCGTCGGCGCGTTCCAGCAGTGCTTCGTCCGAGACGTCCGGCCAGGGGGCGCCGATCGCCGCGTGCAGGAAGGCGAGGCGTTCGCGCAGGCCGGAGGGGAATGTCAGCAGGGTGCTGATGCCCTCGCGGGCCAGGCCTTCGAGGATGGCGGTGCGGACGAGGGCCCGGTCGGGGCGGCTGAGCGGCTTCTCGGCGAGTTCGATCGCGCCCAGCGATTCGACCCGGCGGGAGACGACCTCGTCGCGGCGGGTGTCCCAGTGGACTTCCTCGCGGGATTCGAGCAGCGAGGCACCGGCAAGCCGGGCGGTGTCCTCGTCCAGTGCCGCAGCGTGCAGGATCCGGGCGGACGGGGAACCGGCCGGGCGGTCGGCGACTGCGATGGCGAGCCACGGCAGTGCGCCGAGCGCGGTGCCGGGCGCGAGTTCGGCCGCCGTCCCGGAGGCCATCAGGTACGGGCTGCGCTCGCCGGGGGCGGGGCGTTCGACCCGGGCGCGGGCGATGCGTTCGGGGAAGGCGAGGGCGACGACGAGGCCGGCGGCGGTCGTGTCGGGTAGCTGAGTGGCGGCTTCGGAGCCGGCGGCGCGCAGCAGGCGGCGGACTTCCTCGCGCCAGCGGCCGGCGTAGGGGTCGTTGGAGGAGCGGACCGCCCGCCAGACCGCGCCGAGGTCGTCGCCGAGGGCGCGCGGCGGTTCCTCGGAGAGCAGGGCGACCACCTCGGCGGCCCGACGGGCGCCGACGGCAGAGGCGCCGTCCACGAGCGCCCGCCCCAGCCGGGGGTGCAGCCCGGTGCGGGCGAGGCGCACGCCGCGCGGAGTCGCCCGGCCGTCGGCGTCGACGGCGCCGAGGGCCTGGAGGGTCTGCCGGGCGGCGGCCATCGCCCCGGCGGGCGGGGCGTCGGGCAGGGCGAGGCCGGTGGCGTCCGGGTCGCCCCAGCAGGCGGCCTGGAGAGCGAACGTGGTGAGGTCGGCGAGGGCGATCTCGGGGGTGGGGAAGCGGGCGGCGAGGGCGTCCTCGGCCTCGTTCCAGCAGCGGTACACGGTGCCGGGGGCCTCGCGGCCCGCACGGCCGGCGCGCTGGCGGGCGGCGGCGAGCGAGGCGCGGACGGTGACCAGGCCGGCCAGGCCGCGGGCGTGGTCGGTGCGCGGTTCGCGGGCGAGCCCGGCGTCGATGACGACGCGGACGCCGGGCACGGTGAGCGAGGACTCGGCGACGGCGGTGGCGAGCACGACGCGGCGGCCGTCCGAGGGGGTGAGGGCGGCGTCCTGGACGGCCTGCGGGGCGCGGCCGTGGAGTTGTAGGACGTCCGCCGCCACGGTGGACAACTGCCCGGCGACACGGCTGATCTCGCCGACGCCGGGCAGGAAGCAGAGCACGTCGCCCGCCTGCTCGGCGAGCGCCCGCCGGACGGTGGCGGCGACGTGGTCGAGCAGCGCCGGGTCGACCCGGGTGCCGTGGGCGGGCCGGACGGCGCGCGGCGGCGGTGCCCACACCGTCTCGACCGGGTGGGAGACCCCGTGCGCCTCCACCACCGGCGCGCCGCCGAGGAGTTCGGCCCAGGCCGCGGTGTCGGAGGTGGCCGAGGCGCAGACCAGCCGCAGTTCGGGCCGCAGTGCCGCCCGGACGTCGAGGAGGAAGGCGAGCGCGGTGTCGGCGTCCAGGTGCCGTTCGTGGCACTCGTCCAGGACGACCACGTCCACTCCGGGCAACTCCTGGTCGCGCTGGAGCCGTTGCAGCAGTACGCCGGTGGTGACCACCTCGACGACGGTGGAGGGCCCGACGCGACGGTCCCCGCGCACGGTGTAGCCGACCTGCCCGCCGACCGCCTCGCCCAGCAGCCAGGCCATCCGCCGGGCGGCGGCCCGGACGGCGAGCCGGCGCGGTTCGGCGACCAGCACGCGAAGCGTCGGACGCCCGGGATCGAGCAGACCGGCGAGCGCGAGCGGCACCAGGGTCGTCTTGCCGGTGCCGGGCGGGGCGGCGAGGACGGCGGTGCCCGGCCCGTCCAGCGCGTCGTGCAGTGCGGGCAGGGCGCTGCGGACGGGCAGTTCGCGCCAGGCGGGGTTCAGCGAGGCGGGGTTCGGCGAGGCGGGGTCGGGCAAGGCGGGGTTCGGCAAGGCGTCAGCCCCGCTCGGCGACGAAGATCGCGGTGCCGGGGATCAGCCGCCCGCGCAGCGGGGACCAGCCGCCCCACTCCTGCTCCAGGCCGGCCGGCCACTCGGGCTCGACCAGGTCGGTCAACCGGAATCCGGCGCCGACGAGTTCGCGGACCCGGTCGCCGATGGTGCGGTGGTGCTCGACGTAGCTGGCACGGCCGTGCTCGTCCTCCTCGACGTAGGGGGTGCGGTCGAAGTAGGAGGAGGCGGCGGTGAGGCCCTCGACGCCGGGCTCGTCGGGGAAGGCCCAGCGGATCGGGTGGGTGACGGAGAACACCCAGCGGCCGCCGGGGCGCAGTACCCGGTGCACCTCGCGCATCAGGGCGGCGGTGTCGGCGCTGAACGGGACGGCGCCGTAGGCGGAGCAGGCGAGGTCGAAGGAGGCGTCGGCGAAGGGCAGGACGGCGGCGTCGGCCTGGACGACGGCGACGGGGGTGGCGCCGCGGCCGAGGTCGATCCGGCGGGAGTGCTGGAGTTGGCGGTGGGAGATGTCCAGGGCGACGGGGCGGGCGCCGCGGCCGGCCAGCCAGCGCGAGCACTGGGCGGCGCCGGCGCCGATCTCCAGCACGTCCTTGTCCGCGACCTCGCCGAGGAGGTGGGCGTCGGCCTCGTCGAGGCCTTCGGGGCACCAGGTGAAGCGGTCGTCGCCGAGGAACTCCCCGTGCTCGTCCTGGTACTCGTCGGCGTTGCGGTCCCACCAGTGCCGGCTGGCCCGGCTGCTCTCCCCGGTGCCGGCCGCGCGCCGTACCGCGTCGTCGCCGTCGCCGTCAAGATCATGCAGGTCGGACTGGGGGGTGGTGGCCACGGTGATAATGCCCATCGCGTAGGGTGTGGAGTGCGGAAGCGCCGCTGCCGAGACCGGGCCCGTCAAGGACCCGATCCTGGTGGTGGCATCCGGGGAAGGGCCCCCTTCGGGCGCCACCGCAAGGTGCGCAATCGGAGGATATGGCCTGATCCACACCGGGCTCCACCGTCTTGCCGCTCTTGGCGTTGACCGTGCCTGGCCGTCCCCGTATGCTACAAGTTGCGCTGCGGGCCTGCGCGCCTCAGACGGAGCAGGTCGCGCTCGCATCTGTCGAAGACCCCACGGTCGCAAGACGGACGCCGGATTTCTCGCTGTGCGGGAATGCCGGTGCGCCGTGTTCTTGGCTGTCCGGCTTTCGGTGGGAGCGATACGGGCCCTCCGCGTGGCATTACCTACGACTTTCATGTCCGTACCGGAGCCCTTTTCCTAATGACGAGCCCCACCGACTCCTCCCTCAGCACCACCCCGCAGGTCGCGGTCAACGACATCGGCGACGCCGAGGCGTTCCTCGCCGCCATCGACGAGACCATCAAGTACTTCAACGATGGCGACATCGTCGAGGGCGTCATCGTGAAGGTCGACCGTGACGAGGTCCTCCTCGACATCGGTTACAAGACCGAGGGCGTCATCCCGTCCCGCGAGCTCTCGATCAAGCACGACGTCGACCCGCACGAGGTCGTCGCCGTCGGTGACAACATCGAGGCCCTGGTTCTCCAGAAGGAGGACAAGGAGGGTCGTCTCATCCTGTCCAAGAAGCGCGCTCAGTACGAGCGTGCCTGGGGCACGATCGAGAAGATCAAGGAAGAGGACGGCATCGTCACCGGTACCGTCATCGAGGTCGTCAAGGGTGGTCTCATCCTCGACATCGGCCTCCGTGGCTTCCTGCCGGCCTCGCTCGTCGAGATGCGCCGCGTCCGCGACCTCCAGCCCTACGTGGGCAAGGAGCTCGAGGCCAAGATCATCGAGCTGGACAAGAACCGCAACAACGTGGTCCTGTCCCGCCGTGCCTGGCTGGAGCAGACCCAGAGCGAGGTCCGCCAGACCTTCCTCACCACCCTGCAGAAGGGCCAGGTGCGCTCCGGCGTCGTCTCCTCGATCGTCAACTTCGGTGCCTTCGTGGACCTGGGTGGCGTCGACGGCCTGGTGCACGTCTCCGAGCTGTCCTGGAAGCACATCGACCACCCGTCCGAGGTTGTCGAGGTCGGCCAGGAGGTCACCGTCGAGGTTCTCGACGTTGACATGGACCGCGAGCGCGTCTCCCTGTCGCTGAAGGCGACCCAGGAGGACCCGTGGCAGCAGTTCGCCCGTACCCACCAGATCGGCCAGGTCGTTCCGGGTAAGGTCACCAAGCTGGTTCCGTTCGGTGCGTTCGTCCGCGTGGACGAGGGCATCGAGGGTCTGGTCCACATCTCCGAGCTGGCCGAGCGCCACGTGGAGATCCCGGAGCAGGTCGTCCAGGTCGGCGACGAGATCTTCGTCAAGGTCATCGACATCGACCTCGAGCGTCGCCGCATCAGCCTGTCGCTCAAGCAGGCCAACGAGGCGCTGGGTGCCAACCCGGCCGAGGTCGAGTTCGACCCGACCCTGTACGGCATGGCCGCCTCGTACGACGACCAGGGCAACTACATCTACCCGGAGGGCTTCGACCCCGAGGCGAACGACTGGCTGGCCGGCTTCGAGAAGCAGCGTGAGGAGTGGGAGCGCCAGTACGCCGAGGCGCAGTCCCGCTTCGAGCAGCACCAGGCCCAGGTCATCAAGAGCCGTGAGGCCGACGCCGAGGCCGCTGCCGAGGGTGGCGACGCCGTCGCCGCCGCTGCCGGTGGCTCCTACTCGTCCAGCAGCGACGAGGGCTCCGGCGCTCTCGCCTCGGACGAGGCCCTGGCGGCCCTGCGCGAGAAGCTGGCGGGCGGCCAGAGCTGAAGCTCTGACCCGCTGCCAGTGCCTGGCGCATAGCTGAACGATGGGCCCCACCCGGAGAAATCCGGGTGGGGCCCATTTCG
Organism: Kitasatospora sp. NPDC043950; assembly: GCF_056435345.1. Taxonomy (NCBI): domain Bacteria; kingdom Bacillati; phylum Actinomycetota; class Actinomycetes; order Kitasatosporales; family Streptomycetaceae; genus Kitasatospora; species Kitasatospora sp. NPDC043950. The sequence goes on from NZ_JBWKER010000042.1 coordinate 11,081, forward strand.
TTTTCCGCCTTTGGCCGGGGTCTTTTACTTCACGTTCTTTCGTTTTTCGCCTTCACTTATTTGTGGTTTATGTGAAGGAATTTTGTGAGATGTGGCTCATTGTCCGTCTATAGGTCGAACATCGGGTTGCACCTACATTGAGGGGAGCTGCCCGAAAGGCCTCCTTGATGCGCAACGCTCCCACCGCTGCCGGCGACCCCGCGGTCCCCGGGCGGCTCGCCGCCCTCGGCCGGTTCTGCTTCCGCCACCGCCGCTGGGTGCTCGGCCTCTGGGCCGTCGTCCTGGTCGTGGGCGTGCTGATCGGCGGCCGGGTCTTCGAAGGAACGGTGGCCGGTGCCTCCTCCGCCACCGCCGAAGCCGACCGGGGCAACGCGGTGGTCGCCGCGACCGACCCGGCCCGCGGCACCGTCACCGCCGTCGTGGACGGGAAGCCGGTCGACGACCCGGCCGTACGGGCCGCCGTCACCAAGGTCACCGCCGACCTCGCCGCCCTCCCCGGCGTCTCCTCCGCGCTCGACGCCTACGGCACCGGCCCGGCGCCCGCAGCACTGCGCTCCGCCGACGGCACCGCGAGCCTGGTCACCGTACGGATGGCCGACACCAGCACCTCCGCCCAGACCGACGCCGTCACCCAGCGCCTCGCCGCGCTGAACGGCGAGGCCGGCGCCCACGTCACCGTCGGCGGGGACCTGGTGCTCCAGGACGAGGTCAAGAAGCAGACCGAACAGGACACCCGCTTCGGCGAGATGGTGACGCTGCCGCTCACCCTGATCGTCATGGTGCTGGTCTTCGGCGGCCTCGCCGCGGCCAGCCTGCCGGTGATCGGCGCGGTCGCCTCGGTGGGCGGCGCGCTGCTGGCCATGTTCGGTTTCAGCCGGATCATGGACATCGACACCAGCGTGCTGCCGATCGCCACCGTGCTCGGGCTCGGGCTCTCGATCGACTACGCGCTGCTCATGGTGAACCGCTTCCGGGAGGAACGCGGGCACGGCGCGGGCATCGCCGCCGCCGTCGAACGCACCGCCGCGACCGCCGGGCGCACCGTCGCCTTCTCCGGCCTCACCGTCGCCGTCGCGCTCTCCGGCCTGTTCGTCTTCACCAGCCCGGTGCTCGGCGCGGTCGCCGCCGCCGGGGTGAGCGTGGTGGTGATCGCGGTCGCCGCCGCGCTGACCCTGATCCCCGCGCTGCTCGGCTTCGCCGGCTCCCGGATCAAGGCGCCCGCCGCGCCCGTCCCCGACGAGGGCTTCTTCAGCCGGACCGTCCGCCGGGTCGGCAAGCGGGCGGTGCCGGTCGCGCTCGCCTGCGTCGCCCTGCTGATGGCCGCCGGCGCGCCCTTCCTGCACGCCGACATGCGCAACTCCGGCGCCGCCGTGCTGCCCGCCTCCTCGGCCGGGCGGCAGGTCGCCGACGCCGTCGACCAGCGCTTCCCGCAGGCCGCGGCCGCGCCGATCACCGTCGTCGTCGAGGGCGGCGCGCCCGTCGCCCAGGCGTACGCGGACGACGTCGTCGCCAAGCTGCCCGGGGTCGCCGGGGTGCGGGCGGTGACCCCGGTGAGCGACTCGGTGTCCACCGTCGACGTGCTCGTCCACGGCGACCCGCAGGGCCACCAGGCCAAACAGGTCGTCCAGGAACTGCGGGCCGACCGCGGTGGGCTGAAGACCTACGTCACCGGCGGCGCGGCCTCGGTCGTCGACTTCAAGGACGAGCTGATGTCGCGGGGCCCCTGGGCACTCGGGCTGGTCGCGGTCGGCACGCTGGTGCTGCTCTTCCTGATGACCGGCTCGGTGGTGATGCCGGTCAAGGCGCTGCTGATGAACCTGCTGTCGCTGGGCGCCTCGCTCGGCGCGCTCACCCTGGTGTTCCAGGACGGGTACTTCAGCGGGCTGCTCGGCTTCAGCCCCACCGGCGGGCTGGAGACCTTCATCCCGGTGCTGGTCTTCGCCTTCGCGTTCGGGCTGTCCATGGACTACGAGGTGTTCCTGCTCGCCCGGATCAAGGAACTGCGGGACAAGGGACACAGCTGCACCAGGGCGGTGGAGCTCGGGGTCCAGCGCAGTGGCCGGATCATCACCTCGGCGGCGCTGCTGATGGTGATCGTGTTCGCCGGGTTCGCCCTCGGGGACATGCTCATGGTCAAGCAGATGGGCATCGCGCTGGCCGTCGCCGTCGCGGTGGACGCCACCCTGGTGCGCTGCCTGCTGGTGCCCGCCGCGATGAGCCTGTTCGGCGAGTTCAACTGGTGGGCGCCCGCCCCGCTGCGGCGCCTGCACCGGCGCTTCGGGCTGAGCGAGCACGTCGAACTGCCGACCGTCGGCGCGACGGCCGTTCCGGCTCCGCGGCCGGAGGCCAGGGACCTGGTGGGTTCAGCGCAGTCGGCGCAGTAGGTCGACGCCCGCCCTCAGGGTCAGCCGCTCCTCCGGGGTGAGGCGGGCCTCGATGGCGGTGGCGATCCGCTGCTCCCGGCGGGCGCGCTGCTCCAGCAGGGCGGCGCGGCCCGCTCCGGTCGCGGTGACCAGCAGTTTCCGGCCGTCGGTGGGGTGGGGCTGCTGGGTGACGAGCCCGGCCTCGGTCAGCAGGGCGACGGTGCGGGCCATCGACTGGTGGCGGACGCGCTGGTGCTCGGCGAGTTCGGCGACGGTGCAGGCGCGTTCGTCGCGGACGAGGACGCCGAGGACGCCGGCCTGGTTCTGCGGCAGCTCTTCGTCCGGGCGCAGGGAGCGGACCAGGTCGCCGATGGCGGCGCGCAGCTCGGCGGCGAGTTCGAGGGTTTCGGGAGCCGGACTGTTCATGGGAGAAGCCTACCGGGAACCTCCACAGCAAAACTGTACAGTCATGCTGTATGGTCTGCCGCATGAGGATCACCAAGTTCGGACACGCCTGCGTACGCCTGGAGCACGACGGGACGACCGTCGTCGTCGACCCCGGGGCGTTCACCGACCCCGCCGCGCTGACCGGGGCCGACGCCGTCCTGATCACCCACGAGCACATGGACCACTTCGAGGAGGCCCGGCTGCGCGCCGCCCTGGAGGCCGACCCGGCCCTTCGGGTGTGGACCAACAGCGCGGTGGCCGCCCAACTGGACGGCGTGGCGCAGCGCGTCGCCGTGGTCGGCGAGGGCGACGCCTTCGAGGTCGGCGGGGTCGGGGTGAGCGTGCACGGCGAGTGGCACGCGGTCATCCACCGGGACATCCCGCGGGTGAAGAACATCGGCTTCCTCTTCGACGGCCGGCTGTTCCACCCCGGCGACGCGTTCACCGTGCCGCCGCACTCGGTGGACACCCTGCTGCTGCCGCTCGCGGCGCCGTGGAGCAAGGCCGGTGAGGTCGTCGACTACGTCCGGGAGGCCGCCCCGCGGGTGGCGGTGCCGGTGCACGAGGCGACGCTGAGCCCGATCGGGCACATGATCGCCACCCGGCTGCTCGGGCCGGACGGGCCGGGCACGGGCGCGGAGCTGACCGTGCTCGGGGAGGGCGAGAGCCTGGAGCTGGGCTGACGGTGCCGGGGGGCGGGGCGGGGCCGGTGCTGGTTGCGCGGCGGTCGGCCGCTGGTCCCGGCGGTCCGGGCGCCGGTAGCCTGACGCCATGCTGAAGATCGGACTGACGGGTGGCATCGGCGCCGGCAAGAGCGAGGTGTCCCGGCTCTTCGCCGCCCACGGCGCGGTGATCGTGGATTCCGACGTGATCGCCCGCGAGGTGGTCGCGCCCGGGACGGACGGTCTGGCGGCCGTGGCCGCCGAGTTCGGGCCGCAGGTGCTGCGCGAGGACGGCGCGCTCGACCGCCCGGCCCTCGGCGCGATCGTGTTCGCCGACCCGGCGCGGCTCCAGGCGCTGAACGCGATCGTCCACCCGCTGGTGCGCGCCCGGTCCGCCGAACTGGAGGCCGCGGCCGCGCCGGACGCGGTGGTGGTGCACGACGTGCCGCTGCTCGCGGAGAACGGCCTCGCCCCGCTGTACGACCTGGTCGTGGTGGTCGACGCGGCCGACGACGTGCGGGTGGAGCGGCTGGTGCGGCTGCGCGGGATGGCCGAGGACGAGGCCCGGGCCCGGATGGCCGCGCAGGCCTCGCGGGCGGACCGGCTGGCGATCGCCGACGTGGTGATCGACAACGGCGGGCCGCTGGAGGCGCTCGCGGCGCGGGTCGACGAGGTGTGGGCGGAGCTGGTGAAGCGCGCCGCCGCTGCCTGAGGTTCAGGCGGCGGTCAGCGGCAGACGGGCCCGGACGGCGAAGCCGCCCTCGGTGGTGGGGCCGGCGTGCAGGGTGCCGCCGAGGTCGTCGGCGCGGGTGCGCATGCCGTCCAGGCCGTGGCCGCCGGAGGGCAGCCGGAGTCCGTCCGGGTCGGCCGCCGTGGCGGGGGAGTTGACGATGTCGAGGAGCAGCCCGTCCGGGTGGACCTCGACGGTGACGGCGACCTCGGCGGCCGGGGCGTGCTTGTGGGCGTTGGTCAGGGCTTCCTGGACGATCCGGTAGGTGGCGTACTGCACGGCCGGTCCGGGTGCGGGCAGTCCTTCGGCGGGGCCGGTGAGGGTGAGGTCGACGGCGAGTCCGGCCTGGCGGGACTCCTCGACCAGGGCGGGAAGTCCGTGCAGTGAGGGGCCCTGGTCGGAGGCCGGGGTGAGGACGCCGAGCAGGCCGCGCAGCTCGGTGAGGGCCTGGAGGCCGAGAGCGCGGATCAGGCCGAGGGTCTCCCGGACGGCGGTCGGGTCGTCGGCGGCCGCGACCTGGCAGGCGCCGGCGTGCAGGGTGATGAGGGAGACGCGGTTGGAGACCACGTCGTGCATCTCCCGGGCGAGCCGGGCGCGTTCGGCGGCGGCGGCGCGCTCCTCGGCGTACCGGCGGGCCGCCTCCAGCAGCCGGTTGCGTTCGGCGAGCGCGGCGACGGCGCGGGCGCGATGGTGGGCGGTGAGGCCGAGGGCGAGCGGGACGGCGCCGAAGACCAGCGGGTCCTCGGCCAGGTTGGCGAGGGCGGAGAGGCTGCTGACGTCCCCGAGGTCCATGGGGAGGAGCAGGCGCACCCCGGCCAGCACGGCCAGGACGGCCGTCACCCGGGTGGCGCCGCGCCGCGTGGCCAGCCCGTAGAGGGCGACGGCGAGCGGGAGTTGGCCGCCCAGCAGGGTGACGGCGGCGACGGCCGCCGGGTACCGCAGGCGGGCGGCGAGGGCGAGCGCGCCGGCCGCCACCAGGCCCGCGTTGACCGGTGCCGAGGTGGTCGGTCCGATGTCGGGGTCGCCCGCGGCGAGCGGGACGAGCACCAGCAGCACCAGGACGGTCGGCCCGAGCGCGACGACCGGGCCGGGCAGGCGCAGCGGCGGGCCCGGCAGCGGTACCGCGGCGAGGGCGGAGTCCAACTGGTCGGCGGGGTGGGTCCGGTGGGCCGCGCCGGCGTGGTGGGTGGCGTGGGGCTGGTGGGCGGCGTCGGCTTGGTGGGCGGCGTCGGGCTGGTCGGTGGACTGGTGGTGCTGGTGACGGGTGGGGTCCAACCGGCCGGTGGGGCGCCGGAGTCGGGGCCGCTGCTGGGTGGGCTGGCGCATGGGGGCATGCTCGCACACCCCGTCCGGCCCGGGGTGGCGAGCGGGCCGCAGTGGCCGGGAACAGCCTGGAATTCGCCTTCCCGGGAAGGGATCATGGTCGGATGGATGATCGTTTCTCTCCCGAGCCGCCGACCGTCGTCCGGCTGCCGCAGTACACCCGCGCCGACCATGACGAGATCCTCGGCCCCGGCGACGACCCGTACGGCGTCGCCTACACCGGACTGACCTGGCTGCCCAAGGACATCCACTTCGGCATCCGGGCCGCCGACGGCCGGCTCGTCGCGCACACCGGCCTGGTGCCGCTCCCGCTCACCGTCGGCGGCACCGACCTGGCGGCGATCGGCGTCGGCGGCGTCGCCGTCGCCCCCGACCGGCGCGGCGCCGGCCTCGCGCGGGCCGTGGTCCGGGCCGCCCTCGGCCACGCCCGCACCCTCGGCCACCGCCACGCGCTGCTGTTCTGCCGCCCGCCGCTGGCCACGTTCTACCGGGGGCTCGGATTCCGCGAGGTCGCGGAGGAGGTGACGGTGGAGCAGCCCGAGGGACGGTTGGCGGTGATGCCGCTGCGCACCATGTGGGCGCCGTTGGCGGAGGGCGCCGGGTGGCCGGAGGGGCCGGTGCGGTTGCGCTCGCTGCCGATGTGACGTGCCCTGTGGGGATGGGGGCGGGGGCGGGTTCTGGGCGGGGTCACTCCGGCCAGGCGGAGTTCTCGATCACGGCGACGAAGTCGGTCCGCTCGAAGTCCGGGTCGAAGTGGGCGAGGACGTCCGCCTTGACGTTGCCGAAGGCGGTCTCCGGCTTGGGCGCGACGCCGTCGTGGAAGGCGCGCAGGATGCCGCGCTTGAAGTCCGGGCGCGGATGGGCGGCGACCACGGCGTCCCGGTCGGCGGCGGCGAGGTCCGCGTACCCGATGCCGAGCACGTCCAGCTCCACGCCGGCGGTGGTCAGCGCGATCTCCGGCTCCAGGAACTCCGGGATGCCGGGCGTGGTGTGCAGGGCGATCGCCTCCCACACCAGGCGCACCCGCCGCTCGTCCACCCCGTGCCCGCGCAGGAACGCGGCGGCGGCCTCGGCGCCGTCCACCTCGAAGCGCCGACCGGAGGCGTGGTGCTCGGGGCCCAGGCCGAGATCGTGGAACATCGCGGCCAGGTACAGGAGTTCGGGATCGAAGTCGAGCCCCCGGCGGCGGCCCTGGAGGGCGCCGAACAGGTAGACCCGGCGGGAGTGGTGGTACAGCAGCTCGGTGGTGGCGTCCCGGACCAGCTCGGTGGCCTCGGCGGCGAGGCGGCTGTCGGGGATCCGCACCCCGGCGATCTCGGTGGCGGTCATGCGGTGGCCTCCAGGGTGGTGGTGCTCGGGTCGGTGCCCGGGACGGTGGCGGTCGGTACGGCGGCGGTTCGGTCGGCAGGGGTCGGGTCGGTCGCGGTCGGCGAGCCCGCCGCGTGGGCGACGGCGGCGCCGGCCAGCGCGCGGATCATGGCGTGCGCCCGGGTGCCGTCGCCGGACAGCTCCGGCTGGAAGAGCGAGGCGAGGAAGAACGGGTGGTCCGGCAGTTCCAGGACGCGCACCTCGCCCGCGCCGTCCGCGCCGCTGAACCGCAGCCCGTGCGCGCGCAGTTGGTCCAGGTAGTCGGCGTTGAGGCCGTACGCGCAGTGGTAGCGCTCCAGGGTGCGGGTGGTGCCGAGGACGCGCTCGGCGAGCGTGCCGGGGGTGATCGCGACCGCCCCCTCGTGGCCGACCAGGGAGCAGGCCAGCGGCACGATCACCTGCTCGTCCCGCTCCGGGTGCTCCTCGCCGTGGACGGCCCCGCCGAGGCCGCAGACGTTGCGGGCGTACTCCAGCACCGCGTGCTGGAACCCGGCGCAGGTGCCGAGGAAGGGGATGCCGCGCTCGCGGGCCGTCCGGACGGCGGCCAGCGCGCCCGCCTCGCTGCGGTAGGGGCTGCCGGGGAGCAGCCAGACTGCGTCGAAGCCGTCCAGGGCGCCGGGAGCCCCGGCGTCCTCGGTGGGGATCCAGTAGGCGTCCAGGACGAGCTGCTCGCGCTCGGCGAGGGCGTCGAGCAGGCCGGGGATGCGGGCGTGCGAGCGGACGGCGGGGGAGCGGTCGCCGACCAGGGCGATCCGCGGGGTGAGGTAGGTCATGGGACTATCCTGACCCCGCACCCGAGATCAGCGCCAACGATGATTTCTTACCCCTCGATCAGAAGAGTTGATGACTGCCGTGGATCCGCAGCAGCTGCGCACCTTCGTCACCGTCACCCGCCTCGGCTCCTTCTCCGAGGCCGCGCGGGAACTCGGCTACACCCAGTCCGCGGTCTCCCAGCAGATCGCCGCCCTGGAGGCCGACCTCGGGACCGGCCTGCTCAGCCGCCGCCCGGTCGGCCCGACCGAGGCCGGCCTGCGGCTGCTGGAGCACGCGGCGCCCCTGCTGGTCCGGCTGGAGGCGGCGCGCGCCGACGTCGCACGCCTGGCTGGTGCCCCGAGTGCCCGGCTGGTGCTCGGTGCCACCCCGCTGGCAGTCGGAGCGACCCTGGGGCGCGCACTCGGCGAGGTGCGCCGGGCCCACCCGGCGGCCGACCTCGTCGTCCGGGTCCTCGCCCAGGACGCGCTGCCCGCCCAGGTCGCCACCGGCGAGGTCGACCTCGCCCTGATCGACGGCCTCGCCGCCCCCAGCGACCCGCTGCCGCTGCCCGACGTCGGCCCGCTCACCACCGTCGCCGTCGACGAGCAGCCCGTCGCCGTCGCCCTCCCGGTCGGCCACCCTCTGGCGGGCCGCACCGGCGTCGCGCTCGCCGACCTCTCCGCCGCCCGCTGGCTCGACGCCCCCGACCTCACCCCGACCGCCGCCCGGCTGCGCGCCGCCGCCGGCGTCGACGGCTTCCGCCCCGCCACCCGCTACCGGGGCACCGACGTGCACGGGCTGCTCGCCCTGGTCGCCACCGGGCACGGGCTCAGCCTGCTCCCGGCGTCCGTCCTCGCCGGGGCGCCCGGCGTCGCGTCCGCGCCGATCGCCGCCCCGCGGCTGGTGCACCGCACCGAACTGGTGCACGGCAGCCTGCCGGAGGGGCCGGCCGCGCTGCTGGCGCGGCTGCTGTCGGGCACACCCTGAGCCCGCTCCCCGGATCGCGCCGGGCGCCCGCGGTGTTTGTGGAGGCGCGATCACCGGGCGTTCACGTCCTGGGACTGACGGTGGTCGCATTGGTGGTGCTGTCATGGGCACAGTCGCCCGGCGCGAGGCCGGGCAAGGCCCAGGAGATCCCCCACATGATGCTCCGTCAGCGTCTCACCGTCGTCGCCGCGGCGGCCGTCCTCGCCGCCGCAGGGCTCGCGGCCGGCACCGCGCAGGCCGCCCCCGCCAAGGGCTCGCCCGTCAAGATCCGCCCGCTCGCGGCGAGTTGTTCGCAGGCCTACCTGCCGCTGCCCGACCCGTCCTGCACGCCGGGCGCCTACAACCCGGACGTCACCCAGGCCACCATCGGCCAGACCATCTGCGTCTCCGGCTGGACCTCCACCGTCCGCCCGCCGACCAGCTACACCAACGCGCTGAAGGCGCAGCAGATCGCGCAGTACGGCTACGCGGACACCAACCTGTCCGACTACGAGGAGGACCACTTCGTCCCGCTGGAGCTCGGCGGCGCCCCGCGCGACCCGCGCAACCTCTGGCCCGAGCCCCGTTACGGCGACCAGACCGCGACCGGCAAGGACGGCGTCGAGACCAAGCTGAAGAACGCGGTCTGCAAGGGCAAGGTCGGCCTCGACGACGCCCGCAGCGCCATCGTGACCGACTGGACCACCGCGCTCAGCAGCCTCGGCCTCTGACCCTCTGGTCCTCGTGCTGGTGCGGCGGTCGGTCCGTCCGGTCCCCTGTGCCGGACGGGCCGACCTGCCGTCCGCCCCGGGCGCCGCCTCGGCGGTGCGCGGGGCCGTCTGTGGTGGTTCTGTGGTGGTGGCTGGGGCGCGGCGCCGGGTCAGCGGCCCGAGCGGTCCGAGCGGGCCGGGGCCGGGCCCGCGGTGGTGCCGGGCCGTGTGTGCGCGGCGCCGTCCGCCCGTTCCCGCTGCCCGGTCGCCTCGCGGATGCGGGCACTCGGCATGGCTGTTCCCTTCCCCCGTACGTTCTGCCGTCCGGCCGCCGGCCCGCTGCGCTCCTCTGTTCCGAGGGGCGGTCGGGCTCGGCTGCGTCGACGGCGGTCGAAACTTATGCCACCGGGCCGCCGGGAGCAAAGCGGGATACCGGCGGGTAGGCCGCCTTACCCGGCCGTTGCGGGGGCGTTGGTGGTGAAGGTGTGTGCGGGCGTGTCGGAAGGTATGGCGGGCCTTCGGCGCCCGACCGGTCGGCGGGACGGCGCGCGGTCGCGGATTCCCCCTGTCGGGCGGGGGTTCGCCGGTCGGTCGCAGCCCCGGCCCGCCCGCCCGTGCGGGCCCGCGGCCGGTCGCGGCGGACGGCTGATGCCAAGGCTTTCCCCCGACCGGATCCGCCGCCCTCCCTCCGGGTGACCGGCACGCCCCGGCACGCTCCCGGCCCCGGACCGGACCGGTGGCGGATCAGGCGTGGGTGCCGGGGACGCCGAGCTGCTGGGCGAGCCAGGGGAGGGCCTGGGCGAAGGTGGCGGCCCCGGTCTGCCAGGTGTGCTTGCCGGAGCCGACGGCGGTGGTGGTGCGGATGCCGTCCTTCCGGGCGGCGTCGTTGAGGGCCCTGGCGGACTCGATCTGGCCGTGCTCCTCGTCGCCCTGCCCGAAGTAGCCGGAGACGCCCTGGTACTTGGGGTGGTGGGCGAGGACGGTCAGCGGGTCGTGGGCGGCCCAGGCGGTCGCGTCGCCGCCGTACAGCTCCTGGACGGTGTGGTCCTTGTCGCCGGTGGCGGGGCCCTTGTCGCCGGAGAAGTCGCCGAAGTGGGTGAAGACGTCGGGGTGTTCGACGGTGAGGTCGACGGCGCAGGTGCCGCCCATGGACCAGCCGGCCACGCCCCACCTGTGCGGGTCGGTGGCGGCGTTGAAGGTCTTCTGGACGAACGGCGGGACGTCCTTGAGCAGATGGCTCTCGGAGTTGCCGTGCGGGCCGTCGACGCACTCGGTGTCGATCCGGAAGCCGCCGGTCGCGTCGACGAAGACGAGGATCGGCGCGAAGCCGTTGTGCTTGGCGGCGAAGTCGTCCGCGGTCTTCACCGCGTTGCCGGAGCGGATCCAGTTGTCGGGCGCGGCGAACTCGCCGCCGATCAGCTCCAGCGCCGGCAGCTTCGGCCGGTTCTGGCTGCGGAACCACGCGGGCGGCAGGTAGACGAGCTCCTGGCGGTGGGTGAAGCCGCTGGCCGTGCTCGGGATGTCCACCTGGACGATGCGGCCGGTCCTCGTCTTCCCGTGCAGGGAGCCGAGTTCGGCGAGCGTGATCTGCTCCGGCAGCGGCTGCCCGCCCAGTTCGCCGATCGCGTCGTCGAGGGTCGGGTAGTAGCCGGTGGCGATGTTCACGCTGTTGGCGGCGCAGAACAGGGCGAGCAGCGCGGCCGGCGGCGCCAGCGCCCGGCGCCACCAGCGGGCGCCGCGCCAGCCGAACCCGAGCGCGCTGACCGCCGCGACCGCGACCCCGCCCCACAGCCACACCCCGAACGGGATCGGATCGGTGATCCCGGCGAGCGTGAGCACCCCGACGGCGGCGAGGGCGGTGAGCAGCAGCGCCGTCCCGAGGGCGATCGGGCCCCACTTCAGCCGCCAGGCCCGGTCCCGCCAGCCGAGGGCGGCCAGGGACAGGACGAGGGCCGCGGCCTGGACGGTCCAGGGGAACCAGCCGCCGAGCAGGGAGACGTTCATCTGGCGGAGGCTAGGGGTGCCGGATGAGAAGTCGATGAGAGGCTGACAGGTCGCTGGGAGGCGGCTGGGAGGTACCGTCGGTGGCCTGCGTAGGCCCCGGTTGACGGGCGCGCGGCCGGGGGCGCTACATTTGAACGCGTTCAGGTTTGCTGCTCGGGGGAGTCATGGTGGTGGTGCCGACAAGCGCGCGCCTGCTGGCGCGTGCCTTCTTCCGCTGCACGGGGAGTGCGGAGGCGACAGGGAAGTGGGTCACTTGAACGTGTCTCTCTTCTGTGTGATGAGGTTGCGCGACTCGTCGAGGGACAGGGCGGTTGCCATGATTTCGTCGAACGCCGCTCGATAGACATCGACTTGGTCCGGGTCCTCAACCCAGTCGCTGCTGAGCATTCCGTTGAGCAGGACCAGGTCGAGATCGCGTTGCCGAAATTCCAGGAGTGCGAACGGCCCGGTCATTCCGGGATGCGGCGGTGCCATGGCCGGCATGATCTGAATCCTGATGTTGGGGACCAGGCTGAACCGCAGCGGCTTGTCCAACTGGCCGGCCATCACGCCCGGGGCGCCAGGGGTCCTGTCGCTGCCGGGCTGGTCGCCAGTCACGCTCTACGTGGCGATGGGGCGGTAGGCGGCCCGCCGTACGGGAGTGCGGTCCGTCGTACGGGAGGGCCGCTTGCCGCTGTCAGCCGGCGAAGCGCTCGCGCAGCGCCGCCAGGCCGGCGGTGAACACCCCGTGCACCCGGTCCGTGGACTCCTTGCGGTGCTCGGCCTCGATGTCGTAGGTGGCGCTCCACTCCACGAAGCTGGCGCCCAGCTCGGTGACCGGGGTGACCCGCAGGGTGGCCCGGTAGTCGTCGAATTCGAAGGTGCCGTCCGGGAAGCTGTAGGTGTAGCTGCGGGCCTCCTCGTCGTAGGCGAGCAGCGTCTCGTGCAGTGCCACGCCGTCGATCTCGAACACCCGGACCGACCCGATCGCGTTGCCCGTCAGCTCGTTGCCGAGGCTGCTGGGCGGCAGGTTCGGGTGCCAGCCGCCGAGGTTGTGGAAGTCCCCGAGCAGCTCCCACACCCGCTCGGCCGGAGCCTCCACCACCGTGCTGACCTTCGTGCCTGCCATCGTCGTTGCCGCCTTTCGCGTGCCTCCGTACGGACGGGCACCATCCTCGGGCCGCCACGCGGCAGGCGCCAGGGGGCCTGGCGGTCGGCGCCGGGGCGTCACCTGTCCGGCGCGGCCGCTTCGAGGTCGTCGACGGTGCCGGACATGACGGTGCGCAGGTGCCGGGTGAGGTGGTCGGTCGGCCAGTCCCACCAGGCGAGGGCGAGCAGTCGGGCGATGTCCGGCTCGCTGTAGCGGGTGCGGATGAGCTTGGCCGGGTTGCCGCCGACGATCCCGTAGTCGGGGACGTCGTCGACGACGACGGCGCCGGAGGCGATGATCGCGCCGTGGCCGATGCGCACGCCGGGCATCACCATGGCGCCGTAGCCGATCCAGACGTCGTTGCCGACCACCGTGTCCCCGCGGCCGGCGAGGCCGGTGATCAGGTCGAAGTGCTCGGCCCAGCTTCCGCCCATGATGGGGAACGGGAAGGTCGAGGGGCCGTCCATGCGGTGGTTCGCCCCGTTCATGAGGAACCGGACCCCCGTACCCAGCGCGCAGAACTTCCCGATCACCAGCCGCTCCGGGCCGTAGTGGTAGAGCACGTTGCGCGTCTCGAACGCGGTCGCGTCGTCCGGGTCGTCGTAGTAGGAGTAGTCGCCGACGTCGATCAGCGGGGACGTCACCAACGGCTTGAGGAGCACCACGCGGGGCTGCCCGGTCACCGGGTGGAGAGTCGAAGGGTCCGGCGGAACTGAACTCATGGCGACACGACTCCGGCTCGTCAGGTGTGAAGCGTGGGCGGGACATCGATCATCCCACCGTCTAGGATCGCGGATCATGGACGCGAGCACCGGCATGATCACCGTTCCGTCCGGCCGCGTCACGCTGTCGGACCGTCGCACGCAACGGAGTTGGAGCGTCGAGCTCGCCCCCTACGAGCTGGCGGCCTGTCCGGTCACCCGCGAGCAGTACGGCGCCGGGGCCGGCGACCGGCTCCCCGCCGACAGCGTCTCCTGGTACGACGCCGTCCACTACTGCAACGAACTGTCCCGGCGCCACGGCCTGACCCCCGCCTACCAGCAGGACGGCGAGTCCGTCACCTGGGACCGCGCCGCCGACGGCTACCGGCTGCCCACCGAGGCCGAATGGGAGCACGCCTGCCGCGCCGGGACGGACGGCCCCCGCTACGGGCCGCTCGACGAGATCGCCTGGCACCGCGGCACCTCGGGCGCGCGCCCGCACCAGGTGGGCGGCCTGCGCCCCAACGGCTTCGGCCTGTACGACCTGCTCGGCAACGTGTGGGAGTGGTGCTGGGACGTGTACGACGCCGAGGTGTACGGCGGCTACCGCGTGCTGCGCGGCGGCGGCTGGTTCGACGAGCACTGGAGCTGCCGCGCCTCCGTCCGCCGCCGCAGCCACCCCACCCTGCGGATCGACGACGTCGGCTTCCGGCTCGCCCGGTCGATCACCGCCTGAAGGCGCGCGCCGCGGGGAACCCGGGCCAGGTCACGGACCGTTGGGGTCTGCATGAACGATGCACCGGTGTCCCTCAGACCGATCGGCCAAGCCGACCTCGACCCGCTCGAAGTACTGCTGAACGACCCCCAGGCGGTGGGCCCGTTCCAGTGGTACGGGTGGCGCGACCCCGGGCGGTTCCGGCGCCGCTGGGCGGAGCACGGCCTGCTGGCGCCCGAGCAGTCGATGCTCGCGGTGCTGTCCGGGGACGAGTTCGCCGGGTTCGTCGCCTGGCGGCAGGTGGGCCAGGTGGACGTGGCGCCGTACTGGAACGTCGGCATCGTGCTCCGCCCGGAGGCGCGCGGCCGGGGCATCGGCACGCAGGCCCAACGGCTGCTGGTGGACTACCTGTTCGCCCACACCCCGGTGATGCGGCTGGAGGCGGACACCGAGGATGCCAACCTCGCCGAGCAGCGCGCGCTGGAGAAGTGCGGCTTCGTCCGCGAGGGCGTCCAGCGCAGCAGGGGCTTCCGGGACGGCCAATGGCGGGACATGGTCCTCTACAGCCTGCTGCGCACCGACCCCCGGCCCTGATCCGCAAGACCCGTCAGGCGACCCCGAACCACTCCTCCGCGAGGGCGTCCAGCGTCCGCGCGGAGGGCTTCAACTCCCTCAGGTACCACGGCAGGTTGCTGTACACGTGGAGCAGCGTGTACGCCATCAGCAGGCGCGGCTCGAAGCCGCGCTCGTACCCCGCGAGGAGGCGGCCGAGCAGGCGGCGGTCGGCGCGGGTGGTGAACAGGCCGACGGCGACGAGGTCGTAGGCCGGGTCGCCGACCATGGCGGGTTCGAAGTCGAGCAGGCCGGTGAGGCGCCAGCCGTCGGCCGGGTCGACGAGCAGGTGCTCGCGCATGAACTCGGTGTGCAGCAGGGCGCGTTGCGGCGTCCGGGGCAGCGGCGCGGCGGCCAGGAAGTCCGGGATCTGCTCCAACCAGGCTTCGGGCAGGCCGCGTTCGCGCTGGCGGGCCACCGCCCCGGCCCGCTGCCGGTCCAGGAAGGCGCCCCAGTCGCCGGGGCCGAGGGTGTCGGCGAGCGGTCCGGGGTCGAGGGCGTGCAGGGCGGCCAGCGCCCGGCCGCAGTCGTGGGCGATCCGCTCCCGGTCGGCCTGCGGGATCCGCGGCCAGGCGGGGGCCAGGCCATCGCCGGACAGTCGTGACATCAGCACGTAGCGCCAGCCGTTGACGTGGGCGCCGGCGGCCCGTACGTCGGGGGTGGGGATCGGCAGGGCGCCCTGGAGACGGGTGAGGACGCGCTCCTCGGTGACGCCGTCCTCGGCGCTGGCGGCGGGGAACAGCTTGAGGACGTGCGCGTCGCCCACCGCGTAGACCGGGACGGACCCTTCCGCGAAGCGCTCCAACGGCAGCCAGGCGAGGCCGAGTTCGGCGCAGAGCGCCTCGGCTCCGGGGCGCATCACCGCCTCGTCGCGCACGATCGCGTCCCACTGTTCTTCCGTCTCCACCACCGGCAGCATGGGCGCACGGTAGGCGGACCGGCGTCGCCGCGGCAAAGGCTTTTCAGCGGTCGGGGCCGGCCGGCCCCGGCGCCAGGGGTGGGCCAGGAGCGGGAAGCGCCCCGCGCCGGAGCGGTTCACTGGGGCCCGCAGACGTCGGTGGCGGCGGGGGAGAGGGGTTCCGGGCCGCCGGCCGGGTCGCGGGTGAGGAGGTAGCGGGCGCCGGGGCCGGTGTCGGCGGCGCGGTCGGCGGCGTTGTAGAGGGAGCAGCGGGAGAGGGAGAGGCAGCCGCAGCCGATGCAGCCGGTCAGCTTGGCCTTGAGGCGCTGGAGCTCGGCGATCTGCTCGTCGATGCGGCTCTGCCAGGATTCGGCGACCCGGTCCCACTCGGCGCCGCTGGGGGCGGGGCGCTCGGGGAGCCGGTCGAGGGCGACGCGGGCCTCGTCGAGGGAGAGGCCGACGCGCTGGGCGGCGCGGACGAAGGCGATCCGGCGCAGCGTGCCGCGGGGGTAGCGGCGCTGGCCGCCGGCGGTGCGGGTGGCGTGGATGAGGCCGAGGCTCTCGTAGTAGCGCAGGGCGGAGGCGGCGAGGCCGCTGCGGCGGCCGAGCTGGCCGATGGTGAGCAGGTCGTCGCGGTGCGGGCCGGGTGCTCGGCCGTGGTCCGGGGTCGCGGTCATGGGCACCCACTCTAGCCGCTTGACCTCAAGTCGACTTTAAGTTGCACCATCGTGGTCATGACGACGAACGCAACCGCGGACCTCGCGGAAACCGCCCGTTTCGAGGACCTGTCGGCGCTGATGGGCCTGATGACCGGCGACGAGAAGCACGGCCCGGCCGCCACCTCCACCCTGGACGCGCTCTGGGTGCTGTACGACCGGGTCCTGCGGGTGAGTCCGGAGCGGGCCGAGGCGCAGGACCGGGACCGCTTCCTGCTCTCCAAGGGCCACGGCCCGATGGCGTACTACGCGGTGCTCGCGGCCAAGGGCTTCATCGACCCCGGGGTGCTGCCGAGCTTCGGCGGCTACGACTCTCCGCTCGGCCACCACCCGGACCGGATGCTCGTCCCCGGGGTGGAGATCGCCTCCGGCTCGCTCGGGCACGGCCTGCCGCTGGGCGTCGGCACGGCGCTCGGGCTGCGGGCGCAGGGCCTGACCGACCCGGCGGTGTGGGTGCTGGTCGGCGACGCCGAGTTCGACGAGGGCTCCAACCACGAGGCGGTGGCCTTCGCCGGTGCGTACGGGCTGGAGCGGCTGCACGTGGTGGTGATCGACAACTCCTCGGCCACGCACGGCTGGCACGGCGGGATCGCGGCCCGGTTCGCGGCCGAGGGCTGGTCCGCCGTGACGGTGGACGGCCGCGACCACGAGGCGCTGTACCGCGCCTACACCGCCGAGCACCCGGGCCGCCCGCACGTGGTGGTCGCCCGGGTCGAGCCCAAGGACTCCTGAGCCCGAGGACCCCCACGCAAGCGCCAACCAGCACGAACCGAAAGGCACTTCACCGATGGACACCATGCGCGACCGCTTCATCGACGTCACCAGCCGCCTGCTGGACGAGGACCCCCGGCTGGCCGTGGTGCTCGCCGACATCAGTGCGGCCGCCTTCGCCCCGGCCCAGCAGCGCCACCCGGACCGGGTCGTCAACGTCGGCATCCGCGAGCAACTGCTGATCGGCGCGGCCGGCGGCCTGGCGCTGACCGGGATGCGCCCGATCGCCCACACCTTCGCCAGCTTCCTCGTCGAACGTCCCTTCGAGCAGGTCAAGTTGGACCTCGTCCACCAGGGCGTCGGCGCCGTCCTGGTGAGCGCGGCCGGCTCCTACGACTGGCCGGCCGGGGGCCGCACCCACATGTCCCCGGGCGACGTCGCCCTGCTGGACACCCTGCCGGACTGGACGGTCCACGTGCCGGGCCACCCGGACGAGGCCGAGCAGCTGCTGCGCCACGCCGTCGCGGACGGCGACCGCAACGTCTACGTCCGCCTCTCGGAGCACCGGAACGCGCAGGCCCTGCCGGTCGAGGCGGGCCGGTTCACCACCGTGCGGCAGGGCTCGCGCGGGGTGGTCCTCGCGGTCGGGCCGATGCTGGACGCGGTGCTCGCGGCCACCGAGGGCCTGGACGCCACCGTGCTGTACGCGGCGACGGTGCGCCCCTTCGACGCGGCCGGGCTGCGGGCGGCGGTGGGGGAGCGGGCGGACGTGGTGCTGGTGGAGCCGTACCTGGCGGGCACCTCGGCGAACGAGGCGCACGCCGCGCTGGCCGACCGCCCGCACCGGGTGCTGGGCCTGGGCGTGCCGCGCGAGGAGCACCGGCACTACGGCTCGATCCCGGAGCACCTGACCGCCTACGGCTTGGACGCGGCCTCGCTGCGGGAGCGGATCGACACCTTCCTGTGGTGACGTTCCTGTGGTGACGCGCGGGGTGGGTCAGCGCGCGACGGTCGCCACCGCGACCACCGCCACCGCGTCCGCCCCCAGCCGTGCCGCCGTCCCGTCCAGCGCCGCCGCCCCGAAGGCCGCGACCAGTTCGCGCCCGGTCCCGTCCAGTGGCAGGGTGGCCTCGGCGGGGCCGAGGTTGACGGCGATCCGGTACGGCCCCCGGTGCACCACCAGCCAGCGCGCCGCCTCGTCGTACGCCACCCGCACCGCGCCGAGGTCGGGGTCGGACAGCTCCGGCCGGTCGCGGCGCAGCCGGATCAACGTCCGGTGCCAGGTGAGCAGTTCGGCGTGCGGGGCGCGCCGGGGCTCGGTCCAGTCGAGGACGGAGCGCAGGACGGTGGCGGGCTCCTGCGGGTCGGGGACGGACTCGGCGGCCCAGCCGTGGTCGGTGAACTCCCGGCGCCGGCCCTGCCGGACGGCCTCGGCGAGCTGCGGGTCGGTGTGGTCGGTGAAGTACTGCCAGGGGGTGGCCGCGCCCCACTCCTCGCCCATGAACAGCATCGGGGTGAACGGCGAGGTGAGCACCAGCGCGGCGCCGCAGGCGAGCCGGCCGGCGGTGAGGCAAGTGGAGATGCGGTCCCCGAGGGCCCGGTTGCCGATCTGGTCGTGGGTCTGGAGGTAGCCGAGCAGCCGGTGTCCGCCGTCCGGGGGGAAGGGGCGGCCGTGGCCGCGGCCGCGGAAGCCGGACCAGGTGCCGTCGTGGAAGAAGCCGCGGGTGAGCGTCTTGCTGAGGGCGGCGAGCGGGCGGCGGGCGAAGTCGCCGTAGTAGCCCTGGGATTCGCCGGTGAGCGCGCAGTGCAGGGCGTGGTGGAAGTCGTCGCTCCACTGCGCGGTGAGGCCCTGGCCGCCGGCCGCGCGCGGGGCGGTGGTGTGCGGGGTGTTGAGGTCGGATTCGGCGATCAGGAACAGCGGGCGGTTGGTCGCGACGGCCAACTTCTCGACCTCGTGGGACAGTTCCTCCAGGAAGTGGACGGCCCGGTCGTCCGCGAGGGCGTGTACGGCGTCCAGCCGCAGGCCGTCGATCCGGTAGTCGCGCAGCCAGCCGAGCGCGCTGCCGGTCAGGTAGCGGCGCACCTCGTCGGAGCCGGGGGCGTCCAGGTTGACCGCCGCCCCCCACGGGGTGTGGTGCCGGTCGGTGAAGTACGGGCCGTACGCGGGAAGGTGATTGCCGGAGGGGCCGAGGTGGTTGTGGACGACGTCCAGCACCACGCCGAGGCCCTTGCGGTGGGCGGTGTCGACGAAGCGCTTCAGCCCCTCGGGCCCGCCGTACGGCTCGTGCACGGCCCACGGTGAGACCCCGTCGTAGCCCCAGCCGTGTCGGCCGGGGAACGGGCAGACCGGCATCAGTTCGACGAAGTCGACGCCCAACTCGACGAGGTGGTCGAGGTGTTCGGCGGCGGAGTCGAAGGTGCCGCGGGGGGTGAAGGTGCCGATGTGCAGCTCGTACAGCACGGCGCCGGGCAACGCGCGGCCGCGCCAGCCGGTCTGCGACCAGCGGAACGCGGCGTGGTCGACCGGGCGGCTGGGGCCGTCGGGGCCGTGCGGCTGCCAGGGGGAGCGCGGGTCGGGCAGCGGCGGCCCGCCGTCGAGGCGGAAGGCGTAGTCGCCGGCCGGAGCGCCGCCGGTCCACCAGCCCGGGCGCTCCGGGCACCGGGCCAGCGGATGGGCGGAGCCGTCGACCTCGACCTCGACCCGGTCGGTGGCCAGGGGCGCCCACACCTCGTAGGTCCGCACGCTCAGCTCCTCCTCGTCAGCAGGGCCACCGGCCGGTCCGCCAGCAGCCGCGTGACGGGCACCGGGCCCGCCGGGTGGGTCCGCAGCGTCAGCAGGTCCGTCCAGGGCCCGCCCTCGGGCAGCTCCAGCACGGTGCCGCGCCAGCCGCCGGCGCGTTCCAGCCCGTACGGGAGCCGGGTGACGGCGGTGACCACGTCGGCGCCGCGGGCGAAGGCGAGCAGGTGGTCGGCGGCGGGGCCGGCGGCGCTCAGCGGCCGGTAGGGCCCGAGCGGGCGCTCGCGCCGCAGGTGCAGCGCCGCCCTGGTGAGGTGCAGCTTCTCGCGGGCGAGGTCACCGGGGCGCGGGGCGGCCGCGTCGGTGAGCCGGACGGCGAGCGCGCCGAGGTCCACCACGCCCCGGTTGTCCGGGTCGACGAGGGTGTACAGCGGCTCCTCGCTGCCCTGGTAGAGGTCGGGCACGCCCGGGACGGTGAGGTGCAGGAGCGCGGCGGCGAGGGTGTTGGCGCGGGCGTAGGGGGCGAGGGCGTGCACCAGGCCCTCGATCCGGGGCAGCAGTCCGGGGTTGGTGTGGACGGCGCGGGCGCGCGCGGTGAGCGCCTGCTCGAAGCGGGTGTCGGGGGTGGTCCAGGAGGTGTGCAGCTTGGCCTCGCGGGCGGCCTTGAGGAGGGCGGCGACGAGCCGGTCGGGGTCGATCGGCCAGGCGGCGACGAGGGTGTGCCAGAGCAGCCAGTCGCCGTCGCGGGCACCGTGGTCGTGGTCGTGGTCGTGGTCGCCTTCGCCGTCGGGGCCGGCGCCCGGGCCGGGCCCGGCGGCGGTGGACCAGGCGGCGGCCTCGGCGGCCCAGGCCTCGGGCCGCTCGGCGAGGACGGCGAGCCGGGCGCGGGCGTCGGCGCTGCGCTTGGTGTCGTGGGTGGACAGCACGGTCATGCTGTGCGGCCAGGCGCGCTCCAGGTAGCGGCACCAGTCGTGGAACCGGGCCGGCGACAGCCCCGGCCGGCCGGGCTCGCCGCCGACCTCGTTGAGGCCGGGCAGCGCGTTCCACCGGTAGAAGGCGGTGTCCTCGACGCCCTTGGCGGCGACGGCGGCGGCGGTCTGCGCGAAGCGCTCGCAGAACTCGTCCTTGTGCGGCCCGCTCCCCAGCTCCCCGAGGGCCAGGGCGGCGACCAGCCGGTCCGTCGGGTCGGCCGAGCCGCCCAGCGCCGCGCGCACCTGCTCGGCCGAGGCCGGCGGCACCGGCTCCCCGGGCCGGGCGTACGGCCGGTACGCCGGGTAGCCGGTGAACAGCCGCCGCAGCGCCGCGCGCAGCCGCCAGGGCGCGTGGTCGGCGTGCGCGGGCTCGGCGGCGCCGATCCGCAGCGCGATCCGCACCAGCCGGTCGACCTCGGCGGCCAGCTCGCCGTGCGGCGCGGTCATGTCGGCCCGCCCGCGCCGGGCGGCGGCGACCGCCGGGTGGGGGTCGGCGCAGGGTTCGCCGCCCGGCGCGGAGCCGGTCAGGAACGCCGCGTACGCCCCGGCCAGCCGGCAGGCGCCCGGGTGGTCGGTGAGCACGCCGTCGATGCGGCGCAGCGCGTCGTAGCCGGTGGTCCCGGCGACCGGCCAGTCCGCGGGCAGCCGCTCGTCGCCGGTGAGGATCTTCTCGACGACGGTGTACGCCCCGCCGGTGGCGCCGGCGAGGCGGCGCAGGTAGCCGCGCGGGTCGGCGAGCCCGTCGGGGTGGTCGATCCGGAAGCCGTCGACGACGCCGTCGGCGTGCAGCCGCAGCAGGGTGGCGTGGGTGGCGGCGAACACCTCGGGCTCCTCGACCCGGACGGCGATCAGCTCGTTGACGGTGAAGAAGCGCCGGTAGTTCAGTTCGGTGCGGGCCAGCCGCCACCAGGCGAGCCGGTACCACTGGCGGGCGAGCAGCTCGTCCAGCGGCAGCCCCGAGGTGCCGGGCCGCAGCGGCAGCTCGTGGTCGTGGTAGCGCAGCACCTCGCCGTCCACCACCAGCTGGTCCAGCACGGCGCCGAGCCGGTCGCCGAGCAGCGGCAGCAGCACCCGGCCGCGCGCGGGGGCGTCGACGGGGCCGGGCTGGGCCGCCCAGTCGATGTCGAACCAGCGCGCGTACGGCGAGTCGGGGCCGTCGCGCAGCACCTGCCACAGCGGCTGGTTGAGCCGCTCGGGGACGGGCACCGCCATGTGGTTGGGCACCACGTCGACGAGCAGCCGCAGGCCGTGCCGGTGGGCGGCGTCGGCCAGCGCGCGCAGGGCGCCCTCGCCGCCGAGCTGCTCGCTGACCCGGCCGTGGTCGACGGTGTCGTAGCCGTGGGTGGAGCCGGGGGCGGCCTCCAGCAGCGGGGACAGGTGCAGGTGGGAGACGCCGAGGGCGGCGAGGTAGGGGACGGCGGCGGCGGCGTCGTGGAGGGTGAAGCCGGGTTGCAGCTGGAGGCGGTAGCTGGCCGTGGGGGCGGTAGCGGTGGCGGATGAGGGGGAGGTGGCGGCCGGGCGGGGCGGTGCGGGCTCGGCGGCGGAGGTCATAGGTCCATGAGTACCCGGGGGAGCCCGCCGCCAAGACCCGCTGCTGGTCCGAACAGGTGAGCGCGGGGTGTCAGGCCGGCCGCTGGAGCACCATCAGCGAGCGGTCGGTGAGCCACAGCGCGTCACCGGCCTTGACCCGCGCGCCCGTGCCCGGGGCGGGCAGCCGGGCCTGCGCGGTGTCGACCACGACCTGCCACTCCTGCCCGTGGTCGGCGGGCAGGGTGAACTCCAGCGGCTCGAAGTGCGCGTTGAACATCAGCAGGAAGGAGTCGTCGACGATCCGCCCGCCGCGCCGGTCCGGCTCGGAGATGGCGTAACCGTTGAGGAAGACGGTCAGCGACTTGGCGTAGCTGGCGCCCCAGTTGCGCTTGGTCATCTCCTCCCCGCCGGGGGTGAACCAGGCGATGTCGGTGAGGTCGTCGTGGCCGCCCGAGTCATGGCCGCCGGAGGGGTGACCGCCGGAGGGGTGACCGCCCGAGGGGTGACCGCCCGAGGGGTGACCGCCGGAGAGGTGGCCGCCCGAGGGGTGACCGCCGGAGAGGTGGCCGCCGGCGGCGAGCGTCCCCGGCCCGGGGCGCCCGGGGACCGGCCGCCCGTGGAAGAAGCGCCGCCGCCGGAACACCGGGTGGTCGCGGCGCAGCCAGATCATCCCCTGGGTGAACTCCAGCAGCCGCGCCTCGGGCCCGTCGCCGTCCGGCCAGTGCAGCCAGGTGAGTTCGTTGTCCTGGCAGTAGGCGTTGTTGTTGCCCTGCTGGGTGCGGCCGAGTTCGTCGCCGTGGGAGAGCATCGGCACGCCCTGGGAGAGCATCAGGGTGGCGATGAAGTTGCGCTGCTGGCGGGCTCTGAGCTCCTCGACGGCCGGGTCGGTGCCGGGGCCCTCGACGCCGCAGTTCCAGGAGCGGTTGAAGGACTCGCCGTCGCGGTTGTCCTCGCCGTTGGCCTCGTTGTGCTTGTCGTTGTAGGAGACGAGGTCGCGCAGGGTGAAACCGTCGTGGCAGGTCACGAAGTTGATGGAGGCGATGGGGCGGCGGCCGTCGTCCTGGTAGAGGTCGGAGGAGCCGGTGAGCCGGGAGCCGAACTCGGCGAGGGCGGCGGTCTCGCCGCGCCACAGGTCGCGCACGGTGTCCCGGTACATGCCGTTCCACTCGGTCCACAGCGGCGGGAAGTTGCCGACCTGGTAGCCGCCCTCGCCGAGGTCCCAGGGTTCGGCGATCAGCTTGGCCTGGGAGACCACCGGGTCCTGCTGGACGAGGTCGAAGAAGGAGGAGAGCCGGTCGACCTCGTGGAACTGCCGGGCCAGGGTGGCGGCGAGGTCGAAGCGGAAGCCGTCGACGTGCATCTCGGTGACCCAGTAGCGCAGTGAGTCCATGATCAGCTGGAGCACGTGCGGGCTGCGCATCAGCAGGCTGTTGCCGGTGCCGGTGGTGTCCTCGTAGAACCGCTGGTCCTGGGCGAGGCGGTAGTAGGAGACGTTGTCCAGCCCGCGCAGGGACAGCGTCGGTCCGAGGTGGTTGCCCTCGGCGGTGTGGTTGTAGACGACGTCCAGGATCACCTCGATCCCGGCCGCGTGCAGGGCCTTGACCATCGACTTGAACTCCTGCACCTGCTGGCCCCGGTCGCCGCTGGAGGCGTAGGAGGAGTGCGGGGCGAAGAACCCGATGGTGTTGTAGCCCCAGTAGTTGGTCAGGCCCAGGTCGCGCAGCCGGTGGTCGCGGACGAACTGGTGCACCGGCATCAGCTCGATCGCGGTGACGCCGAGCTTGGCCAGGTGCTCGATCACCGCCGGGTGGGCCAGGCCCGCGTAGGTGCCGCGGATCTCCTCGGGGATGCCGGGGTGCAGCCGGGTGAGGCCCTTGACGTGCGCCTCGTAGATGACGGTGCGGTGGTAGTCGGTGCGCGGCGGGTGGTCGGTGCCCCAGTCGAAGTACGGGTTGATCACGACCGAGTGCATGGTGTGCGGGGCGGAGTCGAGGTCGTTGCGGCGCTCGGGCGCGCCGAAGTGGTAGCCGTAGACGGCCTCGTCCCAGTCGATGTGCCCGCTCATCGCCTTGGCGTACGGGTCCAGCAGCAGTTTGGCGCTGTTGTGCCGCTGGCCGAGG
This sequence comes from Kitasatospora sp. NPDC043950, assembly GCF_056435345.1. Classification (NCBI taxonomy): domain Bacteria; kingdom Bacillati; phylum Actinomycetota; class Actinomycetes; order Kitasatosporales; family Streptomycetaceae; genus Kitasatospora; species Kitasatospora sp. NPDC043950. The sequence continues at coordinate 35,247 of NZ_JBWKER010000042.1, forward strand.
CCGGGGTTGTACGGGCCGTGGACGCGGAAGCCGTAGCGCTGGCCGGGCTGGACGCCGGGGAGGTACGCGTGCCGGACGAAGGCGTCCGTCTCGCGCAGTTCGACGGCCGTCTCCGAGCCGTCCTCGTCGATCAGGCACAGCTCGATCCGGTCGGCACTCTCGGAGAACACCGCGAAGTTGGTGCCGGCCCCGTCGTAGGTGGCGCCGAGGGGGTAGGGCTTACCGGGCCAGACCTTCATGAGTCCTCAACTTCCTTGCATTCAACGGAAACTGACGTGTAGTCCGATAACGCGCCCGGACCCGGACGCTCTCTTCCCGGCCGGGCGGTCGGGCATGTGCGGCGCTCGCGCGCCGTGACGCACGGCACAGTGCGCATACTCCCCGAGCCTTCCCCCGGCGGCCGGGACATGTGCTGCCGGTTCGCCCGAACGGGTGTCCAGTCGGCATTCCTGTGATAAGTGCGGGCCGGTGGCGAGCGGGCTTGTGGCGGGCGGGCTTGTGGCGGGCGGGCTTGTGGCGGGCGGGCCTGCGATGGGCGGGGCCTGCGATGGGCGGGGCCTGCGACGGGCGTGGGTCTGTGAAGGGTGGGCCTGGTGGTGGTGCCGGGCCCCGTGGGCCATCCGGCTGCACACCGCTCGCGGCGGGCAGTACCCTTGATCGTCCGGCCGTCCCCGGGCCGGTGGCGTTCCATCAGCCGCGCAGGGGCGGAGCGTAGAGCAGCAAACCAGGTGAGGTGGCGCATGGTGTTCCCCGCCGGCGGCCGCGGCCCGGGGCCCGACGGCCCCGACCGGGGCGGCGCCCGCAGCGAGGCGCCCACGGTCGTCATGCGCCCCACCCTGTCCGGCCGTCCCCTGGTGCCCGCCCAGGGCGGCCCGGTCGAGGTCCCCGCCCTCGCCTGGTCCGCCGCCGAATGGGAGGACGCCTACCAGCGGGTCCGCCTGTCCGGCCGCGCCTACGTCTGGCTCAACCTCGTCGAGCAGCGGCTGCGCTCCCTCGTCGACGAGGTGCTGCACCCCATCTACGCCCCCGCCCACGGCGAGGACTGGGTCACCGCCGCCGCCGGCCCCGCCGGCGAGGAGTGGGCGCACCGGGCCGGCGCCGTCCGCGAGGTCAGCCGCCGCAAGGGCTACCTGCTCGACCCGGCGGACGACGACCCGCTGGTCTTCCTCACCCTGCCCCAGCTGCGCGAGCTGATGGTCCAGCACTGGCCCTGCTTCGAGCCCTACCTGTCCGACCGGCGCGAGATCGAACTCGCCCTGGACGAACTGGAGGTGGCCCGGCACGTGGTCTCCCGCAACCGGGTGCTCACCCAGACCGTCCTCGCCCAGACCGAACGCGCCGCCGCCCGCCTGCTCGCCGTCCTCGACGGCGGCGCCGGCGGCGTGCCCGCCGACGTCGTCGAGTCGCTGGTGGCCGGCCGGTACGCGGACGTCGTCGCCGTGCACGCCGACCGCGTCCGCCTCCAGCGCGACCTGCCCGTCGAGGACCTGCTGGACGGCGCCCGGCGTCTGGACGCGCTCGGCATCGGCCTCGGCATGCTCTGCCAGAACTACACCGGCAAGCGGCTGGTGCGCCTGGCCGGCGACGGCTGCCGGGTCCGTCTGCTCTTCCTCAACCCGGCGAGCAGCGCCGTCCGCCGCCGTGAACGCGAACTCGGCCTCGGACGCGGCGAGTTGTCGCGCTCCATCGAGATGAACATCATGCACGTGCGCCGGGTGCGGGCCCGGCTGCGCGACCAGGGCGGCTTCGAGATCCGGGTCTTCGACGAGACCCCGCGCTTCACCGCCTACCTCGTCGAGGGCCCCCGCCCGACCGGCCAGGTCGGCGGCCGCCGCCAGAGCCGCGACCTCGGCGTCATCCAGCCCTACCTGCGCCGCGCCCGGGGCATGGAGTCCCCGGCCCTGGTGCTGCGCGGCGGCGCCGGCCAGCAGCCCGGCGGCAGCGAACAGGGCCTGCTGGAGGTCTACCGCGAGGAGTTCGAGGGCGCCTGGGGCGACTCCCGGCCGGTGTCCTGAACCCTCCCCCCACCTCTGACGGACCATCGGATCCCTCTCTCCACCCCCGGGTGGAGACCCGGAACTCCATCCGTGCGGCGGCGACACCCCCGGGCCGCGCCGCACAAGCTGGAGGCGGGGTCGCGGCCGCACGAGCGACGCGACGACGTCGAGGGGAGTGCGCCGTGGTGTACGGAACAAAGCGCGGGACAGGACGGGGGGCAGCGCGCGGAAGGCTGCGCGAAGGGCCCGGGGCGGGGCTTGGGACGGGGCCTGGCGGAAGGCTGCCGGGGAATGCCCGCCGAACCGCCCGCCGGCGCTGGCCGTTCGCGCTGGCCGGCGTGGCGGCAGCCCTGCTGGGCCTGCTGCCGGCCGTCCCCGCCGAGGCCCGGGAGGCGGGCGGCTGCCGTACGGCGACCTCCGCCGGCCGCCTGCAAGGGGTGGCCCAGGACGGCCGGTGCGCCTACCTGGGCGTCCCGTACGCGGCGCCGCCCACCGGCGAGCGCCGGTTCCGCCCGCCGCAGCCCGCCGCGCCCTGGCCCGGAACACTGCGCGCCACCCAGGCCCGCCCCGGCTGCCCGCAGGACCTGAGCGCGGGCGGCGGCGGCACCGAGGACTGCCTGTACCTCAACGTGTGGTCGGCGCACCACGGCGGCGCCCGCAAACCCGTCATGGTCTTCCTGCACGGCGGCGCGGACGAACTCGGCGCCGCCGCCCAGCCCGTCTTCGACGGCGGCCTGCTGGCCGAGCGCGGCGACGCCGTCGTGGTGAACCTGGACTACCGGCTCGGCATCCTGGGCTGGACGGAACTCGGCGCGCTCGACCCGTCCTACGCCGGCTCGGGCAACAACGGGCTGCGCGACGAGAGCGCCGCGCTGACCTGGGTGCGCCGGCACATCGGCGCCTTCGGCGGCGACCCGGGCAACGTCACCGTCTTCGGCCAGTCGGCCGGCGCGATCTCGATCAGCGCCCTGCTGGCCGGCGACCACCCCGAGCGCCTCTTCCGGCGCGCCATCGTCGAGAGCGGCCCCGGCTACCTGGTGCACACCGCGGCCGCCGCGCGGGCCACCGCCGGAAAGGTCTTCGCCACCGGCGGCATCCACACCGTCGCGGACCTCGACCGGCTGAGCACCCAACAGGTCCTCGAACTCCAGGAACAGGTCCAGCACGGGCTCTCCGGACTGTCCTCCGCGGTCTTCTTCGGCCCCTCCATCGACGGGGCGCTGGTGCCCGGCCCGGTCGTCGAACGGATCGCCGCCGGCAGCGCCCGCGACGTCGACGTGATGACCGGCACCACCGAGAACGAGACCGACTACTGGGCGCTGTTCGACCCCACGCTGCCGGACCTCCCGCTGAGCGCCTACCGCAACCTGCCCCCCGTGCTCGCCGACCGCAAACAGCAGATGTACGACCGGTACGCCGCCGACCGCCCCGGGGCCACCGAGGGCCGGGTGGTGAACGCGATGCTCACCGACCAGACCGAGCGGATCCCCACCCTGCGCCTGGCCGAGGCCCAGTCCCGCTGGCGGCCCACCCACGTCTACCAGTTCGACTGGCACGTGCCCTACGTCCCCGGCCTGCCCGCCGCCCAGAACCTGGGCGCCATGCACACCCTGGAACTGCCCTTCGTCTTCGGCGGCCTGGACCTCGGCGCGATCCCGCGCGGCGCGCAGACCGTCGCCGCCCAGCGGCCCGAACTCACCCGGCTGTCCGAGCGGATGGCCGACGCCTGGGCCTCCTTCGCCCGCGAGGGCGACCCGGGCTGGCCGTCCTACACCGCCGACGCGCGGGCCACCCGGATCTGGGACCTGAACCCCAGCGTCCAGTACGCCCCGCACGACGACGAACGCGCCCTCTGGGACGACTACTCCTTCCCCGCCCTGGACCTCGGCACCCGCTGAGGCCTTCCCGCCTTCCCGCCTTCCCGCCTTCCCACCGGAGCAGGGGGCCGGGCCACCGCCCGGCCCCCTCGGCACGCCCCGCCCCGGCGTCCGGCCCCTGAAACCCGCTGGCCAGGCCGGTGCGGCCGCTGCCACACTGCGGGCCGTGAACAGCCTCCCCGCCTGGACCCTGCGCCCCGCCACCGCCGCCGACGTCGAACCCGTCGCCGAACTCAAGGCCGTCGTCCTGCGCGCCGACCTCGAACGCCTCGGCCGCTACGACGACGACCGGGTCCGCCGGCGCCTGCGGGCGGGCTTCTCCAGCCGCCACAGCTCCGTCATCCTCGTCGACGGCGCCTTCGCCGGCTCCGTCACCGTCCGCCCCGCCGAGCAGGGCGGCCGCTGGATCGAGCACTTCTACCTCGCCCCCGCCCACCAGGGCCGCGGCCTCGGCACCGCCGTCCTGCGCCACCTCCTCGCCCAGGCCGACGCCGCCGGCGAGCCCGTGCGCCTCGACGTCCTCCAGGGCAGCCCCGCCCGCAGCCTCTACGAACGCCACGGCTTCGTCCTCGACCACGAGGACCCGATCGACGTCTACCTGGTCCGCGAGCCCGCCGCCTGAACCGGGGCCGGCCCGTTGGTCGGGGCGTGGCGCCCGGTGACGCTCGCCCGGGTGACGCGAGTAGGCCGGACGGATGGTGACCGGCGGTCGGGCGCGGCGCTCACCCGAGCACCGGGCCCGACCGCTTGTTAGCGTCCCGTCCATGATCGACAGCCCGCACTCCACCGGCTCCGAACACCCCCGCGCCACCCGCCGCGGCCTGCTGCGCACCGCCCTCGGCGCCACCACCGCCGGAGCCCTCACCCTCACCGGCGCCCGCCCCGCCCAGGCCGCGCCCCGCACCGCCACCCGGCGCATCGACTTCCACGGCCTCCACCAGGCCGGCATCACCAACCCGCCCCCCGGCTACGGCACCTTCCTCGCCCTCGACGTCAAGGCCCGCGACCGCAAGGCCCTCGAAACCCTCCTGCGCACCCTCACCGACCGCATCCGCTTCCTCACCGCCGGCGGCACCCCGCCCGACCTCGGCCCCGCCGCCGCCCCCTCCGACAGCGGCACCCTCGGCCCCGACCTGCCCGCCGACGACCTCACCGTCACCGTCGCCGTCGGCGCCTCCCTCTTCGACACCCGCTACGGCCTCACCCGCCACCGCCCCCGCCGGCTCACCGCCATGCGGGCCTTCCCCGTCGACGCGCTGCGCCCCGCCGAATGCCACGGCGACCTCTCGCTCCAGATCTGCGCCGAGAACCGCGACACCGTCCAGCACACCATCCGCGACCTGCTGCGCAGCACCAACGGCCTGATCCGCCCGCGCTGGCAGCTCGACGGCTTCCAGAACCGCTCCCGCCCCACCGGCGCCGCCCGCAACCTGCTCGGCTTCAAGGACGGCATCGAGAACCCCGACACCACGAACGCCCGCGAGCTGGACGCCCTCGTCTGGGTCGGCGAGGGCGGCGACGAACCGCGCTGGGCCGCCGGCGGCAGCTACCAGGTCATCCGCGCCATCCGCACCCTCGTCGCCGGCTGGGACGAGGTGCCGCTCAAGCAGCAGGAACGCCTGATCGGCCGACGCAAGAACGACGGCGCCCCGCTCGGGGCGGCCGGCGAGACCGACACCCCCGACTACCGCAACGACCCCGACGGCGCCGTCATCCCCCTCGACTCCCACATCCGCCTCGCCAACCCCCGCACCGACGGCACCCGCGACAGCCGCATCCTGCGCCGCGCCTTCAACTACGACCGCGGCCTCGATTCCGACGGCGAACCCGACCTCGGCCTCGCCTTCTGCTGCTACCAGCAGGACGTGGCCCGCCAGTTCGAAGCCGTCCAGACCCGCCTCAACACCGAACCCCTCGCCCGCCACCTCCGCCCCACCGGCGGCGGCTACTTCTACGTCCTCCCCGGCGCCCACGACACCACCGACTGGCTCGGCCGCACCCTCCTCACCGCCACCTGACGCCCCGGTTCGCGCGCCCGTCGCCCAACCGGGGCGCGGGCGCCCGCCGTTGGGGCGACCTGCCGAAACCGAGGGGGCCGTCCGCCGCCGTACCGGCCCGCACCCCGACCGCCCCGGCGGCCGGGATGTCGGTGGGGCGGGTGATGATGGGGGCTGTTTCGAGAGGCAGGACGGAAGGACACCCCCTTATGAGCTGGTGGCAGCAGCCACTGGTCGGCTTCGACCTGGAGACCACGGGCACCGACCCGGCCGTGGACCGCATCGTCACGGCCGCGCTCGTGGACACCGTCGGGGCCCGCCGGGTGGGGGCCGCGCACTGGCTGCTCGACCCCGGGGTCCCGATCCCGGCCGAGGCGGAGGCGATCCACGGCATCGGCGACGACCTGGCCCGCGGCAAGGGCCGGCCGGCCAAGGAGGCGGTGGAGGAGATAGCCGGCGCGCTCTGCGAGCGGCTCGCCGCAGGGCGCCCGGTGGTCGCGTTCAACGCGCCGTTCGACCTGTCGCTGCTCGACGCCGAGCTGCGCCGGTACGGGCTGGTGCCGCTCGCCGAGCGCCTCGGCGCCCCGGTCGGGCCGGTGCTGGACGCGCTGGTCGTCGACCGGGCGGTGGACAAGTACCGCAAGGGCTCGCGCACCCTGCAGCGGGTCTGCGAGGTGTACGGCGTCGAGCTGACGGACGCGCACGAGGCGGGCAGCGACGCGCTGGCGGCCGTCCGGGTCGCCGTCGCCCTCGCCGAGCGCTACCGGGCCGAGGTCGGCGACGTCGCGCCGGCCGAGCTGCACGAGCGCCAGATCGGCTGGTACCGGGAGTGGGCCGAGGGCTTGCAGGCGTGGCTGCGCCGCGGCAAGGACCCGCAGGCCGTGGTCGACCCGCGGTGGCCGATGAGGTGACCGCCCCCGGTGAGGCCGGCGGGCCGGGCGGGGCCTAGCCGGCCGGCCAGTCGAAGGTGTAGCCCTGGGCGACCAGCCAGGGCAGCAGCTGCTTGAGCGCGGCCACGGTCTGGGTGCGGTCGCCGCCGCCGTCGTGCATCAGGATCACGCCGCCGGGCTTGAGCTGCTTCTGCACGGTGGAGACGATGGCCGGCACGCCCGGGCGGGACCAGTCGCGCGGGTCGACGGACCAGCCGAGCGAGGACATGCCGAGGCTCGCGGTGATCTGCTCGTTGTCGGCGTTGAAGCCGCCGCCGGGGGCGCGGAACCAGCTGACCCGGGTGCCGGGGCCGCCGGCCTTGACGATCATGTCCCTGGCGGCGGAGATCTCGTAGGCGGCCTTGTCGTGGGGGAGCTTCGCGAACGGCTGCGGGTGGTGGACGCTGTGGTCGCAGAGCCGGTGGCCGGCCGCGAGGACGCGCTTGACCAGGGCCGGGTTGGCGGCGGCGTTCTGGCCGATCTCGCAGAAGGTGGCCTTGGCGTGGTACTGGGCGAGCAGGTCGAGGATCTGGCCGGTGGCGGGGCCGGGGCCGTCGTCGAAGGTGAGCGCCACGGTGTGGCCGCCGGAGGCGGTGGAGCCGATGACGGTGCCCGGCTTGACCGGGGCGGGCGGCGGCGCGGGGGTGCCCGAGGGCGTGGTCGCGACGGGCGTGGTGGTGACCGGGGTGCTCGGCGTGCCGCTGTGGGGCGCGGCGGTCGTCTCGGCCGGCGCCTTGGGCGTGCGCGGCTTCGGGACGGCCGGCGGGGCGGCGGAGGCGGGTGCGCTGTCGGAGCCGGGGGCGGGCGCGACGGTGGCGACGGGGCCGTCGGTCGGCCGGGAGTCGGTCGGCGCGATGGTGATCGGGGGCTGGGTGCTGACGCCGGCCGTCGGCTGGAGGGCTCCGCTGGCGGTGCCGCACGCGGCCAGGCCCAGGGTGGCGGCCGCCACGACGCAGCCTGCGACCAGCCGGCGGCGGGCCGTGAGGGCCGTACGGGTCGGAGGGGAGGGCCGGCGGGTGGCGGAGTGGGGCATGGCGGCGGCTCCTGTGGTGCAGAGGGGTGCAGAGGACGGGTGCCGATCCCTCGGTCAGGATGACTGTCCGATAGGACGCCGAGCGTACGTGCCCCGGTTGCGGAGCGGACCGGAGCGCCGTAGGAGTCTTCTCACACGCGCCCGGGTTGGCGCCCCCGCGGCCCGCCGGGTATCCCGGGGGCCGTGACGGGGGCGTCCCGGCACTTCAGAGGCCCGGCACTTCAGAGGCCCGGCACTTCAAGGCCCGGCACTTCAGGAGCCCGCCACTTCGGAAGCCCGACGCCCCGGGAGCCCGACGCCTCAGAACGGGTACCAGCGCACCTCGGTGGCACCCTCCCGCAGCGAGGCGACCCGGCGCCGGAACTCCGCCAGCGCGGCCGGATTGCCGGGCACCTGCTGGGCGACCCAGGAGGCGCTGGCGGTCTCCCGGGCCCCGCGCAGCACTGCGAAGCCGGGCCAGGCGCGCACGTCCCAGCCGTACGCCTCGACGAAGGCCCGGTACTCCTCGCCGGGCACGCCGTACCGGTCGTGGCTGAGCGCGAGGACCACCAGGTCGTGTTCGCGCAGGTCGTGCGAGACGTTCTCCAGGTCGAGCAGGACGGGCCCGTCCGGGCTGACGTGGACGTTGCGGGGCAGCGCGTCGCCGTGGATCACACCGGGGTGCAGGTGCGGGGCGAGGTCGGGCAGGGCGGCGGCGAAGCCGTCGCGGCGGTGGCGCAGGAAGGCGACGTCGGCCGGGTCGACGTGGCCCTCGGCGGAGGCCAGCCAGCGTTCGACGGGGGCCAGCAGGTCGCGGTGGGCGAGCGGGAAGGGCGGCAGCGGCAGCCGGTGCAGGGCGCGCAGCAGCGGGGCGAGGTCGGCGGGGCGGGCGGGGCGGACGGCGGGGGCGAGCCGGTGCCAGAAGGTGACGGGGTGCCCGTGGGCGAGCTGGGGCTCGGCTTCCACCGCGTCGTACGGGCGGACCACCGGGACGTCCTGGGCGGCGAGCCAGTGGGCGACGGCGAGTTCGTGCCGCGCCCGTTCGTACAGTTCGGGGCCGCGGCCGACCTTGGCGACGACGGCCGGGTCGCCGAGGTCGAAGACGGCGTTCTCGCCGAGCGCGAGCAGCCGGGCGTCGCCGGGGCCGGGCAGTCCGGCGGACTCGCAGGCGTGGGCGAGCAGCAGCCGGGCGCGGCCTTCGTCGAAGGGGATCATGGCGGTGCTCCGTTGGGGCGGCGTTCATCCGGAGGCCTCCGGACGGTGATCATCATGACGGACCGGGGTGGGGTTTTCCCTACCCTCCCACCCTGACATCTCCTCCCAGGGGGTAGGGGAGAGATCCACCCTGAGGGGGAGCTGTCTCCACCCGGAGCACGAGGTCAAGGGGCGTGCGCCCGGGAGAGACTGGGTCGGGGCCGCTTCGGAGCGGCCTGACGGGGGTTGGACCACGGGGGCTCCTTGCCGGGCGGCAAGCAAGTACTCGTAGGATGACGCCCAAATCCACTTACCTGCCGACCGGCTAGGGAGCGCCGCCGCGCGTCTCCCACCGGTCCAGCCGTCGCCCGGCGTCCCGTCCCCCAAGGGCTGCGGTGAACCATGCCCAGGAGGCATCGAGCATGTTCCACCGACTAGGACAATTCGTCGTACGCCGCGCGTGGTGGGTGATCATCGCGTGGGTGATCGGAATGATCGCCGTCCTCATGACCGCGCCGAAGGTCAGCTCGCAGACCGACGAAGCCGCGTTCCTCCCCAAGCACTACGAGTCCATCCAGGCCGCACAGGTGCAGGAGCGCGCCTTCCCGGCCGCCTTCACCCCGGGCGCGCTCGCACTCTTCGAGCGCAACGACGGCGCCGCGTTCACCGACGCGGACAAGGCCGCGATGGGCAAGCTCGTCCAGGACCTGACGGCCAAGAAGATCGACGGCGTCGAGAAGATCATCCCGCCGTCCGACCAGCTGGGCATATCCCCGGACCACAAGTACGCGATGGCCATGATCGCCGTCGACAAGTCGAAGCAGCAGGACCAGAACGGGACCGCGGACATCGCCAAGGCCCTCCGCGACGACGGCAAGGCACTGGCCTCCGGCACCGACCTGAAGTTCCAGCTCGGCGGCCCCGCCGCCCAGGCGCTCGACCAGAAGGAAGCCTCCGGCTCGGCCGAGGGCATCATCACCATGGCCACGGTGCTCCTGGTCATCGTGATCGTCGGCATCATCTTCCGCGGCATCCTGGCCGGCCTGCTGCCGGTCCTGGTCTCGCTGATGATCGCGCTGCCCGCCTCCATCGGCCTGATCAACTACGCGACCGACATCTTCAACCTCAAGAGCACACCCATCCTGATGGCGATCCTGATCGTCGTCGTGCTCGGCGTCGGCACCGACTACTTCCTGTTCCTCGCCTTCCGCTACCGCGAGCGGCTGCGGGCCGGCGACGACCGCAACGCCGCCGTGGCCAACGCGGTCGGCCGGGTCGGCGAGGCGATCGCCTCCGCCGCCGGCGCCGTCACCATCGCCTTCGCCGCGCTGATCCTCTCCAGCCTCGGCATGTTCCAGGCGCTCGGCCCCGCGCTGGCGATCGCGGTCGTGGTCACCGCCCTGGCCTCGCTCACCCTGGCCCCCGCGCTGCTCGCGGTCATCCCCGCCCGCGCCGTCTTCTGGCCCGGCAAGAAGTGGACGGACGAGCCGAGCACCGCGCGCTTCACCGCGCTCGGCCGGGTCGTCCAGAAGCGCCCGGCGCTGGCCGCCGTCGCCTCCGGCGGCGTACTGGTCGCCCTGTCCGTGGGCGCGCTCGGCTACAACGGCCTCTTCGACATGGCCGGCAGCTCCATGCCCAAGGACAAGGAGTCGATGGTCGTCCAGGACAAGATGGCCAAGGGCTTCTCCGCCGGCGCCGCCGACCCGAGCCAGGTCTACCTGAGCAGCACCGACGGCAAGAAGCTCGACCCGGCCTCCTTCCCGGCCTACGCCGACAAGCTGCAGGGCGTCGGCGGGGTGTCCAAGGTCTACCTGCCGAGCGCCGACGCCAAGAGCATCAGCGCCGACGGCGCCACCGCCCAGTTCACCGTCATGCTCAAGGACGCCCCGACCAGCAACGAGGCGATCGACGCGGTGACCGAGCTGCGCACCGTCGCCCACGCGCAGGCCCCGGCCGGCAGCGAGGCCAAGGTCGGCGGCCTCACCTCGGTGTTCAAGGACATCAACCTGGCGATGACCCACGACTACAAGCTGGTCTTCCCGATCGCCGGGCTGCTGATCCTGCTCATCCTGGCCCTCCAGCTGCGCAGCGTGGTCGCCCCCTGGTACCTGATGGCCTCGGTCGGCCTCGGCTTCAGCGCCACGCTGGGCGCCACCACGCTGATCTTCCAGAAGATCGGCAACGAGACCGGCCTGATGTTCATGATGCCGATCCTCATCTACCTCTTCGTGGTGGCGATCGGGACGGACTACAACATCCTGATCATCGCCCGTCTGCGCGAGGAGGCCCGCGCGGGCCGCAGCCCGCGCGAGGCGGCCCGCGAGGCGCTGCGCCACGCCGGCCCGACCGTCGCCGCGGCCGGCTTCATCCTGGCGGCCTCGTTCGGGACGTTCATGCTCGCCGGCAACACCTTCATGATGGAGTTCGGCTTCGCGATGGCCTTCGGCATCGTGCTGGCGGCCTTCGTGATGGCGATGTTCTTCACCCCGGCGCTCACCGCGCTGATCGGAAACCGGGCCTGGTGGCCCGGCCACGGCGCCGACCCCGAGCACGGCCACGGCGCAAGCCTCGGTGCCGGCCCGGCGCCGGCGGCGGACGCGTACGGCGTGCCGGAGCCGGCCGGACGGCGCTGATCGCCTCGTTCGGACACGGGCGACGCCCGACCGACGCGCCAAACAGGCGGCGTCCCGCTTCGGCGGGGCGCCGCTTGCCCCCTTTCCCTGGCCGTCAAACGTGATCTGTTGAGCACAAAAGTCCCCGGTCAATCGGGGTGTCGCCGTGCTACAGTCGACTCAGTTGCAGTTTTGGTTCCCATGAACGCATGTGTGCGCCTGCTGGTCCAACCAACAGGCGCATTTGTTTTGTCCGGTGTTTCAGTCTCCGGATGGGGATCGCGGCTACTCCGGGGTTCACGCGGTGTGAATCCCTGATGCCCCAGTTTTTTGAGGAGACGGTTATGGCTACCGGCACCGTGAAGTGGTTCAACAGCGAAAAGGGCTTCGGCTTCATCGAGCAGGCCGAGGGCGGCCCGGATGTGTTCGCGCACTACTCGAACATCCAGGCCAACGGCTTCCGTGAGCTCGTTGAGGGCCAGGCCGTCGAGTTCGACGTGACCCAGGGCCAGAAGGGCCCGCAGGCCGAGAACATCCGCGTCATCGGCTGACGTCAGCCTCCACGCTGACTCGCGATCTCGCGAAGCGGGGGCCCGTACCACACGGTGCGGGCCCCCGCGCATGCCGCCGTACGGCCGGGGCGGCGAGTTTCCTACCGACGGCCGACCAGCCCCCACCCGGGGCTGCCGACCGACGTACGGAGACTTCGTGACCACCCCTGCCCGCCCGCCGCGTGACCGCGCCGCCCGCACCACCGACCAGGCCCGCCGCGGCGAGAACCCGCGCCGCAGCGCCGGCGCCGGCCGCGGCGAGAACGCCGGTCGCACCGGCGCCGGCGACCGCGCCCGCCGCGGCGAGAACCCGCGCGCCACCGGCGACGCCGAGCGCGCCCGCAAGCCGCGCGGCCGCACCGGCGCCCCCAAGAACACCCGCGCCGCCGCCGTGCCCGAGGCCGCCGACTTCACCGTCGTCGAGGGCACCCCGGCCCGGCCCCCGGCGGACACCTTCGCCGAACTGGACCTGCCCAAGGGCATCCTCAGCACGCTCACCCGCGAAGGCGTCACCGCGCCGTTCCCGATCCAGGGCGCCACGCTGCCCGACTCGATCGCCGGCCGCGACGTGCTCGGCCGCGGCCGTACCGGCTCCGGCAAGACCCTCGCCTTCGGCCTGCCGCTGCTCGCCCGCACCGCCGGGCGCCGCGCCGTCGCCCGCTACCCGCTGGCGCTCGTCCTGGTGCCCACCCGCGAGCTCGCCCAGCAGGTCACCGACGCGCTCACCCCCTACGCGACCGCCGTCAACCTGCGGATCACCACCGTCGTCGGCGGCATGTCGATCAACCGCCAGGCCAACGCCGTCCGCCGTGGCACCGAGGTCCTGGTCGCCACCCCCGGCCGGCTCGACGACCTGATCGGCCGCGGTGACGTCAACCTGTCCGACGTCGCCATCACCGTCCTCGACGAGGCCGACCAGATGGCCGACATGGGCTTCCTCCCGCAGGTCAGCAAGCTGCTGGAGCAGGTCGCCGAGGGCGGGCAGCGGATGCTGTTCTCCGCGACCCTGGACCGCAACGTCGACCGCCTGGTCAAGCGCTTCCTCACCGACCCGGTCACCCACTCGGTCGACCCGTCGGCCGGCGCGGTCACCACCATGGACCACCACGTCCTCCAGCTGGACCAGGCCGACAAGGCGTCCACCACCGCGCACATCGCCTCCCGCGACGGGCGCGTGATCATGTTCGTGCACACCAAGCACGGCGCCGACCGCCTCACCAAGCAGCTGCTCGCCACCGGCGTCCGGGCCGCGGCCCTGCACGGCGGCAAGTCCCAGCCGCAGCGCAACCGGGTCCTCGACCAGTTCCGCGACGGCCACGTCACCGCGCTGATCGCCACCAACGTCGCCGCCCGAGGCATCCACATCGAAGGCCTCGACCTGGTCGTCAACGTCGACCCGCCGGTCGACCACAAGGACTACCTGCACCGCGGCGGACGCACCGCCCGGGCCGGCGAGTCCGGCACCGTCGTCACCCTCGTCCTGCCCGAGCAGCGCCGCGAGGTCAACCGGCTGATGACGGTCGCGGGCATCCGCCCCACCGTCACCAAGGTCCGCCCCGGCGACGCCGACCTCGCCAAGATCACCGGCGCCCGCACCCCCAGCGGCGTCGCGGTCGCCGTCGCCGTCCCCGCGCCCGCCGAGGCCCCCGCCGCCAAGGCCGACGCCAAGTCCGGCAACCCGCGCCGCCGCCCCGGCAAGCGCTCCGCGCTGCCCGCCGACGTCGACATGAACGGCAACCCGCGCCGCCCCCGCCCCAAGCAGCGCATGGGCGGCGCCGCCACCCAGGGCGACCGCCCCCAGGCGGCCGGCTTCATCGGCCGCTCCTCCGGCCGCGCCAAGCCCGGCAGCGGCGCCAAGTCCGGCTCCAACTACGGCACCGGCCGCCAGCGCCGCGCCATCGACTGATCCCCGGCGACCGCCCGACGGCCCGGCCCCCTCGCACCGAGGGGGCCGGGCCGTCTCGTCGTGGGCCCGGCTGTCCGACGGACACCATCACCCCGCGGCGGTCCGACCCGGGCGAACCTCCGTTGATGTTGGTCATGTGCAGTGCTATGTACATCACCACCATCGATCGACGGAGGTATCCGGATGTCCGTGACACAGACCGACATCGATGACGACGCGCTGGAACGAGCAATGACGCTCGCCGGAGTTCGGACCAAGAAGGACGCCGTCAACCTAGCACTGCGCTTCTACGCCGAGCGGCAGGAACGTGCTGCCCGGATCAGCCGGCATTTCGAGCGGGCTCGGCACTGGGGAGCCGTCGAGGACGCAGAGCGGATGCACCGAGCGGAGAAGGACGCCCGGTGATCTATCTCCTCGACACCTCCGGACTCGTCCGGTTGTTGGGCGAGCCCAAGCTCCTGGCCGTCTGGTACGACGCGATCGACGCGGGGTCGATCGCGTCGTGCTACCCGCAGCGCGCGGAGTTTCTGCACAACGCGCGCAGCGGCCGGGAGTACGACGAGATCACCGAGATGTTCGCCGACCTGTACCCGGACGTCTCGGTACCGAAGAACGCTGGGCGCTGGATCGACACGGTTCAGCGGCGCACGGCCCTCGCCGGGCAGCACCGTAGTGCCTCCGCGGTCGACCTCATGATCGCGGCGACGGCCGCGCACCACGGCCTCACGGTCCTCCACGACGATGCGGGCTACCGCACGGTGGCGCGGCACGCCGCCGACCTGAGCGAGCACAGCATCCTCGATCACGAGTGAGTCGGCCCCGTGGTCAGGCGGTGAGCGTCCGGGGCATCGTGGCGGCCGCACGCGCCTCGTCGTAGCGCTCCAGGAGGAGGGTGGCGAGTTCGGGGGCGGGGCCCAGGACGGCGGCGACGGCGTCCGCTCCGGCGGCGGCCTCGGCGATGCGGTCGGGCAGGAGGCCCGGGGCCAGCAGGTAGGGGGAGACGGCGGTGCGGGCGGCGCCCGCGGCGCGCAGGGCGGCCAGGGCGTCGGGCACGCGCGGGCCGGTGGCGGAGGCGTAGGCCACCTCGACGGCGGCCCAGCCGCGGCTGCGGCGCCACGCGGCGGCCACCGCGCGGGTGGCGGCGTCGGCGGCCGGGTCGGAGGAGCCGGCCGCCGCGAGCACCACGCCGGTGCGGGCCCGGACGGCGGCCGAGCGCACGTCCACCCCGGCCTCGGCGAGGCGGCGGTCCAGGGCGGCGAGCAGCAGCGGCGACGGGCCCAGGACGGCGGCGACGGGCAGGGCCGCGCCGGCCGTGCGCAGGGCGGCCGGGACGTCGTGCTTGGCGTGGTAGGCCCGGTTGAGCAGCAGCGGGACGGCCACCGCGTCGTCGAGCCGCCCGACGACCTGCGGGATGCGCGGCGCGCAGTGGTCCAGGTAGGCGGTGGCGACGTCCAGCCCGGGGCGCAGCGCCCGCACCTCCTGGACCAGTGCGGCCACGGTCGCGGCGTGCCGCGGGTCGCGGCTGCCGTGGGCGATCAGCAGGAGGGCGGGCATCGGCGTCGGCCTTACTTGACGGCGGCCAGCAGGCCGCGGTTGCGCAGCACCCGGCGCTCGACCGGGGTGAAGACGAGCAGTTCGATGGCGATGCCGACGAACAGGATCAGGATGATGCCGAGCAGCACCCCGGACATGTCGGAGAACTCGCGCTGGTCCTCCAGGAACCGGCCCAGGCCCCGGCCGAGGTCGGGGGAGGAGGCGACGAGTTCGGCGGCCATCAGGGAGCGCCAGGAGAACGCCCAGCCCTGCTTGAGGCCGGCCAGGTAGCCGGGCAGCGCGGCGGGGATCAGCACGTGCCGAGCGCCGGTGAGGCCGGTGGCGCCGATGGTGCGTCCGGCGCGCAGGAACAGCGGCGGCACCTGGTCGATGCCGGCGACCAGGCCGTTGGCGATGGAGGGGACGGCGCCGAGCAGGATCACCGCGTACATCATCTGGTCGTTGATGCCGAGCCAGATGACCGCGGCCGGCACCCAGGCGACCGAGGGCAGCGACTGCAGGCCCTGGAGGACCGGGCCGATGGCGGTGCGCACCGGCCGGACGCGGGCGACGACCAGCCCGATCGGGGTGCCGATGACGCCGGCGAGCAGGAAGCCGGACAGGCCGCGCCAGACGCTGGTCCAGATGATCGAGAACAGCGTGCCCTGGTACCAGAGCTCCTGGGCGGAGTGCCACACGTCGGTCGGGCTGGGCAGCTTGTAGGCGGAAGTGAGGTGCAGGCTGTAGGCGCCCTGCCACAGGGCGAGCACCACGAGGACGCCGATCAGCGGCGGCAGGGCCTTGGTCCGCAGCGCCTCGCCGAGCGAGCCGTGCTGGGCGGAGACGGCGTCGAGGGCGTCCAGGCCGGCGCCGACACCGGCGGTGTCCGTGGCGGCGGCCCTGTCGGTCCTGTCGGCCTTGTCGGTCTTCTCCAGGACCGGGGTGCTGTCAGTGCTGGCCATGGCGACGGATCTCCCCACGCAGTTCTTCGGTGATCTCGATGGACAGGTCGGCGACGCCGGTGGACTCGATGCGGCGCGGCTGCGGCAGGTCGATCCGCCACTCGCGGGCGACCCGGCCGGGGCGGGAGGAGAGCAGGACGACGCGCTGGGCCAGGCGCACGGCCTCGCGCACGTTGTGGGTGACGAACAGGACGGACAGCTGCCGCTCGGCCCAGATCCGGGTGATCTCGTCGTGCAGCACGTCGCGGGTGATGGCGTCGAGCGCGGCGAACGGCTCGTCCATCAGCAGCACCTGGCTGCCCTGGGCGAGCGCGCGGGCCATCGCGACGCGCTGGCGCATGCCGCCGGACAGCTCGTGCACGCGCTTGCCGTACGAGCCCTTGAGGCGGACGAGTTCGAGCAGGCGCTCGGCTTCGGCGCGGCGCTCGGGGCGGGGGACGCCGGCCAGCTTGAGGGCGAGTTCGATGTTGCGGCCGGCGGTGAGCCAGGGGAACAGCGCGTGCTCCTGGAACATCAGCGCGGGACGGCCGCCCGGCACCTCGATGGCGCCGGCGGTGGGCTGGTCGAGGCCGGCGACCAGGTTGAGCAGGGTGGACTTGCCGCAGCCCGAGGCGCCGAGCAGGGTGACGAACTCGCCGGGCGCGACGTCGAGGGTGATGTCGTCCAGGACGTGGGTCTGCGTGCCCGGGCGGCCGAAGGACTTGTGCACGTGCGAGATCCGGACGGCGGGCGCGGCGCCGCCGGCGTCGGCGCCGGCGGTGTCCGCCGAGGTGGTCAGTGCCGGTGTCATCCGGGCACCTCCTGCGTGAGTGGTCTGGCTGAGGGCTGGCGGAGCGGGGCCGGGGCCCGGCCCCGCCCGTCCCGGTGGGCATCGATCGCGGATCGACCGGGCGGGCGGGGGTCCGGACCGCGGAGTCGGGGGCGGACTCGGCGCGGCTCGGCGTTACTCGGCACCGCTCGGTGCCGTTTCGGAGCCGGTGGCGCTACTTGGCGCCGAGTCCGGCGTCCGCCACGGGGCCCTGGCCCTTGGCCGCGAGCACCTTGTCGAGCAGGGTGAGGTCGTAGATGCCGTTCAGGTTGGGCTTCTTGAGCAGCCCGGCGGTGACGGCGTGGTCGGCCTCGGCCTGGAGGGTGTTCGCCAGCGGGTCGTCGAGGAAGTCGATGTCGGCCCAGGCCGGGTCGAGGATGGCCGGCTCCAGCGCGTTGCCGGCCTCCTTCTTGATCGCGTCGTTGGCGTCGGCCTTGGCCTTGTCCGGGTTGGCCTTGATGAAGGCGTTGGTGTTCACCGAGCCGCGCAGCACGGCCTCCACCACGTCCGGGTGCTCCTTGAGGAACTTCTGCGAGACGATGATGTTGGTGATCACGAACTTCTTGTCCGGCCAGACGTCCTTCTCGTTGAGCAGGACCTTCGCGCCGAGGGTGACCAGCTTGGAGGCGGTGGGCTCGGGCACCCAGGCGCCGTCGATGGAGCCCTGCCGGTAGGCGTCGGGGGTGACCTTGTTGTCGGTGCGCACCACCGAGACGTCGCCGGCGCCGGACGCCGCGTCGACCTTGAAGCCCTTGCCGGCCAGGTAGTTGAGCAGCGCCACGTCCTGGGTGTTGCCCAGCTGCGGGGTGGCGATCTTCTTGCCCCTGAGGTCGTCCAGCGAGGAGATCTTGTCCGGGTTGACCACCAGCTTGACCCCGCCGGAGGCCGAGCCGCCGATGATCTTCAGGGACTGGCCGTCGGACTTGGTGTAGCCGTTGATCGCGGGGGAGGGGCCGATCCAGCCGATGTCGATGGAGCCGGCGTTGAGCGCCTCGATCTCGGACGGGCCCGCGTTGAAGACCTGGGTCTTGATCTGGGTGGCGCCCAACTCCTTCTGGAACAGCCCCTCCTGGAGGCCGACCAGGGCGGTGCCGTGGGTCAGGTTCGCGAAGTACCCGATCTTCACGGTGTCCGCGGACAGCTTCGCGCCGGAGGCGCCGGCCGAACTGGCGGCGGAGTCGGCGCCCGCCTTCTTGTCGTCCGCCTTGGAGCCGTAGCTGCACGCGGACAGCAGGGTCACGGCGGTCAGGCCGGCCACCGCGGCCACCGCGGAGCGTCTGATCCGGCCGGCGTCGGGGCGGGCACGGGTATGCGAGAGGGCCGGGTTCGGTGCCATGGTGAAGTCCTGTTCATCGACGGACCGTCAGGAGGCGGTCTCGGGGACGTGGCGGTCGCCCGTCGGGGCGGCCGGGGGTCGCAACTCAGCGCTGTCGGCCCGCACATCGGGTCAGGCCGCCCTGGCCGCTGCCGAGGACGCCGCTGCCGATGCGGCCGCCTTCCTTGTCCATGTCCGAGAACGCCTCGCTGGGCATCAGACCCAGTCCTCCTCAGCGGGTTCGGTGGCGCGTACGGTCGCGAAGGCCTCGCCCGCCATGCCGGCGGTGAGGGTGGTGCCGTCGGCCGGGTCGATCAGCAGGAACGAGCCGGTGCGGCGGTTGTCGGAGTAGGCGTCGAGTGCCAGCGGCTCGGCGGTGCGCAGCACCACGTGGCCGAGGTCGTTGACGTTCAACCCCTCGGCGCCGGAGCGCTGTTCGAGGGTGTCGCCCGCCTTGGTCGGCAGAGCGATGCGGTAGGTGATGTCCTTGACCAGCGCGCGCACGGTGCGGGTGGTGTGCTTGAGCAGGACCTTGTCGCCGGCGCGCAGCGGGCGCTCGTAGAGGTGGCTGACGGTGGCCTCGATGTCCCTGGTGGGCGCGGGGATCACGCCGGCCGCGATCAGGTCGCCGCGGGAGACGTCGAGGTCGTCGGCGAGCCGGACGGTGACCGACTGGGGTGCCCAGGCGAGGTCCGTCTCGCGGCCGAGCGCGTCGATCCCGGCGACGGTGGTGGTGTGGCCCGAGGGCAGTACCGTCACCGGGTCGCCGACCCGCAGCACGCCGGAGGCCAACTGCCCGGCGTAGCCGCGGTAGTCGGGGTGCTCCTCGCTCTGCGGGCGGATCACGTACTGGACCGGGAAGCGGGCCGGCTCGGCGCCCGGGTCGCTGCCGACCGGGACGGTCTCCAGGTGCTCCAGCAGGGTCGGGCCGCCGTACCAGT
The DNA here is from genome assembly GCF_056435345.1 of Kitasatospora sp. NPDC043950. Lineage (NCBI taxonomy): Bacteria > Bacillati > Actinomycetota > Actinomycetes > Kitasatosporales > Streptomycetaceae > Kitasatospora > Kitasatospora sp. NPDC043950. Next base: position 54,881 of record NZ_JBWKER010000042.1, read on the forward strand.
CCATGTGCGCGGACGGCTCGACGACGTTGTCCCCCGCGAGGGCGGAGATCGGCACGGCCACCACGTCGCCCACGCCGAGCGAGGCGGCGTAGGCGGTGAACTCCTCGGCGATGGCGGCGAAGACGGGCTCGGCGTAGTCGACCAGGTCCATCTTGTTGACGGCCAGCACCACGTGCGGCACCCGCAGCAGCGCGGCGACGGCGGCGTGCCGGCGGGTCTGCTCGACGACGCCGTTGCGGGCGTCGACCAGCACCACGGCCAGTTCGGCGGTGGAGGCGCCGGTCACCATGTTGCGGGTGTACTGCACGTGCCCGGGGGTGTCGGCGAGGATGAACCGCCGCCGGGGGGTGGCGAAGTAGCGGTAGGCCACGTCGATGGTGATGCCCTGCTCGCGCTCGGCGCGCAGGCCGTCGGTGAGCAGCGCGAGGTCGGGCGCTTCCTGGCCGCGGCCCAGCGAGACGCGTTCGACGGCCTCCAGCTGGTCGGCGAGCACGGACTTGGAGTCGTGCAGCAGGCGGCCGACCAGGGTGGACTTGCCGTCGTCGACGGATCCGGCGGTGGCGAAGCGCAGCAGCGACGTGGCGGTTGCTTCCTGGGTGGTGCTGGTCATCGTTAGAAGTACCCCTCGCGCTTGCGGTCTTCCATCGCGGCCTCGGACAGCTTGTCGTCGGCCCGCGTCGCGCCGCGCTCGGTGAGGCGGCTGGCGGCGATCTCGGCGATCACGGCCTGGATGTCGGTGGCGTCCGAGTCGACGGCGCCGGTGCAGGACATGTCGCCGACGGTGCGGTAGCGGATCAGCCGCCGCTGGACGGGCTCGTTCTCCTTGGGGCCGCCCCACTCACCGGCGGTCAGCCACATGCCGCCGCGGGCGAAGACGTCCCGCTCGTGGGCGTAGTAGATCTCCGGGAGGTCGATGCCCTCGCGCTCGATGTACTGCCAGACGTCCAGCTCGGTCCAGTTGGACAGCGGGAAGACGCGCACGTGCTCGCCGACGGCGTGCCGGCCGTTGTACAGCGACCACAGCTCGGGGCGCTGGCGGCGCGGGTCCCAGGCGCCGAACTCGTCGCGCAGGGAGAACACCCGCTCCTTGGCGCGGGCCTTCTCCTCGTCGCGGCGCCCGCCGCCGAACACCGCGTCGAAGCGGTTCGTCTCGATGGCGTCGAGCAGCGGGACGGTCTGCAGCGGGTTGCGGGTGCCGTCCGGGCGCTCGCGCAGCCGGCCGTCGTCGATGAAGTCCTGGACGTGGGCGACGTGCAGGCGCAGGCCGTGCTCGGCCACGACGCGGTCGCGGTAGGCGATCACCTCGGGGAAGTTGTGGCCGGTGTCGACGTGCAGCAGCGAGAACGGCACGGCGGCCGGGTGGAAGGCCTTGAGTGCCAGGTGCAGCATGACGATGGAGTCCTTGCCGCCCGAGAAGAGGATCACCGGGCGCTCGAACTCCCCCGCGACCTCGCGGAAGACGTGCACCGACTCGGCCTCCAGCACGTCCAGGTGGGACAGCGCGAAAGGGCCCCTGGCCGGCTGGTTCTGGGCGTCGGCGGTGCGGACCGGGCCGTCGGTCGCGGTGGTCATGCGAGACCCCTCTCGGTCAGGAAGGCGTGCAGCTCGGCGGCGGACTCGGCGACCGCGCGGCCCTGCGTCTGGATCCGCAGCTCCGGCTTCTCCGGCGCCTCGTACGGGTCGTCCACGCCGGTGAGGCCGGCCAGCTCCCCGGCGGCCTGCTTGGCGTACAGGCCCTTGACGTCGCGTTCGGCGCACAGCTCGACCGGGGTGGCGACGTGGACCTCCAGGAACTCGGTGCCGGCCGCCGCGTGCCGCTCGCGCACCGCGGCGCGCGAGTCGGCGAACGGGGCGATCACCGGGGCGAGCACCTTGACGCCGTGGGCGGCGAGCTTCTCGGCGACGAAGCCGATCCGGGTCACGTTGGTGTGCCGGTCCTCGCGGGTGAAGCCGAGGCCCTTGGAGAGGAACTCGCGGATCTCGTCGCCGTCCAGGACCTCGACCCGGTGGCCCTCGGCGCGCAGCCGTCCGGCCAGCGCGAAGGCGAGCGTGGTCTTGCCCGCGCTCGGCAGCCCGGTCAGCCACACGGTGGCGCCGCGCTCGCAGGGGGTGGCCGCGGGGGCCGCCTCCGCGGCTCCGTCGGCGGCCCGGGTGTGAGCTGTCACAGTCTCAAGTCCTTCGTCGGTAGTGGGGGGTGGGTCAGAGGTGGATGCCGCACTCGGTCTTGCCGGAGCCGGACCAGCGCCCGGCCCGGGCGTCCTCGCCCTCGGCGGGCTTGCGGGTGCAGGACAGCGGCGAGCAGCCGATCGAGGTGTAGCCCTCCCACAGCAGCGGGTTGAGCAGCACCCCGTGGGCGGTGACGTAGGCGTCCACGTCCTCCTGCGTCCACCGGGCGATCGGGGCGATCTTGACCTTGCGGCGCCGGGCGTCCCAGGACACCACCGGGGTGTCCGCCCGGCTCGGGGACTCGTCGCGGCGCAGCCCGGTCGCCCAGGCGTCGTAGCCGCCGAGGCCGCGGTTGAGCGGCTCGACCTTGCGCAGCGAGCAGCACAGGTCCGGGTCGCGGTCGTGCAGGTGCGGCCCGTGCTCGGCGTCCTGCTCGGCCACGGTGCGCAGCGGCCTGAGGGTGATGACGTTGACCGGCATGGTCGCGGCCACCGCGTCCCGGGTGCCGATGGTCTCCGGGAAGTGGTAGCCGGTGTCCAGGAACACCACGTCCACGCCGGGGAACACCGAGGAGGCGAGGTGGGCGACGACCGCGTCCTCCATCGAGGAGGTGACGCAGAAGCGGCGGCCGAAGGTGTCGGCGGCCCAGGCCAGGATCTCCTGGGGCGTCGCCTCCTCCAGCTCGCGGCCGGCCCGGACGGCTATCTCCTCGTGGTCAGTCGTCGCGCTGGTCACCGGACGAACCCCCGTCGTTCGCAGTCGAGTTGGCCGAAGTCGTGGCGGCCGAAGCCGAGTTGGCCGCGGTCGAGGCGGTCGAGGCGGTCGGGGACAGCAGGCCGAGGAACTTCAGCTGGAAGGCGCGGCGGCACCCGTGGCACTCCCAGGCGCCGTGCCCGGCCTCGGAGGGGCGCAGGTCCTCGTCCCCGCAGTACGGGCAGAAGAACGGCGCGGCACGCTCACTCACGACAGCTGCTCCTCGCCGGCCCGGGCCGCCCACTGGGCGAAGCGCTCGCCCTCGGTGCGGTCGGCCTGGTAGCGGGTCAGGACGCGCTCGACGTAGTCGGGCAGGTCGTCCTTGGTGACCTTGAGGCCGCGGACCTTGCGGCCGAACCCGGCCTCCAGGCCGAGCGCGCCGCCCAGGTGCACCTGGTAGCCCTCGACCTGCTCGCCGTTGCCGTCCGGGACGAGCTGGCCCTTGAGGCCGATGTCGGCGACCTGGATGCGGGCGCAGGCGTTCGGGCAGCCGTTGATGTTGATGGTCAGCGGTTCGGCGAAGTCCGGCAGGCGCTTCTCCAGCTCGTCGATGAGCGTGCGGCCGCGCTCCTTGGTCTCGACGATGGCGAGCTTGCAGTACTCGATGCCGGTGCACGCCATGGTGCCGCGGCGGAACGGCGACGGGGTGACCCGCAGGTCCAGCGCTTCCAGGCCGGCCACCACCGAGTCGACCTGGTCCTCGGCGATGTCGAGGACCAGCATCTTCTGTTCGGCGGTGGTGCGCAGCCGGTCGCTGCCGTGCGCGGCGGCGAGGTCGGCGATCTGGCCGAGCAGCCGGCCGTCGACCCGGCCGACGCGCGGCGCGAAGCCGATGTAGTACCGGCCGTCCTTCTGCCGGTGGACGCCGACGTGGTCGCGCCAGCGGCCGCTGGGCTCCTGCGGCGCGGGGCCGTCGACCAGCCGGTACGCGAGGTACTCGTCCTCCAGCACCTGGCGGAACTTCTCCACGCCCCAGTCGGCGACCAGGAACTTCAGCCGGGCGCGGTTGCGCAGCCGGCGGTAGCCGTAGTCGCGGAAGATGCCGATGACGCCGCCGTAGACGTCGGCCACCTCGTCCAGCGGGACCCAGGCGCCCAGGCGCACGCCCAGCTTGGGGTTGGTGGACAGCCCGCCGCCGACCCACAGGTCGAAGCCGGGGCCGTGCTCGGGGTGGACCACGCCGACGAAGGCGATGTCGTTGATCTCGTGCGCGACGTCCAGCAGCGGGGAACCGGAGACGGCGGACTTGAACTTGCGCGGCAGGTTGGAGAAGTCCTTGTTGCCGATGAAGCGCCGCTGGATCTCCTCGATGGCGGGGGTGCCGTCGATGATCTCGTCCTCGGCGATGCCGGCCACCGGGGAGCCGAGGATGACGCGCGGGGTGTCGCCGCAGGCCTCGGTGGTGGACAGGCCGACGGCCTCCAGCTTCTGCCAGATCGCCGGGACGTCCTCGATCCGGATCCAGTGGTACTGGACGTTCTGGCGGTCGGTCAGGTCGGCGGTGTTGCGGGCGTACTGCTCGGAGACCTCGGCGATCGCCTTCAGCTGGGCGACGGTCAGCCGGCCGCCGTCGACCCGCACGCGCAGCATGAAGTACTCGGCGTCGAGCTCGTGCGGCTCCAGGATCGCGGTCCTGCCGCCGTCGATGCCCTCCTTGCGCTGGGTGTACAGGCCCCACCAGCGCATCCGGCCGCGCAGGTCGGCGGGGTCGATCGAGTCGAAGCCCCGGTGGGCGTAGATCGTCTCAATACGTGTCCGTACGTTGAGACCGTCGTCGTCCTTCTTGAACTGCTCGTTGGCGTTCAGGGGGGTGAAGTGGCCCATGCCCCACTGGCCCTCGCCGCGGTGACGGGTCACCTTGCGAGGCGCGGCGGGGCGGCGCGCGGCGGCGCGGTCGGCCGTGGGCTCGGCGGTCTCGGGGGTGGTGGCCATGGTGAAGTCCTTCGGGGCAGATGGCTCTGACGCCGGGTGGGTCGCTGGGGGTGCGTGGCGGTGCGGTGCTGCTGTGACCTGCGGGTATTCCCAGGGCCGGGGAGAGCAGTGACCGTGGCCGGCCGGGCGCCCGCGCGTCCGCTCCAGCGGGGACTGCGAGGTGGGTGGCGCCGGGTGCGGTGGTGCGGCGGGGTGGGCTCAGATCGCCGGACAGATGGCGCTGGACACGCGAAGGAGATCGACGTGGAGTCGACCAACTAGGGTGGTTCCGGCGCTCGGCATGGCAAGAGATTGGCACGGCGCGGGACTCGCGGTCCACTAACATCCGGATGGCGGACGCTGAGGTTTCGACATGTGAGACTGCCGGGGATCCCCGCCGCTCCCCGCCCCGACGTCCGTCCACGCGCCCGTACCCCGGGGGAGATCAACCGCGCGGCCCCGGCCCGATACCGTTAGACCCGTGCAAGCAGCAGGCGAGACGAGCAGACCGAACCCCGAACGGCCCTCCCGGCGCCGGGGCAAGGGCTCCCGACGCGCGGCCAAACAGGCCGCCTGGCGCCGCACGGCGTGGGAGCTGGTCAAGGACACCACCAACACCTGCGTCGAGTACCGGGTCACCGGACTCGCCGCGGAGGCGGCCTTCTTCACCCTGCTGTCGATCCCACCGCTGCTCCTCGGCCTGGCCGGCACCCTCGGCTACCTCGACGAGTTCCTCGGCGCCGGCACCATCGACCGGCTCAAGCACGACATCGTCTCGGCCTCCGGGACGGTCCTGTCGGACTCGTCCGTCAAGGAGGTCGTGGTGCCGCTGCTGGACCAGGTCTTCGCCCACTCCCGGCCCGACCTCGTCTCGATCGGCTTCCTGCTGTCGCTGTGGTCCGGCTCCAGAGCGCTCTACATCTTCATCGACACCATCACCGTCATGTACGGGCTCGACGGCAAGCGAGGCATCGTCAAGACCCGGCTGATGTCCCTCGGCCTCTACTTCGGCGCCCTCGTCATCAGCTCCCTGGTGCTGCCGCTGCTGATGGCCGGACCCGGACTCATCGAGAACGCCGTGCCCGGCGTCGCCGGACTGGTCGGCGCCGCCTACTGGCCGGTCGCCATCGTGCTGCTGATCGTCTCCCTCACCACCCTCTACCACCTGGCCGTCCCCGTCTCCACCCCCTGGCGCGAGGACGTCCCCGGCGCCCTGGTCGCCCTCGTGGTGCTGGTCGTCTGCAGCGTCGCCCTGCGGATCTACCTGGTCAGCTCGGTCGAGGTCCCCTCGGTGTACGGCTCGCTGGCCGCGCCGGTGGCCGTACTGCTGTGGATCTTCGTGGTCGCCCTGGCCGTCCTCATCGGCGCCGCCATGAACGCCGCCATAGACCGCCGCTGGCCCACCCTGGAGACCGCCGACGCCCGCGCCGAGAACGAGCGCGCCCAGGAGGAGGCCGCCGCCGCCGTGGTCCGCGAGGTCGCCGCCCGGCGCGCCGCCGAACGGGCCCGGCGCGCCCGCGAACTCGGCCTCGCCGAAGGCGCCGAGGAGGAGTGGGGCGAGGAGGACGGCGACGACGTCGACGTCCCCTCCGAGTACCCGGAGCGCTGGGCCGACGTCCTGGCCGCCGACAACGTCCGCGGCCGCCTCACCGCCCGCGGCGGGCCCCACCACCGGCCCGGTCCGCCCCCGCCGGACAGCGACCGGCCGTCCGGGCCGCCGCCGGAGCGGCGGGCGCCCGACTACCCGCCCCGGCCGCCGTGGGAGCGGCAGTAGGGGCAGGGTTCCGGCACCACGACGAACGGCACAGGGCCTCCCCCGCGGGATGCGGGGGAGGCCCTGTGCCGTTCGTCGTCTCCTGACGTCCGTTCGTCGTCTCCTGGTGCCGGTTCGCCGGTTCGCCGTCGCCCGTTGCCCAGAGGGCGGCCCGGGGCCCGGCGGTGGGTCAGGCGGTGGGTCAGGCGGTCGCCGGGTTCGGCGGGAAGGGGGACGGCGGGGCCGGGTGGTACCCGTACGGGGACTGCTCGGCCGGAGGGTGCGGGGCGGCCGGGTTGACCTCGGTCCGGTCCGGATCCGGATCCGGGCCCGGGGCGGCCGGGCGTGGGAGCGTCAGCTCCGGGGCCGTCGGGTTCGGGCCGCTCGGCGCGGTCGGGTTCGGGTTCGGGCTCGGATCCATCGCGGCCGGACCACCCGGGGCCGCCGACCGACCCGCCGGCCCGGCCTGCGCCGGGAGCGGATCGGGGCTCGGCGGCGCCGGCTCCAGCGCCGTGCGCCCGGCCGAGTCGCTCAGCTTGATCAGCAGCGCCACGATCAGCCAGTTCGCCAGCAGTGACGAGCCGCCCGCCGCCAGGAACGGCAGCGCCTTGCCGGTCAGCGGCACCAGCCCGCTCACCCCGCCGACCACCACGAACACCTGCAGCGCCAGCGCCGTCGACAGTCCCGTCGCCAGCAGCTTGCCGAACGGGTCGGTCAACCCGACCGCCGTCCGCAGCCCGCGCTGGACCAGCAGCAGGTACACCAGCAGCACCGCCGTCACCCCGGCCAGGCCCAGCTCCTCGCCGATCGTGGTGAAGACGAAGTCGCTGCGCCCGGCGAAGCCGATCAGCCACGGCCGCCCCGAGCCCAGGCCCGTCCCGGTCAGGTGCCCGGTGCCCAGGCTGAACAGCGCCTCGGCGGGCTGGTCGGAGATGATCGCCGGGTCGTGGTGCTCCTTGTAGATGTCGAGCGGGTGCAGCCAGGCCTCGACGCGCCCGTGCACGTGCGGCTCCACGGTGCCGACCACGGCCGCGCCGCCGACCGCCATCAGCAGGCCGAGCACCACCCAGCTGGTGCGCTCCGTCGCCGCGTACAGCATCACGACGAAGACGCCGAAGAAGATCAGCGAGGTGCCGAGGTCGCGCTCGAAGACCAGCACCAGCAGGCTGACCACCCAGATCGCCAGCACCGGGCCGACGTGCCGCCCGCGCGGCAGGGTCATCCCCCAGATCTTCCGGCCGGCCAGCGCGAGCGCGTCCCGGGAGGCCATCAGGTAGCCGGCGAAGAAGATCGTGATCGCGACCTTCACGAACTCGTCCGGCTCGAAGGAGAGCCCGAACAGGCGGATCCAGCGCTTGGCGCCGAAGTCCTCCGCCCGGCCCGGGAAGAACGCGGGCGCCGCCAGCAGGATCAGCGCCCCCGTCATCAGCAGGTACACGTACCGCTGGAAGAACCTGTGGTGCTTGATCAGCACGATCAGCGCGATCGCCACCGCGACCGAGATGAACACCCACATCAGCTGCGAGGGCGCGGCCGGGAGCTTCTGGTAGTCGCCCTTCCTCGCGTGCGCCGCCGCGTAGGAGATGTCCAGCCGGTCCAGCAGCATCAGCCCGAAGCCGGTCAGGAAGACGCCCAGCGGCAGGATCAGCGGATCCGCGTACGGGGCGAACCGCCGCACCGCCAGGTGCGCCGCCCCGGCCAGGCCGCCCAGCGCCAGGCCGTGGACCAGCAGCCCGGGCGGCATCTTGCCGGTCAGCGCCAGATCGGCGTCGACGTGCCCCGCCAGACAGACGGCCACCGCGAGCGCCAGCAGGCCCAGCTCGATGTTGCGGTGGCGCGCCGCCAGCCGGCGGCCCTCGCCGCGTGCAGTGCTTTGCACCCTTGTCGTCCCCTTGTCATCACCCGCGTGGCCGGTATCGCCGACGGTGCATCCTGCCAGACGAACACGCCCCTGCGCCGGTTGCGGTCCGGGGGCCGTCGAGGCCTGAACTTTGCCTGGGCAAAGCTTTTTCCGGGCTCGGTAAAGCTTTGTTCAGGTGCAGGTATAGAGGCGGGCCCCGGGCGCGGCGGGCCCCGGCCGGGAGGCCATCATGGCCGGGCGCCGCGGTCCGGTCCGCGGCGTCCGACGGACCGCCGGACGGCGCGGGCGGCGGCAGGGCGCGAACGAGGTGGGCGGACGGATGGACGGCGCGGTGCGAGTGCTCGCCTACAGCGGACCGCCGCCCTGGCAGTGGTCCGACCTGGCCACCTCGTGGACGGCCGAACCGCTCGTGCTCGCCCTCTCCGTGCTGCTCGGCGGCTGGTACCTGGCCGCGGTGCGCACCGTCCACCGGGCGGGCGGCGAGCGCTGGCAACCGTCCCGCACCGCCGCCTTCCTGGGCGGGCTGCTGCTGTGGATCTGGTGCACCTGCTCCGGCCTCGGCGTGTACGAGCGGATCCTGTTCACCGACCGGGCCGTCCAGGTCGTGCTGCTGCTGATGCTCGTCCCGCTGCTGCTCGCCCTCGGTGCGCCGGTCTCGCTGCTGGTCGCGGCCGCGCCGCCGGCCCGGCGCGAGCGCATCCTGCGGGCGCTGCGCAGCCGGCCGTCCAAGGTGCTGATGTTCCCGGCCGTCTCCACCGCGCTGCTGATGGCCCCGCCGTGGCTGCTCTACTTCACGCCCTGGTACGAGGAGTCGGTGTCCAGCGCGTTCGGGAACGTGCTGCTGCACCTGGCGCTGGTGCTGCTCGGCCTGGCGTACTTCTGGCCGCGGTTGCAGATCGACCCGGTCGGGCGCGAGTACCCGCACCTGGTCGGGCTGTTCATCACCTTCGCCGAGGTGATCTTCGACGCGGGGCTCGGGCTGGTGCTGATCTACGGCGGCCACCTGGTCGCCGAGCACTACTACGTGGCGCTCGGGCGGCCGTGGGGGCCGAGCCTGGCGCAGGACCAGACCTGGGGCGGCAACATGCTCTGGGTGCTGGGCGACCTGGTCGGGCTGCCGTTCCTGGCCGCGCTGGTGCGGCGGATGGTGGTGCAGGGGCGGGAGGAGATCAAGGCGGTGGACGCCGAACTCGACGCCCGTTTCGAGGAGGCCGCGGCGCGGGCGCAGGCGGCGGGGCTGCCGGCCGAGGAGGAGGCCGGGATGCGGCCCTGGTGGCTGGACGACCCGAACCTCAAGCACCGGTACGGCGGGTAGTCGGCTCCGGAGGGTAGCCGGCTCCGGCGGGTTCCTGAGCGAGGGCCCGCACTTCTGTAGGTCCAATGCTGGCCCCTTGTGGATCCCTTCACCGCGTTTCCGCAGGTCAAAAATCAGTTGGCCCCGCCACCCCGACCCGCTAGCGTTTCTCCCGTCCAGATCGGGGGCCTTCACGGCCGCCCGAGGAGTAGAGAGCAGGAGGTGAACCCCGTGGTCGTTGTCGCCCCGATAGCTGCCTTGGGCAGTACTCGCGTTCACCTCCTCTTCCCGGCCGCCGGCTGACCCTTTCCGCGCCAGCCGCAGCCCGCCGGGATCATCTCCTCCCGAAGGGCCCACCGCGTTGTTCAACGCTGCCTCCACTTCGTCGTCCCCCTCCACCTCTGGCTCCCTCTCTGACGAACTGCCGCTGTCCGGCTACGGCTGGACGCCCGAGCTCGCCGAACTCTTCACCCCGCTCGCCGAGGCCGGGCTGATTCCGGCCCGGATCGTCCGGGTCGACCGCGGCCAGTGCGACGCCGTGCTCGCCGATCCGGAGACGGGCGAGCCGCGCACCGTCCGGCTCGACACCCGCCCGGTCGGCGACGCCGACATGATCAACTGCCCGTGCACCGGCGACTGGGCCGCCGTGGACCTCCACGCCCAGCCGATGGCCGCCGTCACCGCACTGCTGCCCCGCTCGACCGCGATCATCCGCAAGGTGGCCGGCAAGCGCTCCGACGGCCAGGTGCTCGCCGCCAACGTCGACACCGTCCTGATCGCCGCCTCGCTCGCCGCCGATCCGGACCTCGGCCGGATAGAGCGCTTCCTCGCCCTGGCCTGGGAGTCCGGCGCCGACCCCCTGGTCGTCCTCACCAAGGCCGACCTGGTGGACGACGCCGAGTTCATCCGCGCCGACGTCGAGGCGGTCGCGCCCGGTGTCACCGTGCTCGTGGTCAGCGCCGGGACGGGCGAGGGCATGGACGTGCTGCGCGCCTGCGCGCCCGGCACCACGGCCGTGATCGGCCAGTCCGGCGTCGGCAAGTCCACGCTCACCAACGCGCTCGCCGGCGTCACGGCGATGGCCGTCCAGGAGGCCCGATCGGTCGACCAGAAGGGCCGCCACACCACGACCACCCGTGAACTGATCCCGCTGCCCGGCGGGGGTGTGCTCATCGACACCCCCGGGCTGCGCGAGGTCGGCCTCTACGGTGGCGAGGGCGTGGACCTGGCCTTCGCCGACATCGCCGGACTGGCCGAGGACTGCCGCTTCCATGACTGCGGCCACCACACCGAGCCCGGCTGCGCGGTGCAGGCGGCGCTCGCCGACGGCACCCTGCCGCAGCGCCGGATGGACAGCTACCTCAAGCTCCAGCGCGAGAACGAGTGGATCGCCTCCCGCTCGGACGCCCGACTGGCCTCGGCCCGGGCGAAGAAGTGGAAGTCGCTCTCCAAGTCGATGCGCGCCGCGGGAGGCCCCGTGAAGCGCTGACCAGGAAAGCCGACCAGGAAATCAGGAGGCCGCGGCCGGCCTCCGCCCGGGCCACCCGGCTCGGCGGAGGCCGGGCGGGCCGGCAGCCGGAAGTGCTTCAGGGCCACCGCGGTGGCGTCGTCCACGGTGAAACCCGGGTCACCGAGGGCGGCGAGCGGCCCTGGCCGGCGGCCAGACCGCGAGCAACGCGCGCGTGCGCCGAGCGCTGCGGCGCGGTCTTCCCCCGGTGTGGACCCGGGGCGGGCTCGCCGGTGCGGGTCTCCCGGTGTGGGGCCCAGCGCGGGTCTCCCGGCGGGCCCCTGTGCGGGCTGTGAGGGCCCCCGGCGTGGGCCCTCCGGGCCGGTGCTCGGGATGGGTGGGTGGAGGTGGGCGGAGGGTGGGGTGGGGGAGGGGGGAGGGGGGAGGCCCCCCAACGGCCATGTCCGATTTCCGCCAGTCACCCCCCGCCCCAGTGCCGCAGACTGGACAGCGTGATCGACGACGACATCCGGTACCGAGCCGTGGACAGCCGAGACGCCCGCTTCGACGGCGTCTTCTTCACGGCCGTCACGTCCACCGGCATCTACTGCCGACCGAGCTGCCCCGCCGTGACCCCCAAGCGCGTCAACTGCGTCTTCTACCCCAGCGCCGCGGCCGCCCAGGGGGCCGGCTTCCGCGCCTGCCGCCGCTGCCGCCCCGACTCCGTGCCGGGCTCCCCGGAGTGGAACCACCGCGCCGACCTGGTCGGTCGCGCGATGCGCCTGATCGGCGACGGCGTGGTGGACCGCGAGGGCGTCGCGGGCCTGGCCAGCCGCCTCGGCTACAGCTCCCGCCAGCTCCAGCGCCAGCTCATCGCCGAACTGGGCGCCGGACCGATCGCGCTGGCCCGCGCCCGCCGCGCCCAGACCGCCCGCCTGCTGCTGCAGACGACCGAACTCCCGGTCACCGACATCGCGTTCGCCGCCGGCTTCGCCTCGGTGCGGCAGTTCAACGACACCGTCCGCGAGGTCTACGACCGCACCCCCAGCGGTCTGCGCGCCGAGGTCGTGGCCGGCCGCCGCGTCGCGACCCCGGCCGGCGGCCTCACCCTGCGCCTGGCCTACCGCGGCGCGCTCGACAGCGACCACCTGATCGACTTCCTCGCCCTGCGCGCCGTCCCCGGCGTGGAGGAGGTCGTCCCCGGTCCGCGCCCCGGCGTCCGCACGTACCGGCGCACCCTGGCGCTCCCGTACGGGCACGGCATCGCCGAAGTCGACGGGCTGGCGCCGGGCGAACCGCGCACCCGCGGCTGGCTCGACTGCCGCCTGCTGCTCGGGGACCTGCGCGACCTCCCGACCGCCGTCCAGCGCCTGCGCGGCCTGTTCGACCTGGACGCCGACCCGGACGCGGTCGACGAGCAGCTCGGCGCCGACCCCGTGCTCGGCTCCCTGGTCCGTGAACGCCCCGGCCTGCGCTCGCCCGGCCACGTGGACCCGCACGAGCTGGCCGTCCGCGCCGTGCTCGGCCAGCAGATCACGGTCGGCGCCGCCCGTACGCTGGCCGGCCGGCTGACCGAGAAGTACGGCACCGCGCTGCCCGAGCCGAGCGGCGGCCTGCGGCTGCTGTTCCCGCCGGCGGCGGTGCTGGCCACCGCCGACCCGGAGGACTTCGCGATGCCCGCCGCCCGCCGCCGCGCGCTCACCGGCCTGTGCGCGGCCTTGGCCGAGGGGGCGGTGCGACTCGACGGCGGGGTGGACCGGGAGGAGTCCGCGGCCCGGTTGCTGGCCCTGCCCGGCATCGGTCCCTGGACCGTCGGCTACCTGAGGATGCGGGCCCTCGCCGACCCGGACGTCTTCCTCCCGGGCGATGTGGGCGTCAAGCACGGCCTCGTCCGGCTCGGCGCCCCCGGCGACCCGAAGAACGCCGCCCGCGCGGCCGAGGCGTGGGCCCCGTGGCGCTCCTACGCCGTGCACCGGCTGTGGGCCGGGCCCACGAGCGCCAGCACTGGAACGGAGAAGGCAGAGGCATGAGCACCACCGTCTACACCACCATGGAGAGCCCGTTCGGCCGGCTGCTGCTGTCCGGCGTCCTGCCCGAGGGCGGCGGCGCGGCGGCGCTGGCCACCGTCACCGCGCCCGGGCAGAAGTACGCGCTGGCCGAGCCCGCCGACGACTGGGTCCTCGACCCGGAGGCGCTCGCCGAGCCGGTCGCCCAGCTGACCGCCTACTTCGCGGGCGAGCGCACCTCCTTCGACCTCCCGCTCGCCCCGGCGGGCACCGAGTTCCGCCGGCGGATCTGGGCCGCCCTGGACGAGATCCCGTACGGCGAGACCGTCACCTACGGCCAACTCGCCGATCTGGCGGGGGAGTCGCCGCGCGCGGTGCGGGCGGTCGGCGGCGCGGTGGGCGCCAATCCGCTGCTCATCGTCCGCCCCTGCCACCGCGTCATGGGCGCCAACGGCTCGCTGACCGGCTTCGCGGCGGGCGTGGACTGCAAGCGCCGGCTGCTGGAGCTGGAGAGCGGCACGCTGTTCTGACACGTCCGCCCGGGCGGCGGCGCGGCTCAGCCCGCCGCCCGCAGGTCCACCCGCCAGTTGTGGCTGCGCATGAGCCGCCCGGGCGGGAACTCGAAGTCCGTCTCGCCGACGAGGCTGAACCCGGCCTTCGCACAGACCGCGTTGGAGGCCGGGTTGTCCACCGAGGGGAAGGCGTGCAGGTGGCGGTGGGCGGCCTCGCGGCGGGCGGCCGCGACGGCGGCGCGGGTGGCGGCGACGGCGATGCCCCGTCCCTGGTGGCCGGGCAGGACGTTCCACCCCATCTCGTGGACGGTCTCGCCCTCCCAGGTGCGGGTGCCGTAGCCGACGGTTCCGACGGCCTCGCCCTCGGGGAGCAGCACGATCCGGTACATGCAGCCCAGGCCGGACGGGACGAAGTCCAGGTAGCGCCGGTGCCGGACGAGGAGTTGCTCCTCGGTCTCGGGGCCGCCGACGTGCTTCTTCATCTCCGGGGTGTTGACCCGGCGCAGCAGTGCGAGGTCGGCGTCCGTCCAGGGCTCGATCTGTACCTGTGCTGTGCTCATGCCGGGGACGGTAGTGGTCCGTACGGGTAGGTGACCAGCGGTTTTGCAGGCATCCGGGGGTGCTGGCCGGGGTTCGGCCCCGGCTCGGCCCCGGATCGGCCCCGGTTTGGGCCCGGCCGGGGTTCAGGCCTGGTCGGGGCCCTGGCCGGTCTCGGCGAGGGCGCGGGCGAGCTGTTCGAGGGCGGGCAGGGCGTGGACGACGGCGTCGCGGTCGGTGGGATCGAGGGTGTCGAGGGCGGTGGCGATGCGGCGCTCGTGGGCGCGCTGCCAGTCGTCGAGCTGGCGCCGGCCGGCCGGGGTGAGGGCGATGCGGGCGGTGCGACGGTCGCCGGGGTCGGCCTGGCGGTCGACGAATCCGGCGTCGAGGAGCTTGCCGATCAGCCCGCTGACGGTGTTGGGGGCGAGCCGCTGCCGGGCGGCGAGTTCGCCGACCCGCAGGGGGGCGGCGGCGAGGGTCTGGAGGAGTTCGACCTGCGCCATGGGCAGGGACTCCCACGGGTAGTCGGTGCGGATGCTGCTGCGCAGGGCGCGGCGCAGGCGGGTGACGGTGTCGGTGAGCCGCCGGGCGTGGTCGACCGCCGTTTCGGGGGTTTCGGTGGCGGGGTCGGGGACGTGTGGTGACGACGGCATGGCGGACAGCGTATCGCCTGGTACGGGCCGGTCCGGCGGGTTGTCCACCGTCGAGCGGGGGCCTCCCGGAACTCTGCGGGGCCTCGTGGAGCTCGGTGGAACTCTGCGGGCTCCCGTCGGAAAGCGAGCAGCTCGTAGAAAGAACATATCTGCGTCCGATATATTTGTGCCATGAACGCCACCGCCCTTGCCGCGCGGCTGCTCACCGAGCGGCCCCGGCCCCGCGGCATAGCCGGCTGGCGTCACGCCCACTGGCTGGCCGTCGGCACCGTCTGCCTCGGGGCCTTCCTCGGCCAGCTCACCGCCAGCGTCACCGCCCTCGTCTTCCCGGCCCTCGGCCGGCACTTCAACGCCGGCTTCGCGGCCGTCGAATGGGTCGCCCTCGCCTACCTCCTGGTGCTGGTCGCCCTGCTCGCCCCGGTCGGCTGGCTCTCCGACCTCATCGGCCGCAAGACCATGTACCTCGGCGGCTTCGCCGTCTTCGCCCTGGCCTCGCTCGGCGCCGGATACGCCGGAAGCCTCGGCGTGCTGGTCGCCTGCCGGGCCGTCCAGGCCGTCGGCGGCGCGATGATGCAGGCCAACAGCGTCGCCCTGGTGGCGCGCGGCGTCCCGGAGCACGCGATGCGGCGCGCGCTCGGCATCCAGGCAGCGGCCCAGGGGCTCGGTCTGGCGCTGGGCCCCAGCCTCGGCGGGCTGCTGGTGGAGCACGCCTCCTGGCGGTGGGTGTTCTGGATCAACGTGCCGATCGGGGTGCTGGGCATCCTGGCCGGATGGTTCCTGCTGCCCCGTACCCGCACGGGGCCCCCGCCCGCCGCCGGTGCCGGGAAGCAGCTCATCGCCGGTACCGGGGGCCCGCTCACCGCCGATCCCGGGACCCCGCCCGCAGGGGCCGCCGCGAGCCTGCCCGCTCCCCGCGCCGGGGGCGCCCCCCGCGCGAGTGCCGCCGCGAGCCCTCCCGCCACTGTGCCCGCCACCGCGTCCGGAGCCCGCTTCGACCTGCCCGGCCTGCTGCTGCTCACCGGCTCCACCACCGCGCTGCTGCTCGCCCTGTCCACCGCCTCCGGACTGCCGCTGCCCGGCTGGGCCGCCGCCGCCCTGCTGCTCGCCGCCGCCGTCCTCGCGCTCGCGCTGGTCCGTCAGGAACGGCGGGCCGCCCGGCCGATCCTGGCGCCCGGCCTGGTCAACACCCCCGGGGTGCGGTCCGGGCTGGTGGTTTCGCTGATCGGCTACCTGCTGCTGTTCTGCCCGCTCGTGCTCGGCCCGGTGCTGCTCACCGGCGCGGGCGTGCCGGTGGCCCGGGCCGGCCTGGTGATCACCCTGCTGCCCGCCGCGTTCGCGCTCGCCGCGACCGTCGGCGGCGCGCTGCTGCCGCGCGGCTGGTCGGACGTCGCCCGCTGCCGCGCGGGCGCGGTGCTCGCGGGCGCGGGGCTGCTGCTGTTCGCCCTGCTGCCGGTCTCCGGGGCGGCCGTGGCGGTGCCGCTGCTGCTCGCCGGCTACGGGCTGGGACTGCTGCTGCCCGCCAACAACGCGCTGGTGATGCGGGCGATCCCGGCGCAGTGCTCGGCGGTCGGCGGCGGCATGGTGAACATGGCCCGCAGCCTCGGGACGGCGCTCGGCACCGCGCTGCCCGTCCTCGGAGTCCATCTGGCGGGCCCGGCGTCCGGCGGCCGGACGGTGCTGCTCGCTCTCGCGGCGGTCGCGGTGGCGGCCGTGGCCCTGACCCGGCCGGTCCGCCAGGCCTGAAGCCGGGGCCCCTTCCCCTAAGCCTCCGAGCGGACGTTCAGCGCGTCCTGGGCCCGGTTGAGGCCGCGTCGCACCAGCGTGTCCAGCGCGTCCGCACACCGGTCCAACACCCCTGGCAGGGCGGCCTGTTCGCGGTCCGAGAACTTCTTCAGCACGAAGTCGCCGACGCTCTGCCCCTTCGGCGGGCGCCCGATGCCGAAGCGCAGCCGCACGAAGTCGGGGGTGCCGAGCACCTCGCCCACCGAGCGCACGCCGTTGTGGCCGCCGGGGCCGCCGCCGCGCTTGAGCCGTCCGGTGCCGAACGCGAAGTCCAGGTCGTCCTGCACGACCACCAGGTGCTCGACCGGGACGCCGTAACGCCGCAGCAGGCCGGACACCGGCCGGCCGGACAGGTTGACGAACCACTGCGGCTTGGCCAGCACCACCCGGTGGCCGTCGACCTCGATCTCCGCCACCAGGGCGCCGATCCCGCGCCGCCGGAACCGCGCGCCGTACCGTTCGGCCAGCCGCTCCACGGTCAGGAAGCCGGCGTTGTGCCGGGTCAGCCGGAACCACGGGCCGGGGTTGCCCAGTCCGGCGATCAGCCAGGGTGCGGCGGGGGTCATCGGGAACTCCAGGGGCTTGTCGCGGACGCGGGACGGCCGGGGCACGGTACGCACGGTACGGGACCGTCGACCGCGCCCCGGCCGTCCGAGGACACGCGCAGTGGGGTGGGTCAGGACTCGGGCACGCCGGGGGCGGCGCCGCGCTCCGTGAGCATGTCGGTCATCAGCTGCACCTCCGAGGTCTGTGCGACCACCATCGACTGGGCGAGCCGCTTCTCGGCGTCGTTCTTCGCCAGGTCCACATAGCCCTGGGCCATTTCGACGCCGCCCTTGTGGTGCTGGATCATCAGCTGCAGGTAGTACACCTCGGCGTCCCGCCCGCTGAGCGAACGCAGCTTCGCCAGTTGGGTGTTGGTGGCCATGCCGGGCATCAGCGAACCGTCGTGGGCCTGGTAGTCGTGGCCCATCTTCATCCACGCCATCGGCTTGGCCGCCGAGTGCTGCGGCAGCCCCCACTGGTCGATCCAGCCCATCATCATCCCGCGCTGGTTGGCCTGGGTGTTGATGATGTCGAAGGCGAGGGTGCGGGTCGCGTCGTCGCCGGTGCGGTCCCGGACGATGAACGACAGGTCCACCGCCTGCTGGTGGTGGGTCGCCATGTCGCGGGCGAACCCGGCCTCGGGCGAGTCGTCCGCCGGGACGGCCACCGAGGCCGACCCGGACGCCGACGTCCCGCTCGCCACCAGGGCGGGCACCCCGAGGGCCAACGCGAGGGCGGCGGCCAGCGCGGCCGGCCACCACAGCCGCCGACGGGCCGGGCGCGGCGCCCCGGCCTCGTCCGCGAACTCCTCGGCGGCGTGCTCGGAGCCGTCCTCGGGCTGCGCCGCGTCGGCGGTCACATCTGCCCCATGGTGCAGGAGGCGCCCGGCTCCTGGGTCTGCTTGCCCTGGACGTACTTGGTGAAGAACTGGTTCACCCGCGGGTCGCTGGCGCTCTCCACGATCAGCTGGGTGCTCCAGGCGTTCAGGGTGATGGTGCCCTTCTCGTCCGGGTACGGGCTCATCAGCGAGTACGGGGTGGTCTTGACCTTGTCGGACAGGGTCTTGATGTCGTCCGGCGTCGCCTTGCCGTTGTACGTCACCCAGACCGCGCCGTGCTCCAGCGAGTGGACGGCGCGCTCGTTCTCGACCGGCTGGTCGTAGACGTGGCCCATGCAGTCCAGCCAGATCGCGTTGTGGTCGCCGCCGACCGGCGGGGTCATCGGGTAGCTGACCTTGTCCTTGACGTGGGTGCGGCTCAGCTCGCCGAAGGTCTGCACGCCCGGGATGTCCGCGTTGGCGGCGGCCTGCTCCTTCTTCTTGCTCTGGTTGGCGTCCATGACGATCCAGGTGCCGGTGGCGATCGCGCCGATCACCAGCACACCGGCCGCGACCGAGGCGATGACCTTGTTGCGGCGGTCGCGGCGCTGCTCGCCGGCGCGCAGCTCGGCTATCCGGGCGCGGCGGTCGGTCGGGCCGGGCTTGCCGGACTGCTTGCTGGACTGCTTCGAGGCGGAACCCATGGTGGTTGTCCTTGTCCCCGCCGCGCACTGCTGGAGGCGCGGCGGTCAGCTGAAAGAAGGGGAGGGGCGGATCCGCCGGCGGATGCCGGGCGGTGGGTTCCGCTCAGGACCGGTGTACTTGCAGCTCGTGTAGATCGGGTGCCGGATGCGGACCGTCCAGCAGCCCGGCGGGCACCACCCTGGGCAGCGCCTCGGCTGCCGGAGCGAGCGGTGACGCGGCCGGCTGCGGATGCGGCGGCGGGTTCGGCAGCTGGGCGTCCTGCGCGCAGTACGGGTGGCTGGAGCAGCCGTTGTCACGGCGCGGCTGCCCGCCGTCGGCGGTGCACCACGTCCAGTGCCGCTGCTCCCCGGCGCGCTGGCGCTGGTCGGAGGCCTTGGCGGCGGGGCCGGCGTGCGGGACGTGACTGGCGACCGTCGTGACGGTGACGGCGGTGACGGCGGCGGTGACGGTGGTCGGCGTCGGAGCGGCGTGCGCGCCGACCGCCTTCGACTGACCGGCGCACGGCAGCGTCGTGAGCAGCGCGACCAGCAGCAGGACCCACAGCACACCCACCGGGCGGCCCGCCGGTGCGGCCCTCCCCGGTCGAGGTGAGCTGGGGGCCGACGCGGTCATGCGCACATTTAATCAGCCGAACGAGTGAAGCGATGCCCCTCCTCCACCCCCATTTTCGGCCGCTCCCGGACCCGAACACCCCGGAAACGCCCTGCTCCGGGCACATCCGGCAAGCACGGACGGAACGGGACCGAACGCGGGGGTGAACCCGGGGGTGGACGCGGGGCCGGATTCCCCGGTGAAACCCGAGGTGGGCGCGGTGGCCGGGAACGGCCCGGCGCTGACCGGTTGTCGCCGAAACCCGGACAGCGTCGTTGCACTTGGAGACAATGACGTCGAGTCCGGCCCCGCCG
This sequence comes from Kitasatospora sp. NPDC043950, assembly GCF_056435345.1. Classification (NCBI taxonomy): domain Bacteria; kingdom Bacillati; phylum Actinomycetota; class Actinomycetes; order Kitasatosporales; family Streptomycetaceae; genus Kitasatospora; species Kitasatospora sp. NPDC043950. Next base: position 74,529 of record NZ_JBWKER010000042.1, read on the forward strand.
GGGGCGGCGCGACCACGGACCGACCAGGAGCCGCCAGATGAGCAAGCAGGGTGCCCCCGCACAGTCGCACCGGCCGGACGACGGCTGGTGGGACACGGTCTACGACGGCCCGGCGGGCACCCTCCCCGACACCCCGCACGCGGACCCCGGCGACGGCAGCGTCGACGACTGGTTCGACACGGCGGTCGGCCTCATCGGCCAGCAGCGCACGGCCGAACCGGAGTCGGTGCTGGACGCGGGGCCGGTGCTGGGCGTGGAGCCGGTGCTGGGCGTGGAGCCGGCGTCGGAGTCGGCAGCGGTGCCGGAGCCGGAGCCGGAGTCGGCAGTGGTGCCGGCAGCGGCCGAGGTGCTGGAACGGGACAGCATCGACGACTGGTTCGACACCGCGATCGGCGTCATCGGACCCCAGCGGGCGGACGAGGAGCGGGTCTTCGCCCCTGACGTCCAGGAAACCGAAGCCGACACCGTCCCCACACCGGTCTCCCTGGACAAGCCCGCCCCCGAGCCCGCGCCGCAACCGGAACCTGAACCGGAACCCGAGGCCGAACCGGAGGCAGCCGCTGAGGAACCCGAGCCCGAGCCCGAGCCCGAGCCCGAAGCCGAGGCCACCGAGGAACCCGACGCCACCGCCACCGCCACCGTCCCCGACCCGCGCCCGGCCGTCCGCTCGCCGCTCTCCGACGGCGCCCCCACCGTGCCGCACATCGGCGAGCGCCCGCCGACCTACGGGCCGGAGCCGACCGCCGTCCCGGAGGCGGACCCGGGCGTGCTCGGGGCACTCGTGCCGGACACCGTCCTGGAGGGCGCCCAGTACGGCCCGTCCGTTCTGCGCGCCGTCTCCGTCCGCGGCGACTCCGCCCGCTACCGGGGCGAGTCGCGGCGGGACGCGCTGCTGATCACCAGGTTCGGGGACGGCCCGGACGGGCTGCTGCTCGCCGTGCTCGCCGGCATCGACCGGACCGGCACCGCCGCGGACGAGGCGCTCGCCCCGGGGGCCGTCGCCACCAGCACCCGCGAGGCCTGCCGCCATCTGGCCGCCGCGGTCGGCCGCAGCCGCGAGGGCCTGGCCGCCGACCTGCGCGACGGCGCCCGGGACCGGCTGCGCTACGGCCTCCAGCGGCTCGCCACCGGCGCCGTCGCCCCGCTGCGCGCGCTCGTGCCCGGGAACGAGGAGGACGGCACGCCGTCCCCGGCCTCGCTGCACTGCCTGCTGCTGTCGCTCGACCCGGCGGTCGGCCACCGGGCGGCCTTCGGGGTCGGCCCGGGCGGGCTCTACCTGCTGCGCTCCGGCCACTGGATCGACGCCTACGCGGCCCGCCTGCTGCACCACCCGGACGGCCGGCAGCCGCCGGAGGAGCCGAGGCCGTTCCGCTTCCGGCTGGTCCCCGCCACCCCGGGCGACGTGCTGCTGCTCTGCACCCCCGGCCTGGCCAGCCCGATCGCCGACGAGCCGGCCGTCGCCCACTTCCTGTCCACCCACTGGGCCCACCCGCACCCGCCCGGCACCGTCGACTTCCTCCGCCAGGTCCAGGTCCGAGCCAAGGGCTACGCCGACGACCGCACGGCCGCCGCCGTCTGGACCGAATGACGACCGCATGACGACCGCGGGACGGCTGGACGCCGCCGGCCCGCCGGTGCCGCGCCCGACACCCGGTCAGCGCACCCGGTCAGCGCACCCGTTCGGCGCACCCGGGGGGGAAGGCGGCGCGCGGCGCGGAGCCGCGGACGGTGACTGCGGCCCGGAGGGCGGGCAGTACGCAGACGACCTGCACCGCGGCGTACCAGGGCGGGCAGACGCCCGGGATCGGTTGACGCCGATGAGGGCGATCGGCAGGACGACGGTGAGGGCGGCATGACCGACGACGACGACACCGACCGCCGCGTCCGCGCCGTCCTCACCTACCTGAGCAAGCCCTAGCCTGATCCGGGCCCCTCCCGCGGCGAAATATGTAGACCGACCGACAGATTTCCCGGCCGCGCGAGAAGTCGGCGGGCCCGACTTCTCGCGTGCTGCTCGCGCTTGCGGGTAGTGAATATGTAGACCGACCGACATATTTTTCCCTGGTCACGACCGCGCCGACCGCGCCGACGGGAGTGGATCGCGCAGGAAGTCGACCGGGCCGACTTCCTGTGCACCGCGCGCACTCACGCGCCCCACACGCCACGCGCCACGCGCCCCACACGCCACGCGCCGCGCATCACGCGCGCGCATCGCGCCGTCGCGCCACCGAGGGAAATCTATAGACCGGTCGGTATATTTTCTCCCTCGCCGCCGCAGCCCCTGGTCAGGTGCGCAGGAGGATCGCGGTGACGGCGGTGGCCTGGGTGAGGGCGGCGGGGCGGTGGGTGCCGGGGAGGCCGATGGCGAGGGGGACGGCCAGGCCGTCGAGGAGGGCGCGGATCTGGGTGGCCCGGTCGGCGGAGGGCCCGGGGGTGAAGTGGCCGGTGGCGGTGCCCTCCTCGATGAGGGCGACCAGGTCGGCCTGCCAGGGCGCCTCGATCTCTTGTTGCCCCTGGCGGATCTCGGCACTGGCGGGGGAGCGCCCCCACACCTCGACCCACAGGATCCAGCGCGGATCGCCCGCCCCGTCGGGCAGGTAGAGGCGCAGGTAGGCGTCGAGCCGCTGCCAGGGGTCGCGCGAGCGGTCGGCGAGGGCGTCGCGGCGCCGGGCCCCGAGCTGGTCCTCGCTCCAGCGGAGGGTTTCCAGCAGCAGCTGGTCCTTGCTGCCGAAGTAGTAGAGCAGGTGTCCGGCGCTCATCTGGAGCTGTTTGCCGAGCCCGGCCATGGTGAGTTTGGCGAGCCCGTGTTCGGCGATCGCGGCCCGGGCGGTGGCGAAGACCTCCTCGCGGGGGCGGGGGGGGGGGGGGGGGGGGGGGGGGGGGGGGGGGGGGGGGGGGGGGGGGGGGGGGGGGGGGGGGGGGGGGGGGGGGGGGGGGGGGGG
>NZ_JBWKER010000043.1:0-20536 GCF_056435345.1 Kitasatospora sp. NPDC043950
CGCCACACGGCCGCCCCCGCCGCCAGGCCTCCCTTTCCGCGCGCCGACCAGAGCCCACCAGCCCATACGCCCCCGTCCCTTCCCCCCCCCCTCCCCCCTTCCGCGTCCCCGTGCGGTGGGCCCGGGTGGGCGCCCGCGCGGGGACGGAACCGTACGGCGCACGACTCCGGGGCCGGGCCGAAGCCGGGGACGGCCGCTCAAAGCGTCCCTGACCCGCCGCAACCCCGGCGTCGTGCGCGAAGGCCGTCAAGGTCGACGACCGTCCCGGGGCCCGCCGGAGCCCCGTCGGCGGCAGTCGGTGGAAGCGCGGGGACGCATTGCCGTTCGTCGCGTCTCCGCCCATCGGAAAACTGCCGCACTACCAACCTAAGACGTATCAGGGTGCGAGAAGTTACGCCCGGGGGGTGTGAGCTGCCTCTCGCCACGCTCCGTGTGCACGTCGTGCCGAGCCCATATCACACGTTCCCGCGCGCGCGACGTCACCCTCCCCGCAGTCACGGCAACCGAGCGTGATAGGAATCGTGGCATTCCGGTACGGACCGTCCCGCACCCTCGCAGCGTGGCGGCGGAGCTGGGGAGGGAGTGCGCAGATGGCCAGGAACGTCGTTGTCACCGGCGGTGGCACGGGAATCGGGTACGAAGTCGCGCGGCGGTTCGCCGAGGCGGGCGAACGGGTCGTGATCGTGGGCCGCCGCCGCGCGGTCCTGGAGAAGGCCGCGGCGGACCTCGGGCCGAACGTCACCCCGCTGGTGTGCGATCTCGCCGACCCCGATGCCGTCGAGGCCGCGCTCGCCGAACTGCCCGAGCGGATCGACGTCCTGGTCAACAACGCCGGCAGCCGGGAGACCGTGATCGGCGCCGGGCCGCACGCCCTGCTGGCCCGCTGGCGCGGTGACTTCGAGCGCAACGTGCTGACCGTGGTGCTGCTCACCGAGTCGATCCGGGACCGGCTCACCCCCGGAGCCGGCCGGGTGGTCACCATCAGCTCGATCGCCGCCCTGCGCGGGGCCGGCTCGTTCGGCGCGGCGAAGGCCTCGCTGCACGCCTGGAACCACTTCCTGGCCGCCCAGTTGGGTACCTCCGGGATCACCGCCAACATCGTCGCGCCCGGGACGGTGGCCGGCACCGAGTTCTTCGGCCCCCGGCTGGACGAGGCCGAGGTCTCCCGCCGGGCGGCCCGCACCCTGCTGGGCCGGATCGGGGAGACCGGTGAGGTCGCGGCCGCGGTCTACTTCCTGGCCTCGCCCGAGGCCGGGTTCATCACCGGCGAGATCCTGCACTGCAACGGCGGCGAGCTGCTCGGGCGCTGACGCGTTGGCGCGTTGGCGCGTTGGCGCGTTGGCGCTGGGAAGGGTCCGGACCGGGCGGTCCGGGCCCTTCCGCGTCGCGTGGGCGGGTCAGGCGGGCTGGAAGCGGCGCAGGCGCAGGCTGTTGGTGACCACGAAGACCGAGGAGAAGGCCATCGCGGCCCCCGCGATCATCGGGTTGAGCAGCCCGGCGGCGGCCAGCGGGATCGCTGCCACGTTGTAGCCGAAGGCCCAGCACAGGTTGCCCTTGATGGTGCCGAGCGTGCGGCGGGAGAGCCGGATGGCGTCGGCCGCCGAGCGCAGGTCGCCGCGGACCAGGGTGAGGTCGCCGGCCTCGATCGCGGCGTCGGTGCCGGTGCCCATCGCCAGGCCCAGGTCGGCCTGGGCGAGGGCGGCCGCGTCGTTGACGCCGTCGCCGACCATCGCCACGACCCTGCCCTCGGCCTGGAGCCGCTTGACGGTGGCGACCTTGTCCTCGGGCAGCACCTCGGCGACCACGTCCGCCGGGGCGATGCCGACCTCGGCCGCGACGGCCTCGGCGACCGCCCGGTTGTCGCCGGTCAGCAGCACCGGACGCAGGCCCAGCGCGCGCAGCCGGGCGATCGCCTCGGCGCTGGTCGGCTTGACCTCGTCCGCGACCTCCAGGACGGCCCGGGCCTCGCCGTCCCAGCCCACCGCGATCGCGGTCCGCCCGGCCGCCTCGGCCGCGGCCTTGGCTCGGGCCAGGACGGGCGGCAGGTGCTGGGCCCGGTCGGCGAGCAGTGCCTCGCGCCCGGCCACCACCGCCCGGCCCTCGACGACGCCCTGCACGCCCCTTCCGGGGAGGTTGCGGAAGTCCTCGACCGGCGGCAGCGCGCCGGTCCGCTCCGCGGCGGCGGTGGCGATCGCGGCGGCGATCGGGTGCTCGGAGGCGTGCTCCAGGGCGCCGGCCAGGCGCAGCGCCTCGGTCTCGCCGACGCCCTCGGCGGTGTGCACGGCGAGCAGGGTCATCCGGCCGGTGGTGACGGTGCCGGTCTTGTCCAGGACGACGGTGTCGACCTTGCGGGTGGACTCCAGTACTTCGGGGCCCTTGATCAGGATGCCCAGCTGGGCGCCGCGGCCGGTGCCGACCAGCAGCGCGGTCGGGGTGGCCAGGCCCAGGGCGCACGGGCAGGCGATGATCAGCACGGCCACGGCGGCGGTGAACGCCTCGGTGGGGCTGTCGGCGGCCAGGAGCCAGCCGACCAGGGTGGCGAGCGCGAGCAGGATGACGACCGGGACGAAGACGGCGGAGATCCGGTCGGCGAGGCGCTGGGCGGCGGCCTTGCCGTTCTGGGCCTCTTCGACCAGTCGGGCCATCCGGGACAGCTGGGTGTCCGCGCCGATCCGGGTGGCCTCGACGACCAGCCGGCCGCCGGCGTTGACGGTGGCGCCGGTGACCTGGTCGCTGACGGAGACCTCGACCGGTACGGATTCGCCGGTGAGCATCGAGGCGTCCACCGCCGATCCGCCCTCGACCACCGTGCTGTCGGTGGCGATCTTCTCGCCCGGCCGGACCACGAACCGGTCGCCCACGGCCAGGCCGCCGACCGGGATCCGGACCTCGGCCCCGCCGCGCAGCACGGTGACGTCCTTGGCGCCGAGGTCGAGCAGGGCGCGCAGGGCGGCCCCGGCCCGGCGCTTGGAGCGGGCCTCCAGGTGGCGGCCGAGCAGGATCAGCACGGTGACGGCGGCGGCCGTCTCCAGGTAGAGGGTGGACGAGGCGTCGGTGTCGCCGATCGCCAGTGAGAAGTCGTGGTGCATGCCGGGCAGGCCCGCGTGGCCCCAGAACAGTGCCCAGAAGGACCAGCCGAAGGCGGCCAGGGTGCCGAGCGAGACCAGGGTGTCCATGGTCGCGGCGCCGTGCTTGAGGTTGGTCCAGGCGGCGCGGTGGAACGGCAGGCCGCCGTAGACCACGACCGGGCCGGTGAGGGCGAAGGCGAGCCACTGCCAGTTGGCGAACTGGAGGGCCGGGATCATCGACAGCATGACCACCGGGACGCTGAGGACGGCGCTGATCAGCAGTCGGTCGTACAGCGGGTCGGCGGTGTCGGTACCGGCACCGCTACTGACGTCGGCGTCGGCGCCGGTCGGGAGGGCGGGGGCCGGGGGCGGCGGGAGCTCGGCGGTGTAGCCGGTGCGCTCGACGGTGGCGATCAGGTCCTCGACCGTCACCCCGGGGCCGTAGTCGACCCGGGCCTTCTCGGTGGCGAGGTTGACGGTGGCTTCGACGCCGTCCATCCGGTTGAGCTTCTTCTCGATCCGGGTCGCGCAGGAGGCGCAGGTCATACCGCCGATCGACAGCTCGACCCGGTCCCGGACCCCGGGGGTGCCCTGGACGCCGGGGGCGGTGGTGACCAGTTCGCTTCGCTCGCTCATGCGGATCGGCTCCTCGGCAGCTCCTCGGTGGGGGTGTACGGCGGGGTCCGCTGCCCGGGCCCCGCCGTACCGGGTGTGCAGGGAGGCCTAGGCGCTGCGGCCGACCAGTTCGTAGCCGGCCTCGTCGACGGCGCTGCGGACCTGGTCGTCGTCCAGCGGGGCGAGGGAGGAGACCGTCACGGTGCCGGCCTTGGAGTCGGCGGCGACCTCGGTGACGCCGGTGAGGGCGGAGAGTTCCTCGCTGATCGCCTTCTCGCAGTGGCCGCAGCTCATGCCGGTCACGGTGTAGGTGGTGGTGCTGGACATCCGGGCCTCCGGGAGGTGTGGCGCCCCGGGCGTCGGCCCGGGCTCTACTCTGACAACACCATACCCCTCAGGGGTATTTCCGGGAGGGGCGGGTGAAGTGGCGCGCGTCACGGACGCGTGCGCCGGTCGAGCGTATGCGCCGGACCGCCTCAGGCCGGGGAGGCCGGGAGCTGAGCCGGGATCGGCGCGCGCTCGCGCCGGATCAGCAGCCGCAGCCAGAGCAGCCCGCCCAAGGAGACCACGAGCAGTCCGGCCGTGTCGTAGAGGGTGTACAGGTGCACCTGCTCGCTGGTGGGATCGGGCATGTGGCCGAGCTCGAACAGCGCGCGCTGCCAGGAGCTCGCGGTGGTCTTGGCGACCAGCCAGACGGCGATGCCGCTCGTGCTGTCCCAGAGCGCGTGCAGCACCGATACGCCCAGGTAGGTGACGACGACCGGGGTGGTGAAGCGGAACCGCCCGCCGCGGCGCTCGCTGAACAGCACCCCGCCGATGATCGCCGTCCACAGGATGTGGCCGACCGGCGCGAGCACCCCGCGCAGGATCTCCGTCTCGACCAGGTCCTCGAGCGAGAGTCCCTGGATGCTCAGCACGGCGTTGAACGCGTACCCGGCGCTCTCGAACGCGGCGAACCCCGCGCCGACGGTGGCGCCGAGCACCAGCCCGTGCCGCAGCCCGCTGACCCGCAGCCGGCGGCTCACCATGACCAGGGCGGCCAGCTTGGCCGCCTCCTCGATCAGGCCGACGGTGACGTACATCCAGGCCGAGGGCGAGACCAGGTAGCTCTCCAGCACCGAGGCGCCCAGGACGCCGATGATGCCGCCGATGCCGAAGCAGGCGAAGAGCCGGTCCGGGCCGAGGTCGCCGGCGTAGCGCTCGTAGGCCCAGATCACCAGGGTGGCCGGGACCAGGAAGCTGCCGAGCAGCACGATCGTCGGGACGAGGTTGCTGTTCCCGGTGAGGAACGTGACGACGACGGTGGCGCCCCAGAGCAGCAGGCCGACGGCGAAGACCTTCAGCCAGTGGTCGGACGTGGCCGTCGTGCGGGCCGGGGCGTCGGAGATGCGGGGGGTGTTGCGGTAGCCGGACACCGGACGGGGCCTCCTCGGGGTAGCCGCTTTGGTCGAACTGTATGACAAATGGGGCATTTGGGGGCGATCGGGGCGCTCGTGCGGCGGGTCGGCGGACGCGGTGGACGGAAACGCGGTAGGCGGGCGGGTGGGCGCCGCGAACGTCCCTTATGTTCGGTATGTGTTCCCGACCCGCCGTGCCCAGTCCCCCTCGGCCCCCAGCGCCGCCGGGCTGCCGCCGGACCGGCGGCGCGGCGCCCTGCTGGCCGCCGACCTCCAGGACGTGCCGTTCTGGCGGCGCGCCAGCCCGGCGCTGCTCGCCGTGCTCCTGGTCGCACTCGCTGACCTCCTCTCCGGCAAGGACCGCTACCTGGCACCGCTGATGACCGTCGTCCCGGCCGCCGCCGCGCTCACCCTCAGACCGGGCGAACTGCTCGCCGTCTGCGCGCTCGGTCTGCTCGCGGTCTTCGGGCTCAGCCACTACGACCAGGTCGACAACATCAACGACGCACGCTTCCTTTACGGTGCGATGGTCAGCTACGCCGTGCTGACGGTCTTCTCCGCCTGGGTCGCCAAGATCCGGATGCGGCGCGCGGCGGCCTTCGCGGCCGTCAGCTCCGTCGCCGAGGCCGCCCAGCGGGCCCTGCTGCGGCTGCCCGGGCCGGCCGTCGGGCCGCTGCGGCTGGCCGTCCGGTATGTGTCGGCGGCCGACGCCTCACGGATCGGCGGGGACCTGTACTCGGTGCTGGAGACACCGCACGGCACCCGGGTCGCGGTCGGGGACGTCCGGGGCAAGGGGCTCTCCGCCGTGCAGACCGCGGCCGTGGTGCTGGGCGCGTTCCGGGAGGCCGCGTACGACGAGGCCGGGCTGCGGGGCGTCGCGGCGCGGATCGAGGCCAGCGTCGAGCGGCACGTCCCGGACGGGGAGTTCACCACCGCGCTGTTCGCGGAGTTCCGCACGCCCGGGGTGATGGAACTGCTGCAGTACGGGCACGTTCCGCCGATCCGGGTCGACGGCGACGGGCGGGCGCACGTGCTGGACGCCCCCGACCCCTGGGTGCCGCTCGGTCTCGGACGGCTGGCGACCGGCGAACCGGCCAGCTGGGACCAGCCGTTCGGGGCGGAGGACGTCCTGGTGCTCTGCACGGACGGGGTGGTCGAGGCGCGGCACCGCAAGAGCGGGGAGTTCTACCCGCTGGCGGAGCGGGTCGGGCCGCTGGTGCGGGGCGCCACACGGTCGGAAGGGGATCTGGAGGCGGCGGTGGGGCGGGTGTACGCGGACCTGCTCGCGCACACGGGCGGGGAACTGCGGGACGACGCCCTGCTGCTGCTGATCACCAGGACGGACGGCTGACGGCCAGGCGGCTGAGGGCCGGACGGCTGAGGGCCAGAGACCCTCTCTCCTCGCGCGGGCGCCCGCGCGAGGAGAGAGGGTCTCTCAGGATGCGGTGACGTCGGCGAGGGCGCGGAAGAGCAGGGCGGTGGAGGTGGCGCCCGGGTCCTGGTGGCCGATGCTGCGCTCGCCGAGGTAGGAGGCGCGGCCCTTGCGGGCCTGGAGGGGGACGGTGTCGCGGGCGCCCTGGTCGGCGGCGTCGGCGGCCGCCGACGCCGCCTCGGGGAGGGCGGCCCCGGCGCCGGCCGCGGCACGGAAGGCGGCGACTGCCGGGGTGTAGGCGTCGACGATGGTCTTGTCCCCGGGCACGGCCTTGCCGAGGGCGCGGACGGCGTCCAGGCCGGCCGCCAGTGCCTCGGCGACGGCGGCCGGGCCGACGGGGTCGGCGGAGCCGGGCGGGGCGGGATCGGGCAGGGCGGCGCCGATGGCGCGGAAGGCCTTGCCGTAGAGCGGGCCGGAGGCGCCGCCGACCTTGGAGATCAGCGTGCTGCCCACCTTGGTGAGCACGGCGCCCGGGCCGGCCGGCTGGAGGCCGTCGAGGGCTGCCAGGGCGGCGGAGAAGCCGCGCCGGAGGTTGCTGCCGTGGTCGCCGTCGCCGATCGCCGAGTCCAGCTCGGTGAGCCGGTCCTGCTCCTTCTCGACGGCCGCGGCGATCGCGCGGACCCAGGCCTCGGCGAGGGGGGTGTCGAATTCCATGACGTCTCCTGGCTCAGGCCCGCTTGAGGGCGGGGGTGTCGACGGGCGCGTCCCACAGCTCCAGCAGCTGCGGGTCGACCTTGGTGAGGGTGAGCGAGAAGCCCGCCATATCCAGGCTGGTGACGTAGTTGCCGACCAGGCTGCGGGCCACCGTGATGCCGCGCTCGGCGAGCCGGGCGGCGACCTCGCCGTAGGCGATGTACAGCTCCAGCAGGGGGGTCGCGCCGAGGCCGTTGAGCAGGGCGATCACCTCGTCACCCGGGGCCAGGTGGTGGTCGGCGAGGACGGTGTCGACCACCTCGGCGGCCAGCGCGCGGGCCGGGCGCAGCTTCTCGCGGCGGCGGCCGGGCTCGCCGTGGATGCCGACGCCGACCTCGATCTCGTCCTCGGGCAGGTCGAAGCCGGGCTTGCCGGCGGCCGGGGTGGTGGCCGCGGTGAGTGCGATGGCGAAGGAGCGGGAGGCGGCGTTGACCCGCTCGCCCAGGGCGGCCACCTCGTCGAGCGGGGCGCCGCGTTCGGCCAGCGCTCCGGTGGCCTTCTCGACCAGGACGGTCGCCCCGGTGCCGCGGCGGCCGGCCGTCCAGGTGGAGTCCTCGACCGCGACGTCGTCATCGATCAGGACGGTGCGGACCGCGAGGCCCTCCTCGGCGGCGAGTTCGGCGGCGAGCTCGAAGTTCATCACGTCGCCGGTGTAGTTCTTCACGATGAAGACGACGCCGGCGCCGCTCTCCACGGCCTTGGCGGCGGCCAGCATCTGGTCCGGTACCGGGGAGGTGAAGACCTCGCCGGGACAGGCGGCGTCCAGCATGCCGGGGCCGACGAAGCCGCCGTGCAGCGGCTCGTGGCCGGAGCCGCCGCCGGAGATCACCGCGACCTTGGGCCCGGCCGGGCGGGTGGCCCGGGTGATCACCCGGTTGGGGATGTCCACCGTCAGCTCGGGGTGGGCGGCGGCCACTCCGGCCAACGCGTCCTCCAGGACACTCTCCGGGGTGTTGATCAGCTTCTTCAACGCTCTTCGCTCCCTTGTGCGGGTCGTCGGCCGTGGACGCTGCTGCCCCGACGCTACGCCAGACGGGGGCGGCGGGCACGGGGTGCGACACGCGGGATTCGAGTCACTCTCCCGGAGTAGCGGCGTCGGCCGCGGGGTCGGTCGTAGGGTCGGTCGCATGAGCGAACACGTGGGAATCGTCCTGGTCTCGCACAGCGCCCGACTGGCCGCCGGGCTGCGCGAGCTGCTCGCCGAACTCGCCTCGGGCGGCGTGCGGGTGGTGTGCGCGGCGGGGACGGAGGACGGCGGGCTCGGCACCAGCTACGACCTGATCGCGCGGGCCGTCGCCGAGGCGGACGGCGGGGCGGGCGTGGTCGTGCTGCCGGATCTCGGCAGCTCGGTGCTCACCGCCGTCACGGTGCTGGAGGACGAGCCGCGTCCGGGCGTGCGGCTGGTGGACGCGCCGTTCGTGGAGGGCGCGGTGGCGGCCGCCGTCACCGCCTCGACCGGGGCGGCGCTGGCGGAGGTGGTCGCGGCGGCCGAGGAGGCCCGCTCGTTCCGGAAGCTGTGAGGCCGCAGCTGTGAGGCCGTTGTGGTGAAGCCGTTGTGGTGAGGCGGTCGTGGCGAGGCCGTCATGGTGTGGCCGCGGTCGTGAAGGCCACAGCGGTGATGCCGCGGCCGTGACGCCGGGGCGGCTACTTGGCGTCGGCGTAGCAGTCCACCACCGCCGTGGTGAGCGGGAAGCGGACCGGGGTGTCGCCGAACACCAGGCGGCGGGCCTCGTCGGCCGCCTCGGCGACCGCGGCGGCCACCTCGTCGGCGAGGTTGGCCGGGGTGTGCACGATCACCTCGTCGTGCTGGAAGAACACCAGGTGCGGGCGCTCCGCCGGGCCGGCCACCGGAAGCTCGCCCAGCCGGCGGCGCAGGGCGGCGAGCAGGGCGAGCGCCCAGTCGGCGGCGCTGGCCTGGATGACGAAGTTGCGGGTGAAGCGGCCGCGGGCGCGGGCCTGCCGGCCGCCGGCCTCGCCGGCCGTGTCGGGGGACTCGGTGAGGTCGAGGAACTCGGCGGAGGCGGGCGGGCAGACCCGGCCCAGCCGGGAGGCGACCACCCCGCCGTCCTCGCCGGTGCGGGCGGCGGCCTCGACGTAGCCCATCGCGGCGGGGTAGCGGTGGCGCAGGGTGTTCAGCAGCGGGCCGATGTCGCCGCTGGTCTGCCCGTACATGGCGCCGAGCAGGCCGAGCTTGGCCTTGTCGCGGTCGCCCTGGAAGGCGTTGGCGGCCAGCGCCTCGTACAGGTCGCCGCCGGCGGCGGTGCGGGCCAGCCCGGCGTCCTGGGAGAGGGCGGCGAGCACCCGGGGCTCCAGTTGGGCGGCGTCGGCGACGACCAGCAGCCAGCCCGGGTCGGCGACGACGGCGCGGCGCAGGATGCGCGGGATCTGCAGCGCGCCGCCGCCGCGGCTGGCCCAGCGCCCGGAGACCACGCCGCCGACCACGTACTCGGGCCGGAACCGGCCGCCGCGGGCCCAGGCGTCCTGCCAGGCCCAGCCGTGCGCGGCGTGGATGCGGGACAGCTCCTTGTAGCGGATCAGCAGCGCGGCGGCCGGGTGGGTGACGCCCTTGAGCTCCCAGGAGCGGGTGGAGCCGAGCTGGATGCCGTTCTCGGCGAAGGCGCGCAGCACCTGGGTGTGCGAGTCGGGGTTGAACGGGCGCCCGCCGAGGGCCTGTTGGAGTTCGGCGGCGAGGTCGGCGAGCAGTCTCGGCTGGGCGCCGGGGACGGTCGGGCGGGGGCCGAGGAGTTCGGTGAGCAGCTGGTCGTGGACGTCGGCGCGCCAGGGCAGCCCGTCGTGCGCCATCTCGGCGGCGACCAGCGCGCCGGCGGACTCGGCGGCGACCAGCAGCCGGAACCGGTGCCGGGCGGCCGGGTCGGCGATCGCGGCGATCCGGCGCTGCTGCTCGGCGTGGACGGCGACGACGGCGGTCAGCGGGTCCGCGCGGGGCGGCAGTTGCAGCCGGTCGGGCGCGAACAGGGTGTCCTGCCCGTCGTCGGCCTCGGCGGAGCCGGGCTCGGGCAGGTCGTCCGGGACGGGCAGGCCGCGCAGCCGGGACCAGGCGGCGCCGAGCGAGCGCGGCGCGCCGAACCGGCCCTCGTGCGCCAGCAGCAGGGCCTCGACCAGGCGCAGGTCGTGGCAGCGGGCGAGCCGGTCGGGCAGCCGGGGCAGCAGCGGCGCGTAGGCGCTGTCGGTGGCGGCCCACACCCAGCGGGGCCCCGGCACATCGCTTCCGGCGGCCTCCCGGGCGGCGACGGCGGCGGCGAGGTCGGGGACCTTCTCGGGCGGGCCGAGCGGGGTGCCGGCGTCGTCGAGCGGCTGGAGCCGGCCGCCGGGGCCGTGCGGGTCGGGGGCGAGGGCCGTCCTGGGTGCCACGGGGGCGTCTCCTCTCCGGCGCGCTGTTCTGGCGTGCGGGTACGGGCACGGGTGTGCGGTCGTTCGGGTGTCCGGGCTCGACGTTAACGGGTGGGTACGACAACGGGGGCGGGGGCGCATAGGCAGGGTGGGTGACACCGCGTAGGGTCGGCGAAATGACCGAGAACCCGTTCTTCAAGCCCAGCCCCCTGGTCTACGAACTGCCGCCCTTCGCCGAGATCCGGCCGGAGCACTTCCTGCCCGCGTACGAGCGCGGGATGGCGGAGCAGCTGGCCGAGATCGCGGCGATCACCGCGGATCCGCGGCCGCCGACGCCGGACAACACCCTGGTCGCCCTGGAGCGTTCCGGGGAGCTGCTGCGCCGGGTGGACGCGGTGTTCCGCAACCAGTCGGCCTCGGACACCAGCGAGCTGGTCGACGAGGTGGAGACCGAGGTGAGCCCGCTGCTGGCCGCGCACCACGACGCGATCCACCTGGACCGCGCCCTGTTCGCGCGGATCGAGGAGCTGTACGGGCGCCGCGCCGAGCTGGGTCTGGACCCGGAGTCGCTGCGGCTGCTGGAGACCCGGCACACCCGTTTCGTCCGCTCCGGCGCCCGGCTGGGCGAGGCCGAGCAGGCCCGGCTGCGCGAGCTGAACGCCGAACTCGCCGCGCTCGGCACGACGTTCCAGCAGAACGTCAACGCCGCCACCAAGGCCGCCGCGCTGGTCGTGGACGCGGCCGAGGAACTGGACGGGCTGTCCGCGGACGAGGTCGCCGCCGCTGCGGAGAACGCCCGGGTGCTCGGGTACGAGGGCCGGTTCGCGCTGTCCCTGAAGAGCACCTCCGGCCAGCCCGAACTGGCCCGGCTGACCGACCGGTCGGTGCGCGAGCGGCTGCTGGCGGCCTCGCTCGACCGGGGCCTGGCGGCCAACGGCCCGCTGGCGATCCGGATGGCCGGGCTGCGCGCCGAGCGGGCCGCGCTGCTGGGGCACCCGAGCCACGCCGCGTACGTGGTGGAGGACGAGACCGCGGGCACGGTGGAGGCGGTGTCCGGGCTGCTGGCCCGGCTGGTGGGTCCGGCGGTGGCCAATGCCCGCCGGGAGGCCGCCGAGCTGGCCAAGCTGGCGGCGGCGGACGGGATCGAGGAGATCGCCGCGCACGACTGGGCGTACTACTCGGAGAAGGTCCGGCAGAGCTCCTACCAGGTGGACGCGGCGGTGCTGCGCCCGTACTTCGAGCTGGAGCGGGTGCTCCGGGACGGCGTGTTCTTCGCGGCGGGGCTGGCGTACGGGCTGACCTTCACCGAGCGGCCGGACCTGACGGCCCACCACCCGGACGCGCGGGTCTTCGAGGTGTTCGAGGAGGACGGCGGTTCGCTGGGCCTGTTCATCGGCGACTTCCACGCCCGGGCGTCCAAGCGCGGCGGTGCCTGGATGGACGAGCTGGTGAGCCAGTCGGGGCTGACCGGTCGGCGGCCGGTGGTGCTCAACAACCTGAACATCGCCCGCCCGGCGCCGGGCGAGCCGGTGCTGCTGGCCTGGGACGAGGTGCGCACGCTCTTCCACGAGTTCGGGCACGCGCTGCACGGGCTGTTCTCGGACGTGCGGTACCCGCTGTTCGCGGGCACCTCGGTGCCCCGGGACTTCGTCGAGTTCCCCTCGCAGGTCAACGAGATGTGGATGGTCCGGCCGGAGGTGCTGGCCAACTATGCGCGCCACCACGTGACCGGGGAGCCGCTGCCGGCCGATCTGGTCGAGCGGATGGTGGCGGCCGAGGGCTTCGGGGAGGGCTTCCGGACGGTGGAGTACCTCGCGGCGACGCTGCTGGACTGGGCCTGGCACACCGTGCCGCAGGGCCGGGAGATCGCGGACGCCGAGGAGTTCGAGGCACGGGCGCTGGCGGAGGCCGGGATCGCGGTGCCGGCGATCCCGCCGCGCTACCGGACGGCGTACTTCCAGCACGTCTTCGCCAGCGGCTACAGCGCCGGGTACTACGCGTACATCTGGTCGGAGGTGCTGGACGCCGACACCGTGCAGTGGTTCGAGGGCAACGGGCGCGCGGTGCGGGAGAGCGGCGAGCTGTTCCGGCGCGAGCTGCTGGCGCGCGGCTACGGCCGGGACCCGCTGGAGTCCTTCCGCGCGGTGGTCGGCCGGGCGCCGGAGACCGGTCCGCTGCTGGCGCGGCGGGGCCTGCTCTAGGCGCCTCCCGGGCGGCCCCGGCGGCGGTCAGCGCGGTGTGACCGTGACCGTCACCGGGGTGCCCGGGCGGGCGTGCGGGAGGCGGATCCGGACGGTGCCGGCCTGCCCGCCGGCCGGCTGCTCGACGTCGACGCGGTCGGCGGCGGGGGTGACGGTGACCTCGGCGCCGTGCGGGAACGCCGCCGGGGGCAGGACGAGTTCGCTGCCGTGCCGGGTGCCGTCGGCGCTCCAGCGGACGGTGGCGGCGTCGGTGCGCACGTCCGTCCCGGCGACGGCCGCCGGGTACGGGCCGAAGGCGGGCTCGTCGCCGGGGGCGGGGCGCCCGGCCGGGTCGAGCGCGCAGTAGCCGCCGGTGCCGCGGCACCAGTACCACATGGTCCAGCCCTCGGCGAAGCCGTCCATCGCGGCGACCTGCCGGCGGACCAGCAGGGTGTTGCCCGGCCTGCGGGAGTCGGGCGGGCCCCATTCGCCGACCAGGACGGGCAGGCGGTGGGCGGCGGGGTAGGCGGTGACGGCGGCGGTGTAGCGCTCGACGAAGCCGTCGGCCGGGTCCCAGTCGGCGCCGTTCTCGACCGCGGTGTCGTAGAAGTGCGGTGCGTAGCCGAGCCGGGGCGGGCCGGGGCGCGGGTCGTCGAAGCCGGGCAGCCGGGTGGGCACGCCCTGGCCGACCAGGACGGTGGGTTCGACGAGCAGCCAGGCGCGATGGTCGACCCGGCGCACGGCGGCGATCAGGCGGCGGTACATGTCGGCGAGCCGGCCCTGTTCGAGGGCGGCGGAGGCGGCGGCGAGCACGGCCGGGTCGCTCGGGTCGCCGTCCACCGGGCCGAACGGCTCGTTGAACAGGTCGTAGCCCAGCAGCGAGCGGTGGCCGCGCAGTTCGAGGGCGAGCCGGGTGTAGAAGTCGGCCTGCCAGGCGCGCAGGTCGGGGTCGTCGTAGAGGTGGCGGAAGGCGGCCTGGACGGCGGGCTGGAAGTAGCCGGCGAACCAGTCGTTCGGGTCGGGGGTGAACGGCAGGCCGTCGTCCCGGGTGGCCCAGGGCGGGATGCCGCGGTCGCCGCCGCCGAACGCCGGCCCGTAGACGTCCTGGTGCAGGTCGATCAGGGCGAGCAGGCCGTACCGGTCGGCCCAGCCGAGGAGTTGGCGCAGCCGGTGCAGTTCGGCCGGGTCGAGGCGGCCGCGGACGGGCTCCAGCCTGTTCCAGGAGACCGCCACCCGGATCAGGGTGAAGCCCTGCGCGGCCAGGGACTTGAGGTCGGCCTCGGTGGTCTCGGCGTACTTGTCGAGGTTGAAGCCGCGCAGTTGGAGGCGGCGGCCCTGGGCGTCGGTGAAGGCGGTGCGGCCGTCGGGGCCGGTGGCCGTCGCGGCGGGGAACCGCGCGGGCGGGCCGGTGTGCGCGGCGGCGGGGGTGGCGGGGGCCGCGGTGAGGGCCGTGGTGGCGGCGAGCAGCAGGGCGGCGGCGGTGCGGCGCAGGCGCATCGGGACCTCGTACGGCGCGGGGGTGGGGGCCCGATGATGCCCGCGGTGCCACGTGTCGCACAAGGGCCCTGCGCGGAAGGGGAGTTCAGTCGGCGTCCGGGGTCGGGGCCGGGGTCGGGGCCGGGGTGGCGGGGGTGGGCAGGTCCGCGGCGGCGGCCAGGCGGCCCCAGAGCAGGTCGGCGAGCGCCTGCACCATGCGGGTGCGTGAGCAGGGTCTGGTCTCCAGCCACCAGTCGCCGGCCGCCAGCACCATGCCGGTGATGCCCCGGCCCCAGGCCTCGGCGAGCAGCTCGCGGTCCGCGCCGAGGTCGACCTGGCTCTGCACGGCCCGGGTGATCTCCGCGGCGATCTGCCGCAGCGCGGGGGCGAGCGCGGTGCCGGCGCCGCTCGGGTCGCCCGGTTCGGGGTGGGTGAGCAGCCGGTAGACCTGCGGGCGGGCCTCGATCCCGGCCAGGTAGGTGTCCAGGACGTGTTCGACCCGGTCGCGGCGCTCCAGCGGTGCGGCGAGGGCGGCCCGGACGGCGGCCAGCAGGCCGCCGGTGTGGCGCTCGGTGAGGGCTGTGATCAGGCCGTTCCGGTCGCCGAAGTGGCGGTAGAGGATCGGTTTGGTGATGCCGGCCTCGGCGGCGATGGCGTTCATGCTGGCGGTCGGGCCGTCCCGCTGGATGACCCGGTCGGCGGCGTTGAGCAGCTGCTCGCGGCGGGGCTCTCGGGACATGTGCTGCTCCTCGGGGTCGGGGTCTGACCGGGCGTTGACACCAGTTACCAATCAGTAGCAGACTCCGACGATGTTACCCGAGGTAACCCCCCTGGTCGGCCGTACCCCTTCTTCGGAGGCAAGCACCATGAGCAGCACGTTCTCGCTGGACCCGGGCGCGGACCAGCTCGCCGTACGCGACTGGCTGCACGGCTTCGCCGCCGACGTCGTCCGCCCCGCCGCGGCCGAGTGGGACGAGCGCGAGGAGACCCCCTGGCCGATCATCCAGGAGGCCGCCAAGCTGGGCATCTACTCGCTGGACTTCTACGCCCAGCAGTACTTCGACCCCTCCGGCGTCGGCATCCCGATCGCCATGGAGGAGCTGTTCTGGGGCGACGCGGGCATCGGGCTGTCCATCGTCGGCACCACGCTGGCCGCCGTCGCGGTGCTCGCCAACGGCACCGACGAGCAGATCGGCACTTGGACCCCGCAGATGTTCGGCACCCCGGACGACCTCAAGGTGGCCGCGTTCTGCTCCTCCGAGCCCGACGCCGGCTCCGACGTCTCCGCGCTGCGCACCCGGGCGGTGTACGACGGGGCCAAGGACGAGTGGGTGCTCAACGGCACCAAGACCTGGGCCACCAACGGCGGGATCGCCGCCGTCCACGTCGTCGTCGCCACCGTCGACCCGGAGCTGGGGGCGAAGGGCCAGGCCTCCTTCGTCGTCCCGCCGGGCACCCCCGGACTGAGCCAGGGCCAGAAGTTCAAGAAGCACGGCATCCGCGCCTCGCACACCGCCGAGGTGGTGCTGGACGACGTCCGGGTGCCCGGCAGTTGCCTGCTCGGCGGCAAGGAGAAGCTGGACGAGCGGCTGGCCCGGGCCCGCGAGGGGGTCAAGCGCCCGGGGGGCAGGGGCAACGCGGCGATGGCCACCTTCGAGGCCTCCCGGCCGGCCGTCGGCGCGCAGGCGATCGGCATCGCCCGGGCCGCGTACGAGGTGGCGCTGGACTACGCGAGGACCCGCGAGCAGTTCGGCCGCCCGATCATCGACAACCAGGGCGTGGCCTTCCAGCTCGCCGACATGAAGACCCGGATCGACGCCTCCCGCCTGCTGGTGTGGCGGGCCTCCTGGATGGCGGCCAACAACCAGCCGTTCACCGCGGCCGAGGGCTCGATGTCCAAGCTGTACGCGGGCGAGACGGCCAAGTGGGTCACCGCGCAGGCGATGCAGATCCTCGGCGGCAACGGCTTCACCCGGGAGTACCCGGTGGAGCGGATGCACCGGGACAGCGCGATCTACTCGATCTTCGAGGGGACCAGCGAGATCCAGCGGCTGGTGATCGCGCGGGCGATCTCGGGGATGCCGATCCGCTGAGCCCGCTGGGTCCGTCGAGCCTGCTGAGCCCGCTGGGCTACCGGGCTGTCGGGCCGGCGGCCCGTCGGGCTACCGGGCCGCCCAGAAGGCGAGTCCGGCGGTGAGCGCGCCCACCGCCGCGCCGACGATGGTCTGCGCGGTGGTGTGGTCCCGCAGCACCACCCGGGACCAGCCGATCGCCGCGACCAGCGGGGCGAGCAGCAGCCACAGCGGGCCGAGCGCGATCCCGAGGCAGACCACCGCGCCGGCGGCGACGGCGGTGTGCACGGAGACCTTCCACCAGACGGTGATCACCAGGATCGGGACCAGCGAGGCGAACATCGCCAGCACCATCGCGGTCAGGTCGGCCGGGGCGTCCAGCCAGAGCATCACGGCGAAGCTGGTCGCGACCGAGCCCATGATGAACGGGATGACGGTCAGCCGGCGCTGCCGATGGCCGACGTGGCGGTCCTCCAGGGTGCCCTTGCGGATGCCGCGCTGGATGAACATGGTCGGGATGACGGCCGCGAACAGGGCCGCGAAGGCCGCCCAGCCGAGGCCCGTCCAGCCGTAGCGGATGACGCCCATCAGCGGGAGCATCGCGATGATGACGTTCTTCGGCTCGACGCCGTCGGTGACCCGGCGGGCCCAGATCGTCCGGCTGGTGGGGGCGGTCGTGGCCTCGGTGGTCATCGGGGTGTGTGCTCCGGGTGCGCAAAGGGGTCGGCGTGAAGGGGCGGTGCGAGGGATCGGCGTGACGGGTCGGCGTGACGGGGGCGTCAGGGCGGGGGTGTCGGGACGGCCCGGCACCGATCGGATGATCGTACGCGAGCCCGTCCTCGCGGCCGGTGCCCGGACCCGGGGCCCGGTCCCGGTCGGAGTCGACGTCCGGACCCGGCGCCCGGCCCCGGTCAGAACCGCGCCGGGCGGCCCTCCAGGAAAGCGGCCAGCCCCTCGGACACGTCCGAGGTCTCCCGGGAACGGCGCTCCCAGGGCGCCAGCGCCTGTGCCGCCCGCTCCGCCGGGACGGCCAGCGCGGCCTTCACCGCGCCGATGGTCTGGGCCGAGCGCCGGGTCAGCAGCCGGGCGAACTCCAGTGCCGCGGCGTCCAGTTCGGCACCCGGCAGGACGCGCTCCGCCAGGCCCAGCGGCAGCGCGTCGCGGCCCGTCACCAACTCGCCGGAGAACAGCAGGTACTTGGCGCGGGCCGGGCCGACCAGCCGGGCCAGCCGCACGGTCGGTACCGCCGGGTAGACCACGCCGAGCTTGGCCGGGGTGATCCCCAGCCGGGCGTCCTCGGCGACGAACCGCAGGTCGCACGCGACGGCCAGCTGGCAGCCGCCGCCCACGCAGGCGCCCTGCACCACGGCGACGGTCGGGTGCGGGAAGGCCGCCAGCGCCTCCTCGGCGGCGACGTTGACCGCGTGGTAGGCGTCCGCGCACTCCGGATCGCCGTACACCTCGGCGAGTTCGGCGATGTCCGCGCCCGCGCTGAAGGTGCCGCCGGCGCCGGTGACCAGCAGGGCGCGCACCCCCGGCTGCTCGGCGAGGCGCAGCAGCACCTTCGGCAGCGCCTGCCAGATCTCCAGGGTCACCGCGTTGCGCCGGTGCGGTCGGGCGAACTCCAGGACGGCGACGCCGTCCTCGCCGACGTACGCGTGCAGGCCCTCGGCGTGGGCTGGCAGGGCGGAGCGGTCCCGCGTGAGCAGCGGCTGGTCCATGCGCACCTCCGGGCGGTCGTGGTGCGCCCACTCTCTCAGGAGGCGACGGCGCAGTAGTCTCCGAGGCCGCCCTCGACCAGGGCGAAGGCGCGCGCGGCCCGGTCGAGGGCGGCGGGCAGGGCGGCCGTGGCGCGTTCGCCGGCCAGCATCCGGCGCTGGTTCTCGGTGGTCAGGGCCAGTCGGGCGGCGAGCAGTTGGGCGGCGGCGATCTGTGCGGTGAGCTCGTCGTGGGCCGGGTCCTGGGCGAGGAGTTCGGTGGTCAGCAGGCCCTGCGCGTGCCGGCCGAAGCCGGCGGTGGCGCGCATCGCCAGGGCCGGTGTGCGGTGGATCAGCCGGACCACGTCGAGCACGAGCGGTTCGTCGCTCAACCCGGTGGCCGGGTCGTGCTGCTCCAGCGCGGCGAGGTACTGCTCGCGCAGCGCTGCCACCGCCGAGGTGCCGGGGGCGCGTTCGCGGACCACCCGGGCCGGCTCGTCGAGGTGCTGCTCCATGGGGGCCATGACCAGGTCTTCCTTGGTGGGGAAGTAGTTGAAGACGGTCATCTTGGACACCTCGGCGGCGGCCGCGATCTCGGCCACCGAGACCTGGTCGAAGTCCCGCTCGGCGAACAGCCCGATGGCGGTGCGCCAGATCCGGATGCCGGTCTGGATCTTCTTGCGCTCGCGCAGCGGAAGGGCGTCGAGGTCGCGGTCGTCGTCGGGGCTGAAGCCGGTGTGCGTCGCCATGGTTCGACTGTACCAGGATCAAAGATCGACCAGGATAAAGATTGAGCCGAGCTTAAGAATTGACCAGGTATAAAAAAACTGCCATGGTGAGGACGTGCCGCCGGCCGCACCGGCCCGGCCCGAACTCCACCGACCCTGGGGGGACTTACCGATGGCACCCGCTGCCCTGATGACACCGGCCCAGCGCAACCTGGGCATGCTGCTCTGCCTGGTCACGATCGTGCTGGCCGTGCTCGACATGAACATCGTGTCCGCGGCCACCGTGCCGATCGTCCGGGAGCTCGACCCCGTCCACGGCATCGACCGACTGCCCTGGCTGATCAGCTCGTTCGCTCTCGCCGCGACCGCGCTGCTGCCGCTCTACGGCAAGCTCTGCGACCTGTACGGCGCCAAGCGCGTGCTGCTCGGCGCGGTCGGCACCTTCCTGGTCGGCTCGGCGCTCTGCGGGTTCGCGCAGTCGATGGGCCAGCTGATCGCCTTCCGGGCCGTCCAGGGCATCGGCGGCGGCGGGCTGATGAGCGTCACCATGGTGGTCATCGCCCACCTCAAGGACCCGGCCGAGCGCGGCAGCGGCAAGGGCGGCGCGATGGGCGGGGTCGTCGCGGGCATCGGCATGGCGGTCGGCCCGCTGATCGGGGCGCTGTTCACCGACCACCTCAGCTGGCGCTGGATCTTCTACATCAACCTGCCGCTCGGCCTGCTCGTCCTGGTCGGCACCGCCCTGGTGATCAAGCTGCCGCCGGCGGCCGGCCGCCGCAGCCTGGACTTCCTCGGTGCGGCCCTCGCCGCCGCCTTCGCGACCGGGCTGCTGCTGGTCACCGAGTGGGGCGGCAAGGACTACGCCTGGACCTCCCCGGTGATCCTCGGGCTCGTCGCCGCCACCCTGGCCGCGCTCGGCCTCTTCGTGTGGCGCCAGGCCACCGCCGCCGAGCCGGTGCTGCCGCTGTCGCTGTTCCGGATCAGCGTGGTGCGCCTCGGCTTCGCGATCCAGGGCCTGGTCGGGATGGGCATGACCGGCTCGATCGTCTACGTGATGCTCTACCTGCAGATCGCCCGCGGCATCGACCCCACCTCGGCCAGCCTCTACCTGATCCCGATGGCGGGCGGGATGACGGCGGTCGGCCTGCTGGCCGGCCGGCTCACCGCCCGCGGCCATGCGGAGCGCACCTTCCTGGTGGCCGGCGCGGGCTGTGCGGCGATCGCCCTGCTCCTGCTCGGCCTCAGCGGCCCGACCACCGGGCTCTGGGCGGTCTGCGGCGAACTCGTCCTGCTGGGCTTCGGGATGGGCCAGCTGATCGGCCAGCTGGTCACGGTGGTGCAGGAGTCCGTCCCCCGGCACCAGCTCGGCGTCGCGACCACCGGGATCCGCTTCTTCCAGACCCTCGGCAGTGCGCTCGGTGCGGCGCTCTTCGGCACCGTGCTGGCCCGGGCCTTCGCGGACGGCGAGCCCGGCCTGCCGCTCGGCGCCGTCCGGACGCTCGGCGGCGCGGCCCGCGAGCACGCGCTGCGCAGCTTCACGGACGCGGTCGACGTGGTGTTCCTGTCGGCCGGCGGCCTGCTGGTGCTGGTCCTGCTGCTCGCGCTGCGGGTGCCCAGGACGGTGGCGGCGGCGGAGCCGCCGGTGCTGGCGGCCTGAGGGGCCTGAGCGGCCTGAGGGGCTGGGGCCCGGGGGCGACGGCCCGGGGAGGGGGGGGGGGGGGGGGGGGGGGGGGGGGGGGGGGGGGGGGGGGGGGGGGGGGGGGGGGGGGGGGGGGGGGAGGGGGGGAGGAGGGGGGGGGGGGGGGGGCGGGGAGGAGTTTGGCACAG
>NZ_JBWKER010000043.1:20546-61419 GCF_056435345.1 Kitasatospora sp. NPDC043950
GGGGGGTGGTCGGCTGTGCCCCCCCCCCCCCCCCCCCCTCCCCCCCCCTCCCCCCCCCCCCCCCCCCCCCCCCCCCCCCCCCCCCCCCCCCCGCGTCCGGTCAGGCCCCGGGCGTCCACTCCGGGGCCAGGATCGACCAGATCTGCTTGTCGTGGCGGACCCCGTTGTGCGGGTACCACTCGCGCAGGGTGCCGTCCAGGGTCATGCCGACCCGCTCGGCGACGGCCCGGCTGCGGGCGTTGCCGGCGGAGCACCACCACTCGGCGCGGTGCAGGCCGCGGGTGGTGAAGGCGTAGTCGAGCAGCCGCCGGACGCCGGTGGTGATCAGTCCGCCGCCCTCGCCGGCGGGCTCGGTCCAGGCGCCGATCTCGCAGACGCCGCTCTGGGCGTTGAAGCTCACGAACATCACGCCGCCGACCAGCGTGCCGTCCCGCCAGATGCCGTAGATCCGGCCGCTGTCGGCGGCCTGCTGGTCGGCGTAGCGC
Source organism: Kitasatospora sp. NPDC043950 (assembly GCF_056435345.1). Lineage (NCBI taxonomy): Bacteria > Bacillati > Actinomycetota > Actinomycetes > Kitasatosporales > Streptomycetaceae > Kitasatospora > Kitasatospora sp. NPDC043950. The sequence goes on from NZ_JBWKER010000043.1 coordinate 21,032, forward strand.
TGGAGGGTGGCGCGGGCGGAGTCGAGGTCGGTGGAGCGGGTGGCCCAGGGGATCCACGGGTCGGTGTGGGCGCGGGCGCGGTCGATGTGGGCCAGGAACTCGGCCGCCTGCCACGGCTCCAGCGGGCGCAGTTCGGCGTTCTCGGCGAGCGGTACGGCAAACATGGGCTGGCCTTTCACGGGATGCACCGTTCACGGGATGCGCGGTGTGCTGGGAACCATACATAACAAACGTTTGGTATGTACGATGACCCCCATGACACCGGCCCGTGGAGACCATGACGCCCGCCGCCTGGAAGTGTCCGAGGGCGTGTGGCGGGTGCTCTCCAGTCGCGGCTTCGAAGGGCTGACCCTGCGTGCCGTGGCCACCGAACTGGGCGCCTCCACCGGCCTGTTGACGCACTACTTCCCCAACAAACGGGCCCTGCTGAGCCACGCGCTGGACGAGCTCGACCGGCGCTCCGGCTCCCGGCCCCGGCGCACCGCCCCCGCCGACGGCACCCCGCCGCCACCCCCCGGACTGGCCCGGCTGCGGGCCGCGCTGCTAGATGTCCTGCCGCTGGACGGGGCGGCGGTGGCCGGCAACCGGATCTGGGTCGGCTCCTGGGACGTCGCCCTGTCGGACCCCGCGCTCGCGGCCGCGCACGCGGGTCGCTACGCCCGCTCGCGCGAGGCCCTCGCGGTGCACGTCGCGGACGCTCAGCGGCTCGGGGAGCTCCCGGCCGGGGCCGACGCCGCCGCGCTCGCGACCGGCGCGCAGGCCTTCGCGCTCGGCCTGGTGGTGCAGGTGCTGTTCGCCCCGGCGGAGTTCCCGCCCGAGCGGCAGACCGCTCTGCTGGACGCCTACCTGGCCGGGCTCGCCACCGCCGGCTGACTCGCCACCGCCGGCAGGCTCGCCACCACCGGCCGAGCGGCTGGCTGGGTTCGCGACCGAGCGGTTCCCGGCCGGGTCGGTGGGGCGGATCGTCCCCGGGGCGTGATTCGCCCGGAATTTCGGTTGTTCGGGTCTTCTCCCGCATCCGGTCCGTAGTGGCGGTCATCCGGATCGGCCGGTTATCGCAGTGGCCATGACACGGATAGTCACGGGTTAGGTGCGGTGGGTACGGGCAATCGGGCGGCGTGCGGACGGGATTTCCGGGAGCCCGTGGCGGCCGGGCAATGCGGCCGCCGGCCTGGCGGCCTGGGGGAATGGCGAGGTGGTGCCCCCAGCAGGATTCGAACCTGCGACCTACCGCTTAGAAGGCGGGTGCTCTATCCGCTGAGCTATGGGGGCGGGACGGGCTGCGCCCGGGCGGGCGTGACCGTGGCCGGGTCGGGCGACGAGCGCTGGGCGCGCGCGTGTCCGGCCCCGTACCGTGAGGGTGGGGGTGGGGGTCGGTGGGCCCTCGCCCTGTCGGGGACAGGATAAGGGTGCCCAGTTCCTCGGCCGAGTGTGACGACACCGCCGTTGGTGTGTCGGTTCGGTGGAGCGGTCCGATAATCGCAGGTGAACGCCGTGAGTGCAGCGGTCTGGGAGTGTTCCGAGCCGGACGTTGTGCAGTCGTTACGGGGCTGCCGCCCCACCCGTTATGGATTCGGCACGGAGAATGTGTCGTCACCGGTGCGGGTGGGGGGCCGTATTCGGCTTCCTCCGGTCGGATGACGTGCGCGGACGGTCGGCCGGCGCTGTTCCGGGGCGTGTCGGTTGGGGGCGACGAGCAGTCGGTTTGTTGTCATGGCCGCGATGAGATGGGCGCGAAGGGGTGCCGAAAGGCCGAAATTCACCCCTGCGAGTGACGTCGGTTTTCCGAGGCATCGAGTTGTCCACAGGATTTCAGAACTCCCTGGCGGGGATTTCCCGCGAAGCACACTCTCAACGCGCGCCGGTCGATTCTGTACGGTGCATCGGCGAGAACGGAGAGTGCGCTGTGAACGAGATGCAGGTGACGATCGTCGGCATTGTCGCGACGGAGGTGACCTACGGCGAAACGGGCAGCGGGGTGCCGATGGCCAAGTTCCGGCTCGGCTGCACCGAGCGCCTGTATGACCGGCAGCGCGAGTGCTGGGCGGACGGCGAGACGCAGTGGCTGACGGTGACGGCCTGGCGGGGGCTCGCGGTCAACCTGATCGGTTCGCTCGCCAAGGGGGATCCGGTGCTGGTGAGTGGTCGGCTGCGGCTGCGGGAGTGGATCGACGGCGAGGTGAAGCGCACCGGGGCCGAGATCGACGCCCGATCGGTCGGACACGACCTCACCCGTGGTACCTCGGCGTTCCGTTGGGCGGCGGGGGTGCGCGGGCAGCCGCCGGGCGCCGCCGGGCCGGCCGGGGCGCAGGCCGGCGGAGGGGTGGTGCCGGGGTGGATCGCCGACGCGCTGGAGGCGCGGAAGGCCTCGGCGGTGGCCTCGGCGCCGCGCCCGCCGGAGCCCCCGCCGCCGGTGCGGCCGGTGTCGGGTGGGGCGTCGGAGGCGGAGGCGGGGGAGCGGGGGCGGGTGGCCGAGGGGGAGCGGGGAGGTGGCGAGCAGGCTGCGCTGATCTGACGGGTCGATGACCTTAACTGTCGACAAATATGTTGATCGAGACTGTTGTTGCTCCCGCACGCGCAATCTCGCCCGGATAACGAAAAGTCGCGAGGAGATTCTGGCTGATCGTCAGCTTGTGTCGAAACTGAGGGGGTTGATAACGATCCAGATACGGAATCGTCCTGATTTCGCATGGGGGTTTCGGGGCCTGCGGGGCTCAATAGGATTCGTCTGGTTCATACCCGCAGCAGCGCCACAGGGGGCGCGCGCGGCACGGCAAGTCGGCGGGCTGTCCATCGGTGCGGCCCGGCCCGGAGGGATCCCAGATGTTCCAGAGGCAGGCGCGGAGTCTCCCCCGCATAACCACTGTCATGCTCACGACCAGCCTGGTGTTGGGCGGGGGCCTGTTCGCGGCCGGTGCGGCGGCCGCGGCGGACACCCCGGGTGCGGGCGTCAAGGCCGTCCTCCAGAACACGATGTTGGGCGAGAAGATCGACGTCGAGGGCAAGGGGACCGTCGACGGCGGTCTGTTCACCCTCAAGACGTCCAACGGCGAGATCCAGACCTACTGCATCGACTTCGACAACCCGGTCTACCTGGACAGCGCCGCGAAGTACCAGGAGTCGGACTGGAAGTCGAGCTCCCTCGGCGGCAAGAACAAGGTCGAGGCGGCCTCCAAGATCCGCTGGATCCTGGAGAACTCCTACCCGCAGGTCAAGGACCTGACGGCGCTCGGCAAGACCGTCGGCGTCGACGGCCTGACCGCCGAGGACGCCGCCGCGGGCACCCAGGCCGCGATCTGGAAGTTCTCGGACAACAAGAACGCCACCCCGCGCAACGCCAAGGCCAAGAAGCTGCGCGACTACCTGCTCGGCGACGCCAACAAGGGCATCGCCGCCGAGCCCAACCCCTCGTTGACCCTCAACCCGGACTCCGTCTCCGGCAAGTCCGGCAACAAGCTCGGCCCCTTCACCCTCAAGTCCAGCGCGGCCGAGGTGAAGCTCACCGTCACCGGTGACGCCGCCGACAAGGTCAAGGTGGTGGACAAGGACGGCAAGCCGGTCGGCGCCACCCTGACCGGTCCGATCAAGGACACCCAGCTGTTCCTGGACGTGCCGGCCGGCACCCCGGACGGCTCGGTCGCCCTCGCCGCCGCCGCCGACACCGTCGTGCCCAGCGGCCGGGTCTTCCTCAGCGAGGGCTACGACCCGAAGCGGCACAGCCAGAGCATGATCCTGGCCGGTTCCAGCAAGCTCAGCGTCTCCGCCGGCGCCAAGGCCACCTGGAAGCAGGGCGCGGGCGCGCTGGTCGACAGCACCGCCCAGGTCGAGTGCGAGAACAACGGCGTGCGCGTCACCGTCACCAACGGCGGTGACGAGGCCGCCACCGTCACGGTCAAGCCGGGCAAGCAGCTGACCGTCCAGCCGGGCAAGACCGAGAACGTGCTCGTCCCGGTCGCCGAGAAGGCCGCCTACGACATCAACGTCACCGGCCCGAACGGCTTCGCCAAGGAGTTCAAGGGCGTCCTGGACTGCAAGACCGGCGTGACCCCGCCGACCTCCGGCCCGTCGACCCCGGCCGCGACCGGCACCCCGAGCACCGCCCCGAGCACCGCCCCGACCGGCACCCCGAGTGGCACCCCGAGCCAGGCCGGCACCCCGTCGGCCGGTGCCAGCACCGCCGCCGGCGCGCACCCGAGCCCGGCCGCGACCAGCTCCGCCCCGGGCACCGGTGGCCTGGCCCAGACCGGTGCCAGTGACTCGACCCCGATCCTCGCCGCCGTCGCCGGTGGCCTGGTCCTGGCCGGTGGCGCCGCGGTCTTCGTCCTGCGCCGCCGTGGCCGCCACGGTCGCACCGCCGCCTGAACCGCCCCGCAGGCCCGGAGGCGCTGACCTCCTGAGGCCCTGACGGCACCCGGCCCGGCCCCCGCACCCGCTGCGGGGGCCGGGCCTTCGCCGTTCAACCCCGCGCTGCGGATACCCCCGTGGGGCACACCGGGCGTTCGGGGCTCCCGGCCGGGTGCGGCACAATGGAAGGCTGCAAGCCGAATACTCCCGACGACGCCGGAGCGATCTCACGTGGCGGAATACATCTACACGATGCGCAAGGTGCGCAAGGCGCACGGAGACAAGGTCATCCTTGACGACGTGACGCTCAGCTTCCTCCCCGGGGCGAAGATCGGCGTCGTGGGCCCCAACGGCGCGGGCAAGTCCACCGTGCTGAAGATGATGGCCGGCCTGGAGCACCCCTCCAACGGCGACGCCTTCCTCTCGCCCGGTTTCACCGTCGGCATGCTGCTCCAGGAGCCGCCGCTCGACGAGACCAAGACCGTCCTGGAGAACGTCGAGGACGGCGTCAAGGAGATCAAGGGGAAGCTCAACCGCTTCAACGAGATCGCCGAGCTGATGGCGACCGACTACTCGGACGCCCTGCTGGACGAGATGGGCAAGCTCCAGGAGGACCTGGACCACGCCAACGCGTGGGACCTGGAGGCCCAGCTGGAGCAGGCCATGGACGCGCTGGGCTGCCCGCCCGGCGACTGGCCGGTCACCAAGCTCTCCGGTGGCGAGAAGCGCCGCGTGGCGCTCTGCAAGCTGCTGCTGGAGTCCCCCGACCTGCTGCTCCTCGACGAGCCCACCAACCACCTGGACGCCGAGTCGGTGAACTGGCTGGAGCAGCACCTGGCCAAGTACCCCGGCACCGTCGTCGCCGTCACCCACGACCGGTACTTCCTGGACAACGTGGCCGGCTGGATCCTGGAGCTCGACCGCGGCCGCGCCATCGGCTACGAGGGCAACTACTCCACCTACCTGGAGTCCAAGCAGTCCCGCCTCAAGGTCGAGGGCCAGAAGGACGCCAAGCGCGCCAAGCGGCTCCGCGAGGAGCTGGAGTGGGTCCGCTCCAACGCCAAGGGCCGCCAGGCGAAGTCCAAGGCCCGTCTGGCCCGCTACGAGGAGATGGCGGCCGAGGCGGACAAGATGCGGAAGCTGGACTTCGAGGAGATCCAGATCCCGCCGGGCCCGCGTCTGGGCAGCATCGTCATCGAGGTGGAGAACCTCTCCAAGGCCTTCGGCGAGAAGATCCTGATCGACGACCTCAGCTTCACCCTGCCGCGCAACGGCATCGTCGGCATCATCGGTCCCAACGGCGCCGGCAAGACCACGCTGTTCAAGATGCTCCAGGACATGGAGACCCCGGACTCCGGCGTGGTCAAGGTCGGCGAGACCGTCAAGATCAGTTACGTCGACCAGAGCCGTGCCAACATCGACCCGAAGAAGACCCTCTGGGAGGTCGTCTCCGACGGTCTGGACTGGATCAACGTCGGCCAGGTCGAGATGCCGTCCCGCGCCTACGTGTCGGCCTTCGGCTTCAAGGGCCCGGACCAGCAGAAGCCGGCCGGCGTGCTGTCCGGTGGTGAGCGCAACCGCCTGAACCTGGCGCTCACCCTCAAGCAGGGCGGCAACCTGCTGCTCCTCGACGAGCCCACCAACGACCTCGACGTCGAGACGCTCTCCTCGCTGGAGAACGCCCTGCTGGAGTTCCCCGGCTGCGCCGTGGTCATCTCCCACGACCGCTGGTTCCTGGACCGGGTGGCCACCCACATTCTCGCCTACGAGGGCGAGAGCAAGTGGTTCTGGTTCGAGGGCAACTTCGAGTCGTACGAGAAGAACAAGATCGAGCGGCTCGGCGCCGACGCGGCCCGCCCGCACCGGGCCACGTACAAGAAGCTGACCCGCGGCTGACACCCAGCCGTCACGGCGGCCCGGCAGACTGCCCCTCGGGGCGGCCTGCCGGCCGCCGGCCCGCCGCCACCGCACGGCGGCGGGCGACCGGACGTCGAGGAGAACACCTGTGGCCCGCCACATCTACGCCTGCCCGCTGCGCTGGTCCGACATGGACGCGTTCGGCCACGTCAACAACGTGGTCTTCCTGCGCTACCTGGAGGAGGCCCGGATCGACTTCATGTTCACCCAGGCCGCCGAGGCCGGGGCGGGGGAGTTCGCGGGCGGCTCGGTGGTGGCCCGCCACGAGATCGACTACAAGCGCCCGCTGGTGCACCGGCCGGAGCCGGTCACCGTCGAGACCAGGGTGACCCGCATCGGCGGCGCCTCGCTGACCGTGTCCTACGAGATCAAGGACGTCGCCGAGGACGGCACCGAGACGGTGTACGTCCAGGCGTCCACCGTGGTCGTGCCCTACGACCTGGCGGAGGGCCGGCCGCGCCGGATCTCGCCCGTGGAGCGGGAGTTCCTGTCCCGCTTCATGGACGAGGAGCCCGCCGTAGTCGCCGCCTGAGCACCCACCTCCGACGATTCGAGCTGACCCGCGTTGACCATCACCGCCCGCCTCGCCCTCACCGACGCCGGGGAGGCCGCCGACCTCTCCGCGTTCCTGCTGCGCCTGCTGCGCTTCGACAAGGCGGCGGCCGTCCGGTTGCAGGCGGTGGCCCCGGCCGGGGAGGACGGCGTGCTGGCGGTCTTCGGCCGGCTGCCGCTGGGCGGTTCGGGCGCGCTGGCGATCCGCACCGCCCGGCTGACCGGGCCGGCCGAGCCGACCGATCTGACGGTCTCGGCGGGCCAGCTGCTGGACGGCGTGGACGCCGGGACGGGTGCCGTCGAGCTGCCCGCCCCGGTGACCGGACCGGCCTGGGCCGGGCTGCTGCCGCCGCGCACCGGCTGGCGGCCGGTCGGGGCGCCGCCGGCGGCCGAGGTGTACCCGGAACTGATGGCCGGGGTGCGGGAGTTCCGTGAGCGCAGCGAGGCCGTCCCGGCGCACCACCGCGGCCGTGCGGTGCTGGACGCGCTGGCCGACGAGATCTGGTCCCGCCCGGTCTCCGTGCTGCCGGAGCTGCCGCTGCGGGCGGTGCACGCGGCGTACGTGATCGGCTTCCTGAAGCCCGGGGCCCCGCTCACCGTGCACCGGGCGGGCGGCTGGCTGCGGCTGAGCGCCCCGGCCGGTTCGGTGGCGGTCCGGACGGCGGCCGCGCCCGGCGCGGGGCTGGGGCTCAGCGCGCTCCGGTAACCCAGCCGGGGGCTCAGCCCGATCCGGTAACCGGGCCCGGCCCGGGGCTCAGCCCGGGGTGTTGATCATCGAGGCGGCGGCGTAGGTGAGGTATTCCCAGAGCTGCTGCTCGGCCTCGGCCGGCAGGGCCAGGTCGTCCACGGCGGCCCGCATGTTCCTGAGCCAGGCGTCGTGCGCGGCGCGGTCGACCTTGAACGGCACGTGCCGCATCCGCAGCCGGGGGTGGCCGCGCTGCTCGCTGTAGGTGCGCGGGCCGCCCCAGTACTGCATCAGGAACAGGGCCATCCGCTCCTCGGCCGGGCCGAGGTCCTCCTCGGGGTACATCGGCCGGAGCAACTCGTCCTCGGCGACGCCCTGGTAGAACCGGTGGACCAGTCGCCGGAAGGTCGGTTCGCCGCCGACCTGGTCGAAGAAGGTCTCCTCGCTGAACGTTCCTCGCCGGATCTCTTTCACCCGACCATGGTCGCAGACGCCGACGGGGTCGTACACCGGGACCAAAGGCGTACGACCCCGCAGGGCGTGTGTCGGGGCTCAGGCGACCGGGGCGGCGGTCACACGTCCTCCCACTTGAACAGCTTCCAGGCGACGCCGGTCAGCACGGCCGCGAAGAGCAGCAGCCCGCCCATGGTGGGCAGGGCGTCCATGACGCCGCCGCCGCGGGTCAGCACCGACTGGGCGGCCGTCACCAGGTAGCGCAGCGGCATGACCTTGGAGATGGTCTCCAGCCAGCCGGGCGCGCTGTCCAGCGGGATGAACGCGCCGGACAGGAAGGACATCGGCAGCACGATGATCTGCGAGATGCCGTTGGCCGCCTCCTCGGTCTTGGCGACCGAACCGGCCAGCAGGCCGATCGACATGAAGGCGAGCGTCGCGCAGGCCACCAGCGGGATGACCAGCCACCAGTTGCCGGTGAGCTTGAGCCCGAAGAAGTTGGTGGCGACCGTCAGGAAGACGGTGGTCTGGAGGAGCGAGGTCAGCAGCGAGACCAGGATCCTGGAGCTGATGACCGTGCCCGCACTCACCGGGGCCAGCCGCAGCCGGCGCAGCACCTTGCTCTTGCGCCACCCGACCAGGGTCAGCGCGGCACCGAACACCGCGCCGGTGGCGACGGCCCAGCCGAGCAGGCCGGGGGTGAGGAACTGGATCGGCTTGAGCGACTGGTCCTCGACCTGCTGGGTGTCCAGCACGTAGGCCGGCTTCTGGCCGGTGGCGGCCTGGTTGGCGCTCTGGACCACCGAGTTGACGATGCCCTGGAGCGCGCCGGCACGGACCGTGTCGGCGGCGCTGAAGCGCAGCTCGACCTTGCCGTCCGGGCCCTGCTCGATCATCGCGTCGAAGTCGCCCTTGCGGACCTTCTCCAGTGTGGCGGCCGCGTCGTCGGTCCTGGTGATGGTGAGGACCTTGTCCAGGTCGACCCGGCCCTCGCCCTGGATCGAGTCGAACAGCTTCACCGCGCCGACCTGCGCCACCTTGGCGTGCGGGCTGCCGGAGCCCTTGCCCACGGTGCCGAAGAACACCAGGAACACCAGCGGGAAGAGCAGGATGAAGAAGGTCGCGGTGCGGTCGCGCTTCATGCCGAGCAGCATCGCGCGGGACAGGCTCCAGAACGCGCTGACCCGCTCCCGCTCGGCGTTCGCGCCGCCGCTCGACCCGTCGCGCCGGGCGGGGGTCTTCGGCTCGGTGGACGTGCTGGCGGTCATGCGCGGTACTCCCGTCCGGTCAGCTGGAGGAAGACGTCCTCCAGGGTGGCGCCGCGCACTTCGAGGCCGCGCAGCGCGTTCTGCTCGGCCAGGACGCTCAGGACCGGGCCCGGGAGACGGGTGGAGACGGAGAGCGAGACGCTGTCGTCCTCCAGGGCGGCGACGTCGGCGCCGGCCGCGGTGAGCAGGTCACGGGCGCGCTCGACGGACAGCTGGCCGGACGCGACGCTGATCCGGACGGTGTCGTCGATCTCGCGGATCAGCGTCGCCGGGGCGCCGGTGTGCAGGATCTTCCCGTGGTCCATGATCGAGACCCGGTCGCAGAGCACCTCGGCCTCGTCCAGGTAGTGGGTGGTCAGGACGACCGTGCGGCCCTCGCCGTTGATGTCCCGCAGGAGGTCCCAGAGGTTGCGCCGGGCCTGCGGGTCGAGGCCGGTGGTGGGCTCGTCCAGGAAGACGATCTCCGGGTCGTGGGCCAGCGCGCAGGCGATCGACAGGCGCTGCGCCTGACCGCCCGACATCTGGTCGGTCATGACGTCGGCCTTGTCGGTCAGGCCGACCCGCTCCAGCATCGCGTCGGCCCGCTTGGGGCCGACCTCGTAGAACGACGCGAAGGTGCGGATGGTCTCCCGGGCCGTCAGTTTCCGGAAGAAGGCGGAGGCCTGGAACTGCACGCCGATGCGCGGCAGCAGTTTCGGATTGCGCGGCCAGGGCGCCAGCCCCAGCAGCTCGACCCGGCCCTCGTCCGGCTTGCGGACGCCTTCCAGGATCTCCATCGTGGTGGTCTTCCCGGCGCCGTTGGGGCCCAGGATTCCATAGAATTCGCCGGCCTCGACGGTGAGGGACACCCCGTCGACGGCCTGCACGTCCCCGTACCGCTGACGGATTCCGTCGGCGGATATAGCTGCAGTCATGTGGCCTGAGCCTAGGGCTTGCGAAGGTCCCTGTGCACGTCGGTGGCGACGAATTTGTGGATCGTTTGAGGAATCGGGAACAAGCCGGGCCGGGCGGAAGTTGAATTCCGCCCGGCCCGGCCGGAGTTATTGCCGACGGCCTTTCAGGCGCGGTGCACCGTGATCGTCGTCCAGGCTCCGATGTGGATCCGGTCGCCGTCGTTCAGCGGCACGGCGGTGTGCGGGGCGATCGGCTCCGCGCCGCCGTTCACGGTGGTGCCGTTGGTCGAGTCCTGGTCCACCAGGACCCAGCTGCCGTCCGCCTGTTCGGCGAGCATCGCGTGCTGGTGCGAGGCGCCCGGGTCCTCCGGCGGCACCGACAGGTCGATCTCCGGCACGGTGCCGCGGTGCTGGCTGCGCCGCCCGATCCGCAGCTGGCCGCGGCCGGTCAGCGGGATGCGCCGCTCGGGGCAGTACGGCGGGAAGAACAGGCCGGCCGCCTCGGGGCCGCTGCGGGCCATCATCTCGGTGAAGTACTCGCGGTCGGCCGAGACCACCGCGATCCAGTTGGCCCGGAGCGGCTTCGCGGGGGCGGCCGTCGGTTGCGGCTGCTGGGGTTGCTGCGGCTGCTGCTGATGCGGCGGGGCGAGGTGGAACGAGGTGCCGAAGTCGCCGCCGCGGTTGTTCGGTCCGGGGGGCTCGGCGTACACCGGGCCGGAGTCCTCGCGGACGGGGGCCTCGGGGAACGCGCCCTCCGGCGTGGGCCCCTCCTGCCCGTTGGCGGGCAGGGAGGGAGGGTAGCCGTAGGTGTGCGCGGGCGCGGGGGCCTGCTGCGGGTGCTGGGTGTGCTGCGGCTGCGGCTGCTGCGGGAGGGGCGGTTGGCCGTACGGCGGTTGGCCGAACGGCGGCTGTGCGGCCGGCGCGCCGCCGTACGCCGCCGGGATGTTCAGCGGCGGCTGGCGGCGCGAGGGGGTGGAGAGCTCGTAGTCGTACCCGCACTCCTCGCAGAACCGTCCGGTCTGCGGGCTGCGGCAGATCGGGCAGACCGTCAGGCCCTCGGTCAGGTTGGGGTGGCCCTGGGCCGGTGGCGGCGGCATCGCGCCGGGCTGCGGCGGGACGCTCCCCGGCGGCATCGGCGGAGGCGACAGCGGCGCGCCGTAGGGCGTGCCGCGGTGGTCCGGGTGCCTGGACTGCTCGAACGAGTCGGGTGCCTCGGGCGAGGCGGGTGCCCCGGGCACCGGGTGGGAGCCGTACGCCCCCGGATGGGCCCCGTGGGACCCGTGGGCTCCCGGGTGGGCTCCGGGCGGCGTCGGGGCCGGCGGAGTCATCGGGAAGCCGCAGAAGTCGCACCAGTCCTCGGCCTGCGACTCGTGGCCCCTCGGGCAGATCGGCATCAGTTCCCCCTCACATCGAGCCGGCTTGGGGCGGCGTCGCACCGGGTCGTCGGCCCGGTCACGTCTTCAGCGGTCACTTCTTCACACGCACCGTCTTGGTCGACCGGGTCTCAAGGGTCATCGAGTCGGCCTCGCTCACGTTCTTACGGAACCGAACCGTACCCTCCTTCGGGTCCACCACGTCCACCACCTTCTGCAGCAGTTTGTAGGTGCCCTCGTTGCCGGTCGCGTGCGCGATCCGGACGGCGGCGCCCAGCTTGGACGTGGCGGTGTCGACGTCCCCGGCCCGGTGGGCCTCCAGGCCCTCCTGGATGGAGGAGGCCAGCTCGGCCTGCCCGGTGTAGTGGGCGACCTGCGGGCTGATCCGGGTGGAGGAGGCCAGGTCGTCGGTCCACACCGCCTTGACCAGGCCCTGGGAGAGCACCTCGGGGGTGCCGCTGCCGACCTGCGGGGGCAGCACCAGGCTGATCCGGGCGGCGAGCATCTCGTTGCCGATGGAGGCGGCCGGGACCTCGACGCAGACGTGGTAGTCGCGGCTCTCGTCGCCCCAGGAGCCGGTGGGGTAGTCGCCGGCCCGGGGGCCGGCCTCGGCGCGCCGGGCGGTGAGGTCCTCGACCGCGGGGGCGACCTGCTTGACGAACTTGACCGCGGCGTTGGCCGGGGTCCAGATCCGCAGCGCGACGTCGGCGACCTGCTTGCCCATGGCGCCGGCCATCATCGAGCGGAAGTCCTCGGCCAGGCCGGAGGGTTCGGCGACGATGTCGACGGTGCCGAGCAGCGCCGAGGAGATCTTGCGCAGCTCGTCGATCCGCCAGTCGGTGCCGACGCCGCGGCAGTCGGCGGTGAAGTGTCCGGTGACCCGCTCGATGGCGCGTTCCAGGTCGACCGCCGACTCGTGCTCGTTGTTGCCGTCGGTGAGCAGGACGGCGTGCCGGATGGCGATGTCGCGGCGGGTCAGGAAGAGCTTGTCGGCCTTGGCCAGCCAGGTGCCCATCGCGGTGCCGCCGGCGGCGGTGAGGCGGCGCAGGGACTCCTTGGCGTGGCCGCGGGTGGTGGCGGAGGCGGTGGCGAGGGTGCCGTCGCCGGGGTAGATGTCGCGGGCCTCGTGGGTGCCGGCGACCACGGCGAAGGCGGTGCCGTCGCGCAGCGCGTCGATGGCGGCGGCGGTGGCCTCGCGGGCGCCGTTGATCTTGGTCTTGGGGTAGTCCATCGAGCCCGAGCAGTCCACCAGGATCACCACGGCCGCGGCGGTGTCGGCGCTCTGCGGGCCGCCCGCGTCGGCGATGCCGAGCGGGCGGCCGCCGGAGGTGCCGCCGCCGGTCGCGGTGACCGTGACGATGGCGTTGACCTCGCGGGCGCCGTCGGCAAGGTACTCGTTCTGGAAGATCTCCACGTCGAACCTGGGCAGGTTCGGCTTCGCCAGTGTTGCCATGGGCCGGTGGCTCCCGTCGGAAGGGTCGTCGGTACGGATCGGTCGGTGGGGGCCGGCCGCGTCGGGGGCGGGCCGGCGGACCGGGTGACCGCCGGGGTCGGCCCCGGGCGGGCGGCGTCCGGTCAGGCCGTCGGCGGGTGCGGCGGCTGCGGGGGGACGGTGGGTGCGGCGGGAGCGGTGGGCGGTGCGGGGGGCGCCGGCGGGGCGGCGGGGGGCAGCGGGGCGGCGGGGGAGCCGATCACCGGGAGGTCCGGCAGGGTCGGCTCGTAGTCCTCGTCCTCCTCGGCGGCGCGCCTGGCACCCGCCGCGGTGATCAGCGGCAGGTCGAGCGCGGTGGCGGTCCGGGGGTCGTCCTCGTCCTCGCCCTGGTCCTCGGCATCGACATCGGCACCGACGCCGGCAGCGGCGCCCGCGGCCGGCGGGTCGATCGGCAGGACGGCGACGGTGATGTTGTCGTGGCCGCCGGCGGCGATCGCGAACTTCACCAGGGTCTGTGCCGCCGCGAGCGGTTCGGTGCGGGCGTCCGGCCGGACGAAGTACGCCAGGTCGGTGGCGGCCTCGGCGTAGTTCCACAGCCCGTCGGTGCAGATCAGCAGCACCCCGGGGACGTGCGGCGTGAAGTCGAGGGTGTGCGGGACGACCTCCTCGGCGTCGGCGCCGAGCCACCCGGTGATCGCGTGGGCGCGCGGGTCGGCGTACGCCTCGGCCTCGCTCATCAGCCCGGCCTCGACCATCCGGGCCGCCCAGGAGTCGTCCTGGGTGAGCCGGAAGGGCTCGGCGCCGGCGCGGTCGTCCGGGATCCAGTAGGCGCGGGTGTCGCCGACCCAGCCGATGGTGATCCGGCCGCCGGAGGCTATGGCGCTGACGTAGGTGCAGGCGGGCGCGTTGAGGTCGGGCCGGGCGGGCCCGGGGCCGGCCTGGGCGAGGTCGGCGACGGCCCCGGCGGCGTCGGCGATGGCCTGGCGCATGGCGGCGGTGGGTTCGCGGCCCGCCTCCAGGGCGCTCAGCAGCGACTCGGAGGCGGCGTCGACGGCGGTCTCGGAGGCCTCGTCAGGCCGGTCGGAGGAGGAGACGCCGTCGCAGACCACGGCGACCACGACCGGCTCGCCGCCGGGCAGCGAGGTGGCGGCGATGGTGAAGGAGTCCTCGTTGCGGTGGTGGCGCACGCCGCGGTCGCTGACCCCGGCGACGCCCGCGAGGGACTTCTCCATGTGGTCGCGCGGGCGCGGCTGGGCGCCGCCGCACGCCTCGCAGTAGCCGTCCGCGGTGACCTGCGGCAGCCCGCAGTGCGCGCAGACCGGCCCGTGCTGGGGCGGGACGCCCTCGGCCCGGCCGGTGGCCCAGTTCGCGGGCATCGCGCCCGGGGCGGTCCGGCCGTCCCGGCTGGCGCCGCAGGCGCCGCAGTAGGCGTCCTCCGGCTCCAGCGGTTCGGAACAGCTCGGGCACACGGTCTGCTGCGGCATCGGCTACACCCACGTCCTGGGGCGGGCGCGGTTGGCCCGCTCCACCATCTCGATCCTGGTCTCGGCCCGGTCGGCCAACCGGGCGAGTACCCGGTAGGACTGTTCCAGGGCGAAGCGCAGTTCCCGCTCCACCGCAGGTCGTCCCAGCACCGTGGTGCCGCCGCCCTGCTGGGCGCCGGTCGAGCCCGCGGTGACCCAGCCGAGGGCGGCGCCGAGCAGTTCGACGGCCAGTTCCTCGCGGCGGCGGTCGTCCAGGCGCAGCGCGGTCAGCTGGTCGGAGCTGGCGCCGAGGTCGGCGGCGAGCGGGTCGGTGGCGGGCCGTTCGCGCAGCCGGGCGCGGACGGCCGCGATCCGGGCGGCGGTGTACTGGTTGGAGGTGGCCGGGACGGACTCCAGGACGCGGACGGCACCGGGCCGGTCGTCCTCGGCCAGCCGGACCCGGGCGAGCCCGAAGGCGGCGCTGAGGTAGGCCGGGTCGGTGGTCCAGACCAGTCGGTAGAACTCGGCGGCGTCGCCGCCGTCGCCGAGGAGCTCGGCGCAGATGGCGAGGGCCAGCTTGGGGGCGGCCTCGCCGGGGAAGGCGTCGTAGACCGCGTCGAAGGCCTCGGCGGCGGCGCGCAGCCCGGCCTCGTCGGGCGAAGCCGGGCCGTCCGGGCCGTCCGGCCCGTGCACGGCGCCGACCAGGGCGATCGAGCTGCCAGGGCCGTCCGGGCCGTCCGGCCCGTGCACGGCGCCGACCAGGGCGACCAGGCCGCGGTACCAGACGACCCGCCAGTCGTCCGGGTACTCCCGTTCCAGGGCGTCGAGGGCCTCCTCGGCGGCGGCGCGGCGGCCGAGTTCGAGGTGGGCGCGCAGTTCGCGCAGCCGCCGTTCGATGGAGAGGGCGGGCGCGCCGGACAGGGCGGCGAGCGCCTCCTCGGGGTCGGTGGCGAGCAGGGTGGCGAGGAAGCCGGCGTTGGGGTCGCCGGGGTCGACGCGCGGGACGGGCAGCGCGAGGGCGGCGGCGGCCGGGTCGAGGGCGGTCACCAGGAGCTGTCCGGGCTGCTCGGTGGGCATGACCAACTCGGTGTCCACGACGCGTAGTTCGGGGCCGAAGAGGGTGGACAGGGCGGGCCGGGCCCGGCCGTCCTGGAGGGCGAGGATCTCGCGCAGCACGCCGGTGAGCTGGTCGGCCATCTCGTCGGCGGAGGAGAACCTGCGGGCCGGGTCCGGGTCGGTGGCGCGGACCAGGAAGCGGTAGTACGACTCGTAGCGGGCGAAGACCTCGACGTCCTCGGGGCCGGGCAGGGTGTCCCGGTAGGTGGTGCTGTAGCCCTGGAAGTCGAAGGTGAGCACCGCGAGGGTGCGGGCCACGGTGTAGAGGTCGGAGGCGGGGGAGGGGCCGTGGGTGGCGATCTCCGGGGCCTGGTAGCCGACGGTGCCGTAGATCGGGCCGTCGTGGTCGAGGCGGCAGACGGCGCCCATGTCGATGATCTTGAGCGTGTCGCCGCTCTGGATCACGTTGTCGATCTTGAAGTCGCAGTAGATCAGGCCCCGGCTGTGCAGGTACCCGAGCGCGGGCAGTGCCTCCAGCGCGTACGCGATCGCCTGCTCGACGGGCAGCGGCTCGCGCCGGCCGTCCGGGGTGCGGCGGTCGTTGGCGATGTCCTTGAGCGACTTGCCGCCGACGTACTCCATCACGATGTAGCCGTCGGTGGAGCCGGAGCCGACGTCCAGGTGCTCGGCGAAGTTGATGATCCGGACGATGTTCGGGTGGTCCACCTCGGCCAGGAAGCGGCGCTCGGCGACGGCCACGGCGAGCGCGTCCTCGTCCCCGGTGTCCAGCAGGCCCTTCAGGACCACCCACTTGTCGTTGACCCGCCGGTCGATCGCCAGGTAGATCCAGCCGAGGCCGCCGTGCGCCAGGCAGCCCACCACCTCGTACTGCCCGCCGACCAGGTCGCCGCGGCGCAGTTTGGGCGTGAACGAGTACGGCGTGCCGCACTTGGTGCAGAAGCCGTCCGGGCGGCCCGGCCGGCCGTTCTTCTCCCGGCCGACCGGGGTCTCGCACTTGGAGCAGAACCGCTTGCGCTCCGGGACCTCCGGGTTCTCCAGCACCGCCAGCGACGGATCGGCCGTCTCGACGGTCGGCACCGTCACCAGGCCGGCGCCCAGCCGGTTGCGGGTGCCCGCGCTGACGCTGCCGCGGGTGCTGCGCACCGAGACCGAGCGGCTGCTGCCGGTGCGGGTCGAGCGGTGCGAGCGGGAGCGGCCGGACATCGAGCGGGCCGAGCCGGTGCGGGTCGAGCGGATCGAGCCGCTGCGCGCCGAGTCGGTGGAGAGCCGGGAGGACGGGACGTAGGGCTGGGTGACGCCGGTGTCGCCGCCGGGCGGGGTGAGGCCGCACTCGTCGCAGTAGCCGTCGGCGTCGATGGTGCCGGAGCAGTCCCTCGGGCAGGGCGCGCCGGGGCCGGCGGCCGGCGCCCCGGTGGCCTTGGAGGCCCCGGAAGCCCCGGAAGCCTTGGAGGACACCGCGGCCGGGGCGAGCCCGCACTCGTCGCAGTAGCCGTCCGCGTCGATCCTGCCGTTGCCGGAGCACTCCGGCCGTACGCACGTCCCGCCCATCAACCTCAGCCCCCCTGGACCTGTCCGTCGACCGGCGTCTGGCCGGTCGTCTCCTGTGCGGCCTCGGCCTGCGCCGGCCGCAGCGACTGCTGGAAGCGGGCCACCGCGGCGGCCGCCGCCCGCAGGTCGCAGGGCGCGCTCCACAGCAGCCAGCGCGCCTTCTCGTACCGCTCGATCACTTCCGGGTCCTCGGAGACCCGCAGCCGGGCGGCCATCGCCTTGTACGCGTCCAGCCGGCCGCGCAGTTCGGCTCGGACGGCCAGCGGCTGGGTCACCTCGGTGAGCGACTGCCGGGCCCGGGCCAGCTCCTTGGCGGCGGCGTCCTCCAGCGTGTCCAGCAGCGGCGCCAACCGGCCCCACTGGCCGCCCTGGCGCAACTCCAGTGCCGTCACGATCCGTTCGCGCAGCGCCGAGGCAGGCCCGGGCACCGCCGGGACGTCGCTGGAGGCTATCTTCGCCAGCACCTCGCCGCGCGCCCGGCGGGCCTCGGCCAGGGTGGCGTCGGCCCGCTGGAGCAGGTCGCCGACGCCCTGGAGGCGCTCCTCGGCGTCGTCGCGCAGCCGCAGCAGGTTCTCCAGTTCCAGCCGGACGCCGTCCAGCGCCCGCCCGGCCCGGTCGAACCGCTCGGTGTCCACCACCCCGGCGGGGGTGGCGAAGGCGCCGCCCTCCGGCACGGTGCCGCGCTGGGCGGGCACCCGGGCCGGGCGCCACAGCGCCAGCGGGTCCTCGCGCACCTCGGCGCGCAGCCCGGTGAGGTCGGCGTCCAGCCCGGCCAGGTCGTCGGCGAGCGGGTGGCCGCCGGCCCGCACGCCGAGCGAGGCGGCGAGGTTGCCCACCCGGTGGAGTTCGGCCAGCAGCAGGTCGATCCGGGCCGGCAGCGCCGACCAGACCGCGTCGGCGGCGCTGACCACCTCCAGCACGGTGGCGTACCAGGAGTTCATCCGGGTCATCAGCGTGTCCAGGCTGATCCGCTCGACCAGCCGGGCGGGCGCGCCGAGCAGCTGCGGGCCGTCCGGCAGCGCGCCGCCGGGGACGGTCACCGCGTCGCCGGTGAGCAGTTCGCTCAGCTCGGCGAGTTCGGGCGCGCCGGGCTTGGCCTTGCGGGCCCGTACCGCGCGCGCCGAGGCCAGTGCCTCCGCGTAGCGGTCGAACAGCGCCCAGAGCAGCGGCAGGCCCTTCCCGGCGACGGACCAGCGCTCCAGCGTGCGCCCGGCCAGTTCGGCGCCGTCGAGCAGCCGCAGGCCCGGATGGTCCTGGAGGGCGAGCAGCGCCGACTCGACCGCGTCCCGCTCCGCGCCGAGGCGCGCCAGCGCGCGGTCCACCTCCTCCCGGCTCAGTACCGGGCCAGCCGAAGCCGCCAACGCCGTGTCCTTCCTTCCTCGCGTGCGATCCCGACGTACCTGACGTGCGATCCCACGACATCCCCCGTGCCCACCACCGGTCTCCCCGTGGTGATCGTCCCGAACCCTAGCCGGTGGCCGTTCGGGCGGAGCGGGCGGTGGGCGTCAAGACCGCGTCAACGGCCTGCTGACGCCCGTGCGCCGCCCGGTGCGTCAGCGGGCCGGCCAGTACAGGCCGGGGTCCTTGGAGTTCTCGGGCAGGTAGGGCTGGACCCACTGCTCGAACGACTTCTGCCAGCCCTTGTCCTTGTCCGCGTAGTAGTCGGAGATCACCTGGTTGACCCGGGCGGTGAGGTCGGTGCTGTTCTGGCGCATCGCGACACCGATCGTCTCCGGCTGTTCGAAGCCGTCCACCACCTTCACCGTCTGGTCCTGCGCGGCCTGGCCGACCGCCAGTTCGTCGTCGGTCATGGTGGCGTCGACCTTGCCGAGCTGCATGCGGACCAGGCAGTCGAGCTGGTTGGTCACCAGGACGAGCTGCTTGGCGCTCTTCTTCGCGTTCAGCACGTCCTTGGCCACCGAGCCGTCCGCGGCGCAGACCGTCCTGCCGTTGATCGCCTCGTCGAGGTTCCTGGCCGTGGACGACCGGGGCACCAGGACCCGCTGCTTGATGTTGAAGTACGACCGGGAGAAGGCGACCTTCTTCAGGTTGGCGCAGCTGATCGTCATGGTGCGGACGATCAGGTCGACCTGGTTGCCCGTGAGGGCGTCGACCCGGCCGGCGGTCGACACCGGCTTGAGCACCACCTTGGCCGGGTCGCCCATGACGGCCGCGCCGATCGCCCTCGCGAGGTCGATGTCGAAGCCTTCGAGCTCACCGGTGTTCGGGTTGCGGGCGCCCCAGCGGTAGCTGTTCTGGTCCACGCCGATGATCAGGGTGCCCTTGGCCTTGATGGCCTTCACCGCCGGGCCGTCCACGGTGCTCGGCGGCACGGTGCTGGTCAGGTCGCAGGACTCGGCCTGGTCCTGCCCGGCCTGGTCCTGCCCGGTCGACCGGACGGCCTGCGGTGCGCCCGTGGCGGACGCGGGCGCGGCGCCGGACGGCCCGCCCCCGCCGAGCACGGCCGCGCCGGCGGCCAGCAGCGCCAGCACGGCGGCCGACCTGGTGCCTGCGGTTCTCCTGCGCATGTGTCCGTTCCCCCCTCTACCGGTACTCGGCCAGTCGGCGGCCCAGGCCGCGCAGTGCGGCGGCTGCGGCCACCACGCCGAGCAGCGCGGCCGCGAGGGCGGCGAGCCGGAGGTCGCCCTCGGTGCCCTTGGCGGAGCGCTCGAAGTGGTCCTGCTCGGTGGTGGCGGCCTGGTCGAGCGCCTTGTCGGTGGCCTTGAAGGCGCCGTCCGCGGTGTTCGCCTCGGCGGCCGGGTCCGCCGTCACGGTCGCCTGCAACGCGCCCTGGTAGTCGGCCTGCTGGGTCTCCAGGGTGTGCGCCGCGTCGTGCCGGGTGCGCCACGTCCCGTACTGCCGGTCGGCCTCGCCGATCTGCTGCCGGGCGTCCGCGGGGGCCAGGTCGAGGGCCTGGCGCAGCGAGCCGGAGTGCTGCTCCATCGGGACGTTCGCGGGCTCGCCCCCGGCGAGCTGCCGGGTGATCGTCGTCCACTGGTCCGCGTACGCGGTGGTGGAGCCGCGGGCGACGAGGTTCAGGTTCTCCGCCAGCCGGGCGGAAAGCACCTGCACCCGGGCGGTGTTGAGGGCCCGCAGCGGCTGCGCGCCCTGCTTCCAGCTCTGCTGGAGCGCGGCGTTGGTGGTCAGGCCGGTGACGGCCAGCCAGAGCGCCCCGGCCAGGACGGCGGCGGTGGCCCCGAGCAGGCCGGGGTTGAACACCCGGTTGGTGCGGCGGAACAGCGTCAGCTGCACCCAGACCAGCGCGCCGAGGGTGAGCACCCCCAGGCCGTACGCGGCCCACGGGCTGGACTTCGCCTCGGCGTAGTCCTTGTCCAGCTCGTCGTTCTCGATGGCGGTCAGCTCGGCGGCGCGCGGCAGCAGGGTGCCCTGCATCTGCTCGGAGGCGTACCGCAGGTAGGCGCCGCCGAGCGGCAGGCCCAGCCGGTTGTTCGCCCGCGCGGTCTCCACCAGGCCGGCGTAGACGGGGAGTTGCTCGCTCAGCTCGGTGAGCTTCTGGTACGCGGGGGAGCCGATGGTGGTCTGCGCGGCGGCCTTGGTGATCAGGTCGGTGGCCGAGGCCAGATCGCCCTCGTAGTCGCCGCGCACGGTCTTCGTCTCCGTCCCGGCGAGCAGGAAGCCGGTGGCCGCCGTGGTGTCGGCGCGGGCCAGTAGGCGGTGGATGTCGGCCGCGTCCTTGCTCAGCGGCTGGCTGTGCTGGACCACCCGGTCGGCGGCCTCCGCCTTGGTCTCCAACTGCCAGGCGGTCAGCGCGCCGAAGGCCACGGTCAGCACCGCGAGCACCGCCCCGGCCAGTCGCAGCCGGCCCGGCGCCGTCCGGGTGGCGTTCGCCAGCCGGGCCCGCAGGCCGGACAGGCCGCGCGGCGCGGGCCCGGCCGACGGCCGCCGGGCCGGCGCGGCGCCGGGTCCGGACACCGGGACGCCCCGGACGCCCGGCACGGCCGGTGCCGTGCCCGGCGGGCCGCTCGGCCGTGCCGGGACCACGGCGCCCGGTGCGCCGTTACCTACTGGTGTTGCCACCCGCCTCATCCTCCCCAGGGGTCGGGCCCGCTGTCCGGGGCCCGGCCGATGCCAGCAGTATGGCCGTGACTCCCCGTGGCCACACCCGAATTGCGCCGATCTTGAGCTTGCCCCGCGCGTGCCGCGCATGGGTCCCGCACGCCTTCGGGGCCCCCGCCGCCCGGCGGCCGGCGGTGAACCGTCCGACGCGGGATGCACCCTATGCGGTTCCTCGGACAGGCCGGAGCGGCGAGGTCCGGTTGCCGCGTCGGCGCGCGGGGAGCCGAGGACGGACCCCAGGACCGGCGGCGGGGGCGGTCCCGCGGTGACGCCACCGGCCCCGGCTCGGTCGGTGCACCCGGTTTCGGCGGGCACCCTCCGTACGATGGGCGGCATGCGCCTGCTTGGAACGATCACGCCCGACCGCCCGCTGCTCGTCGTCGCCGTGCGCGAGGAAGCCGCCCACCTCGACGACCGGCTGCCCGTCCTGCTCACCGGAATAGGGAAGATCAACGCCACCGCCGCGCTGGCCACCGTCCTCGCCCAGGGCGAGAAGCCGTCCGAGGTGATCAACCTCGGCACGGCCGGCGCGCTGCGCCCCGGCTGGGAGGGCACCCACCACGTCGTCCAGGTCATCCAGCACGACCTCGACACCCCGGCCCTGCTGGCGCTCACCGGCCGCAGTTACGGCGCCCCGCTGGTGGTCGGCAAGGGCGACGGGCCGGTGCTGGCCACCGGCGACCTCTTCGTCTCCGACCCGGCGGCCCGCGACCGGCTCGCCGAGCACGCCGACCTGGTCGACATGGAGGGCTACGCCGTCGCCGCCGTCGCCCACCGCTTCGGGGTGCCGGTGCGCCTGGTCAAGCACGTCAGCGACGAGGCCGGCGAGGGCGCGAGCCACACCTGGCGCGAGTCGGTCGACGCCTGCGCCCGCCACCTCGCCGACTGGATCGTCGCGCAGGGCTGGTGACGGCGCGTCCCGGGGACGCGCGGCGCCGACCGGCGCGGGCGGGTGAGAGGGCGGTCGGCCTCCCTCTCGCCCGCCGCGTTCAGTCGCGGAACCTCGCCCGCCAGGTTCAGCCGCGGACCGTCGCCCGCCGCGTTCAGCCGCGGAACGCCGAGAGGTCCAGCGCCGCCAGCCGCTCCGGATCGGTGAGCACCTCGATCGCCGCGATCGCGCCGTCCACCACGGTGAACGCCATGACCGACAGCGGCCGCCCGCCCTCGCCGATCGCCACCGCGCCCGCGGCGCCGTTGACCAGCGCCGGGCGGGCGAACGGCGACAGCCCGCCCCACAGCACCGGCTGGTCGGCCACGGCGGTCGCGCCCGCCAGCACCACCGGGTGCCCGGCCCGCACCGCGCCGCCGTCCGAGCGCAGCACCACGCCCGGGGCGAGCACAGCCACCAGCGCGCCCAGGTCGCCGGCGCGGGCGGCCGCGAAGAAGCCGTCCACGGCGGCCCGCTGACGGCCCGGGTCCGGGTCGGGCGCCGGCGCCTGGTCCTGAACCCGGCGGCGGGCCCGGTCGGCCAGCTGGCGGGTCGCGGCCGCCGTCCGCTCGATCAGCGGGGCGATCTCGGCGAACGGCACCGCGAACAGGTCGTGCAGCACGAAGGCGACCCGCTCGGCCGGGGCCAGCGACTCCAGCACCACCATCAGTGCCAGGCCCACCGAGTCCCCGAGCAGCACCTCCTGCCCGGGGTCGGCCACCCCCTCGCGCCGCAGCAGCGGGTCCGGGATGCGCGTCGGGCCCGGCTCACCCGCCTCGGCCTCCGGCGGCTCCTCGCGGCGCAGCTCCCGGCCGCGCAGCAGGTTGAGGCAGACCCGCGAGACCACCGTGGTCAGCCAGCCGGGGAGGTTCTGCACGTCGGAGGCGTCGGTGCGGTCGTAGCGCAGCCAGGCCTCGTGGACGGCCTCCTCGGCCTCGCTCACCGAGCCGAGCATCCGGTACGCCACGGCCCGCAGCCGGGGCCGCTGCGCCTCGAACAGTGCGGCCCGCTCGTCCGGAGGTAATTTCTCGTCCACCGTGTCACATTCCTTCGCCGCTGGGGGTCAGAGCAACAGGAGCCACCCAACAACGGCTGCGCCGTGGAGATCAACTCCCCACCCGGGGCGAGTCGGAGACGAGGGCTGGCGAACACCCCCGATCGGCCGCCGTCGTGAGTGTCACCGCCGAGTTCTAGGCTGGCCGCCATGCCGACGACCCCGCTGCTCGACGTGATCCGCGCCAACCCCGCCGCCCTCGACTACCTGGCCTGGCCGGGCGACCTCAGCCTCGACCACTACCCGCACGTCGAGGAGGTGGTGCTCGCCTCCGGCGAGGCCCTGGAGCCGGTGGCCAAGGACGGTGCGGGCGGCACCTTCTTCCTGTGCGGGGAGGGCGGCGAGGAGCGTCCCGTCCTGTACGCCGACTCGGAGGGCGGCGCGGCGGTGCTGGCCGTCGGGCTGCCGGAGCTGGTCCGGCTGCTGCTGGCCGTGCCGTGGTGGCGGGACTGCCCGCGGCTGACGGTGGAGGAGAGCGCGGAGGCCGCGGAGGAGTACCTGGAGGACGAGCCCGGCCTGTACGCGGAGCGGGACGCGGCCGCCGCCGCGCTCGGCCTCGAAGTCCCGGGCGTGGCAGCGGCGTTGGCCCGGCTGCGGGAGGTCGCGGTCGGACTCGGGCCCGCGTACGTCCTGCTCAACGCCGAGGAGGGCGGCGCGTACGAGCCGTTGTTCCGGGCCTGAGCGGGTGGTCGTGCGGGTGGTCGTGCGGGCGGGTGGCATCAGCTATCCGGCCCCGGGCATACATGAAGGGTTGTCCGGCATCGGGTCGTGACGGCGGGAGACCGGCCCCGGATCCGACCGGGGGCGGCACGAGGAAAGAGGCGATCGTGGGCGAACTGGACGGCAGGACGGCACTGGTGACGGGCGGCTCGCGCGGGATCGGGCGGGCGGTGGCACAGCGGCTCGCCGCCGACGGGGCGCTGGTCGCGGTCCACTACGGCGGCAACGAGGCGGCCGCCGCGGAGACCGTGGAGCTGATCGCCAAGGCAGGCGGCCGGGCGTTCGCGGTGCGGGCCCGGTTCGGCGAGAACGGCGCGCTGGACCAGCTGTTCGAGGGCCTCGCCTCCGGGCTGGCGGAGCACGGCGAGCCCGGTGGGGACGGCGGGGCAGGCCTGGACATCCTGGTCAACAACGCGGGCATCCACCTGGCCGGGTCGATCGGGCAGCTCACGGAGGAGGAGTTCGACCGGTTGATGGCGATCAACGTGCGCACGCCGATCTTCGTGATCCAGCGGGCGATTCCGCTGCTGCGGGACGGCGGGCGGATCGTCAACGTGGCCTCGGCGGCCACCCGGATCGGCTCCCCGGTGCAGATCGGCTACACCGTCAGCAAGACGGCGCTGGTGGCCCTCGCCGCACCGCTCGCCAACGAGCTCGGCCGGCGCGGGATCACCGTGAACACCGTCAACCCCGGCGTGATCCTCACCGACATGACGTCCCAGTGGACGGGCGTCCCCGAGGCGATGGCCGGGCTCGAATCGATCACCGCACTCGGCCGGATCGGCCAGCCGGAGGACGTCGCGGACGTGGTGGGCTTCCTGGCGGGCCCGCAGGGCCGCTGGGTGACCGGCCAGACCATCGACGCCTCCGGCGGCACCTTCCTCGGTCCGATCCCGCCCGCGTAATCCCTTGGGGTGTCGAAAGGTCGGCGGGGTGGCAGCCCTCAGCGCCGCCACCCCGTTCGCTTCTCGGCACGGAAGGTGGGGTTCATTGAGCCAAACCCCACCTTGGGGTGATGTGTTGAGGCAGGGTCAGAACGCCGACGGGGGCTGAAGGAGCAGATCGAGGACGGACGCCCAGTGCTCGTCGGGTGCGGTGACGATCACGTAGCCCTCCTGACCGGGGAGGCGGGGGATCAGGGCGCTGCGGCAGCCGTGGCTGTGGTGGATCTCGACGGGGACGGGCTCGCCGTCCAGGCGGATCTCGCCGGCGCTGATGGATTCGGGGTCGAGCGGGCCCAGGTGGTGGCGCGGGTCGATGCGGCCGGAGTTGCCGAGGAAGTTGAAGAGCTGTGATCCGGGGGTGGTCAGGGACTTCACCCGGAAGTCGTCGGGGACGGGCCGGGAGGTCTGGACGATCGCGATGAGCTCGCGTTTCAGGTGGTAGTTCAGATCGACGTGGCAGAGGTAGCCGTCGCTGCCCATCCGCCCGAGGAGGACGAACCACTCGGGCGGCGCGTCGCGCAGGACGGCGATCCGCCCGCCCCACTCCTCGGCGGTCTCGCGGTCGGTGGGGATGTGGAACTTGCGCGGCTCGCTGCTGCGGAACACAGGGATCCCCCAACTGATCGGTGAAAAAAGGTTCTTGGGTCACCAGTAGACCCCGACATGCCCGCGCGCGAGTGAGTTCCCGCCCGGCGCCCGCCCGGGGTGGTCGTCCCATCCATCATGTTCCTCCGATCCCGTTGTCGACCTTCACGTAGGGTGCGATCAAGCGGTCCCCAAGCCGGGCTTCAGAAGCGGATCTTGGAGGCCGTGGCCACATCCGCACACCCGAAGTCCCGGCCCGTCGCCCGAAAGAGCTCGGCCGCGTGGTGACCGAACGGAGCCCAAGCGCCATGTCGGATACAACCTCCGCCGGCCCCGGCCCTCGTGAGGTCCTGGCCCGCTACCAGCGGGCGATGCTCGACAAGTCCGCAGACGACCTGGCCGATCTCTACACGGTCGACGCCGTCCACGAGTTCCCGTTCCTCTCTCCCGGTATGCCGGCGCGCTACGAGGGACGCGAAGCGGTCCGCGCGGGCTACCGGGCGGCCTGGGGCGCCAGCCCGGCGCAACCGCAGGAGATCCGCGAAGTCGCCGTACACGAGAGCACCGACCCCGAGGTGATCACCGTCGAGCAGGTCGTCACCGGGACCGTGACCACGACCGGCCAGGCCTTCAGCATTCCCGGCCTCCTGGTGATCCGGGTCCGCAACGGCCGGATCGTGCACGTCCGCGACTACATGGACGGGCTCGGTGTGGCCCACGCGATGGACCGACTGGCCGCCTTGGTCACCAGCCTCAGCGACCGCCACTGAAACCCAGCGGCCAGGTGGCCAGCACCTTCGTCAGCGACGCCACGTCGTACACCGTGTCCGGGCCCGGTCGGGCGTCGCCGCACTCGGGGGCGACGACGCCGGAGGCCAGGTAGCCGGGCTCGGTGTCGTGGGTGCCGTGGGCGATGACGCCGCCGGGGACGGTGGTGTCGGCGGTCATCAGGTCCAGGCAATCGCGCAACTCGGCGAGCGCGGTCGGGTTCCACGGCACGGTGAGGGTCATGGCTGCTCCTGGTGGACAGTCAGCTGGTCTCCGGGAGCGGCCAACTTCGGCAGTGGACTGCTGCATCCGTGCCGCAGGTGGTACGTGCCTCGGATCGTAGAGGCGCCGTCGGCCGCCAGGCGCCGGCTGATCGGCGTGGCGGGCTGGTCAGCGTGCTGCTGGGGCCGGGTTCAGATCGGCAGGTCCCAGCCCGGCCCGGTCTCGCTGCCGATCCAGACGCGCTGCCCGGAGGGGGAGACGGTGATGCCGAACTCCTCCTGGTGGGGTTCGCCGGCTGCCCGCCAGGTCTCGACGGCCTGTTCGACCCGGTCCCAGAGGGGCAGTGGGCCGCGTTGGATCACGGTCCATCCGCCGCCGTCGGGGTCCGGCGTGGTCCGGGCCTGGGAGCCGGTGGCTACGTCGGAGAGGATCTGGTGGCCGTCCGCGCCCATGCGTTCGGCGGAGGGGGCGGCGAGTTGGGCGATCCAGCTGCCGGTCCAGGTGCCGATGACCGCGGGGTCGATGCGGGTCGGCCGCTCGGCGCCGGGCAGCAGGGCCAGGCTCGGGCGGGGCGGCCGGTCGTGCGGGCGGGCGATCATGAAGCTGGTGTGGCCGGGCAGGAACCGGCCGGTGGCGCTGCCGGGGCCGGTGACGGTGAGCAGGGCGAGGCCGGAGGCGTAGCTCCAGCCGGAGAGCGTGACGAGGATCTTGCCGCCGGGCTTCACCTGGTGCAGCCAGGGCAGGGGGAGGTAGCGGACCGCGCAGGTGGCGATGAGCCGGTCGTAGTCGCCGCCGTCGGGGTCCCCCCGAAGGCCGTCGCCGACGATCAGCCGGGGGGCGTAGCCGGTGGCCTTGAGCGCGGATGCGGCGGCCTCGGCCACCACCGGGTCGTATTCGATGCTGGTGAGGTGGGTGTCCCCGAGGCGGTGCGCGCCGAGGGCGGTCGAATAGCCGGTGCCGGTGCCGACCTCCAGGACACGGTGCCCGGCCCTGGTGTCGAGCTGGTGCCACATGCGCAGGACGAGGGAGGGGAGGGTGGACGAGGAGGTGGGCGAGCCGGGGACCGGGGCGCCGTCGACGTCGCGGGGGCGGGTCCGGCCGTCCAGCTGGGTGATCAACGTCCGGTCGGTGTAGATCCCGGCGAGCCACCCGGGCGAGGTGTCGAGCACCGCCCGGTAGCCGGTCGGTGAACTGCCCGGTACGGCCTCGAAGTAGGCGCCCGCGAAGGCCTCGCGCGGGACGGCCTCGGCGGCCTCGCGCCACGCCGGGTCGGTGAGCGCACCGTCCGAGGCGAGCCGGTCGACGAGGGCTGCGCGCAACTCGGTGGACTGGTTCACGGGTTGGGTCCCTTCTCTAGCTGGTTGGCGATGGCCTGGGCGATGGCGTCCGTCACCTGCTCGGGTTGCCAGGCCCATTGGCCGTTCGGGTTGCACTCCAGGAACTGCCAGGAGCCGTCGGGTGTCACGGCGAAGTCGAATGCGCCGTACACGAGGCGGAAGTCGGCGAGGTAGCCGGCGATGGACCGCGCGACGGGCGGGGGGACCGTGACCGGCGTGCAGGACATCAGGTTCTGCCGGCGCCGCCAGTCGAGGTCCGGGCTGGCGATCCGGAGCCCGAACAGCCGGTCGCCGACGGCCGTCACCCGGGCGTCGAACGCCTTCACCACCGTGGCCTGGAACAGGTGGGGGCAGACGGCGACCGCGTCGGTGATCTCGCGGGGTTCCACCTCCCGCACCCACACCGTCCGGGGCGTTCCGTTCACGGTGTACGACGTGTTCCACAGCGGTTTGTAGACGACCCCGCCGGTGTGCTGGGCAGCAAAGGCGCGCGCCTCCGCCGGGTCGTTCGTGATCAGGGTGTCCGGGAGCGTGAACCCGAGCCGCTGCGCGCTGGCCAGTTGCGCCGGTTTGTACTCCGCGGCCCGATTGTGCCAGGGGTGGTTGACGTAGTGCGCCCCCGGAAGGGAGGCGAGGATGCCCCCGGCACCCCACAGGGACTGCGTGGCGGCGAAGCGCCGGTCCTGGCCGTGCAGTTCGGGCGGTCCCTCGTAAGGGGAGGGACGTCGGACCCAGACCGAGCGCACGTGGGTCAGGTCGAGTTCCCGGCTCGGGGTGCGCAGGGTGCCCCGTCGGCCGCCCGTGCGGTACGCGGCGGTCAGCGAGGCACCCGTGTGCAGGTCGGTGCCGGGGTCGAGGCGAAGCACGCGAACGCGGCGCTGCGCGAGGATGCGCAGGACCACGTCGGTGGTCACGTCGTGAGGGTTGGTCAGCACCAGCACCGACCCGCGTTGGTGGGTCATCAGCCGGCGCTCTGGTCCTGGTCGTAGGACTCGGTGGTGTCCGAGTCGGTGGACCCGCCCGGTCCGGCCCCGTCACCGGGCCTGGTCGTGGTGGGCGTGAGGCCGCTGGTGCTGGTGCCGTGAGCGCCGAACTCGACCGTGCGGCCGCTGCCGTCCACGATCACGGCGATCTGCGTGTCGGGGTCGATGACGGGGGTGCCCGAGGGGACCGTGGTGGTCTCCGGGAAGGGGCGCATCCTGGTCGTGCCCCACGGCGGGGCGAGGGTGTGTGCCATCTGGCGTCTCCGTTTCGGTGTGTCGGTGTGTCCGGTGTGTCCGGTGTGTTGCGGGGCCGCGCCGGGACGGACGGCGGAGATCGGCCTGTTCGACGCCCGATGCTCCTGTAACGCGCTGGCGGGTCGAGGGTGTTGGGGCGGCGCGTCAGCATGGCGTGGCGGCCTTGGCGCGGGTGCGGCAGTGGGTGAGGGCGGGTTTAAGGCGGGGGTCGGGGTTGGGGGTGGTGGTGAGGAGTTCGCCGGCGGTGGTGAGGGTGGTCCAGTAGTGGGTGGGGTCGCCGGTGGTGGGGTGGGGTTGGGTGGCGGTGAGGGAGAGGTAGGCGGTGGTGAGGTTGCCGGTGGTGAACCAGCGGGTGAGGCCGTGTTGGTGGCCGGCGCGGATGCTGCCGTGGGCGTCGATGGCGGTGAGGAAGAGGTCGATGACGGCGAGGTCGCGGTCGTCGGGGGTTTTGGGGATGTCGAAGACGCCGAGGGCTTCGAGGAGTTCGCCGGTGTCGTTCTCTGTGCCGGGGCGGGGGTTGGCGAGGAGGGCGTCGTAGCAGTCGTCGAGGCGGCGTTGGGTTTCGGCGGCGGGGATGCCGAGGGCGGTGCAGACGGCGCGGGCTGATCGCAGGGGCTCGCGGGTGCGGCGGGCGAGGGTGGCGTAGGTGTCGGCGGGGGTGGAGCCGGTGTCGAACAGGTGGCGGGCGGTGAGGGGGAGTCGCATGGTGGGCACCTGTTCAGACGGTGAGGAGGGTGGACGTGGGGGAGGACGTGGGGGCGATCAGGGCCCAGACGAACTTGCCGACGCCGCCGGCGCGGGGGCAGCAGCCCCACTTCTCGGCGAGTTCGTTGATGAGGAGGACGCCGCGTCCGTGTTCGTCCTCGGGCGTGGGGGTGTGGAGGGAGGGGCGGCCGGTGCCGGCGTCGTGGACTTCGAGGCGCAGGCGGTCGGCGGTGAGGGAGAAGCGGATCTCGATGAGGCGGTCGGTGGGGGCGTCGGTGTGCTGGACGGCGTTGGCGAAGAGTTCGCCGAGGAGGAGTTCGGCGACGTCCGAGTAGCGGTCGCCGGTGGGGAGCGCGGCGAGGTAGGCGCGGAGCAACTGCCGGGCGACGGGGGTGGATTCCGTGCGGGAGTCCAGGCGCGCGGCGAACGTGCGGGGGCGGGACGCGGTACGGATTTTGAGCATGGCGGGGCACCTCAGGGGGCGGATGGGGGCGTGCGAAGGGAGTGTGACGTAACGCTATGCACGCAAAAGATCGCTCTCAGGTATCAATCATCGGGGTGTCGGAGTTACGGTGGCGACCAAATCGACGTGTGGGGAACCGCAGCACCTGAGGGGGATGGGGATGGCACATCGGCGACTGGAGAGCGGGCTCACGTCGAGCCCGGCGGTGATGTTCGGCGAAGCGCTCCGTTTCGCACGCGAGCAGGCTGGCTACACGCAGGAAGACTTGGGCAGGCTCCTGCACTGCCACCGGACGGTGATCACTCGGTGGGAGGGCGGCAAGAGGCCGATGGATCGGGGCACCGTGGAGCGAGCTGACGCCGTGCTCGCCATGGGTGGCCTGCTGGTTCGGCTGTGGGAGCGGGTGGACTGGCACGCGGACATCGAGCACCCGGACTGGTTCCAGAAGTACGTGGAGCTGGAAGAGGAGGTCGCAGCGATCCGGGCGATCCAGTACAACCGGATCAACGGTCTGCTTCAGTGTGAGGACTATGCTCGCGCGATCTTGAGCCTCGGGGACGCGCGCAACATCCCGGAGCGGCTAGCCGAGAAGGTTGCAACTCGGCTGGGCAGGCAGGAACGCTTCCTGGCTAGCGATGGGCCGATGCTGCTGGTGGTTCTCCACGAGAGTGCCATTCGCACCGTAATCGGTGGACCGGGCGTGATGAGGAGGCAGATGGAACACCTTCTCTCCGTGAGTGAGCGGTCGAACATCTTCATCGAGGTGGCACCATTCGCTCGCCCGGTGAGGAAGATGCCAGCCACTTCCTTGTTCCTGCTGTTGATGCCGGACGGGAAGGAGTGGGTGTACTCGGAGAGTCTGTATCGCGGACACTTCAGTGATGCGCCGTCAATCGTCACTGAGGCTCGACGCGACTTTGACCTCCTGCGTGGCGATGTACTCTCGGTGGGTGACTCACGTGCGCTGATCGTAGATGCGATGGAGGAGTATCGGCATGAAGAACGTCGAGCTGGGGACAGCTTCTTGGCGCAAGAGCAGCTACAGCGGGGACGATGGGGGCGAGTGCATCGAGGTGGCCCTCGGATCCCTCCCCGGCGCCGTCCCGGTGCGTGACTCCAAGGACCCGCACGGCCCGGCCCTTGTTTTCCCTGCCTCTGCCTGGGAAGCCTTTGTGTCGGCCGTCCGTGAGGGCGACTTTCCGGCGTAAGTCTCCGAGGAGGCGGCTGTGTTGACCTGGCGCAAGAGCAGCTACAGCGGCAACAACGGGGGCAACTGCATCGAGGTGGCCCCCGGGTTCCTTCCCGACGTGATCCCCGTCCGTGACTCCAAGGATCCCGACGGCCCGGCCCTCGTCTTCCCCGCCGCCTCCTGGGACTCCTTCATCGCCGCCGTCCGGGCCGGGGACTTCCCTGCCTGACCGGTCAGTTCCGATCGCCTGGCAACCCCTCTCGAACAACTTCGACCACTCTGCGTGTTCTGTCGATGCGGTGCGTAACTGTGCAGTTACAGTCACCCGCAGTGCACGAGTGGTCCCTGTTCGACCCAACAGAGGCGGTAGCAGTCATGGCACCAGAACCCCGTATCGACGTAGCGCCGACGGCCCTCAGTGAAGGTCAGGCGGAGCCCAGCAAGGCCGAGTTGGCGGAGATCGCCAACTCGCTCACGCCCGGCGTCTGGTTCACCAGCGCGTTGTCGGGCGAGGTCGCCGGTCGCGCCGCCGACGTGACGTGGGAGCTGACCGGCTCGCCCTACGAGGGGCAGACGGCGACCGGGCAGGCGGCGGTCTACTACGCCAACCCGAAGTTCGGCCTCCGCAAGCCGTTCCTCTTCGCGGACGGCTTCAACTACGGCCCGAGCGACCTCCCTGGCCTCTTCGCCTACTTCAACACCGTCGCCGACGGCGGGCCGGGCCTCTTCGACCAACTGCTCAGTGCGGGCTACGACATCGTCCTGGTCGGTTTCACGGAGCGCCACACCCACATCCAGGCCAACGCCGAGGTCGCGATCGCGGCCATCCTCCGGGCCATCGCCGAGCGCAAGGGCGACGAGCGGCTGACCGTCGGTGGGGTGAGCATGGGCGGCATCATCACCCGCTACGCGCTCGCCAAGCTGGAGACGGCGACCGTGGACCACGAGACGGCGACGTACCTCTCCTTCGACTCCCCGCACAACGGCGCCTGGATCCCGCTGATCCTCCAGCAGATGGCCTACTTCTTCGAGGGCTTCACCCCGGCCGGCCCGGACGGCGTCAAGCAGGCCGACCTGATCCGCAGCCCCGCCGCCCAGCAGCTGCTCTGGGCGTGGGTCGAGAACTCGAAGTACGAGGGCCCGGTGGCCACCTCCAGCCGGCTGCGCAAGGAGTTCCTCGCCGATCTCGACCGGGTCGGCAACTTCCCGCAGATCCCGCGCAAGCTCGGTGTCTCCAACGGTCGGCGCGACGGCGTCGGCCTCCCGCTGCCGGCGGGCGAGGTGGCGTTCGACTGGCAGGCCCTGTTCGCCAGTGCCACGGCCCGCTTCCAGCCGAACAAGGGGGAGAAGCAGCCGGTCGGCGGCATGCACCTCGCCCTCACAGTGCGCCGCAGCACCACCACCGAGGTCCCGGCGCTGGACGCCGTCCCCGGCGGCACCCTGGACTCCTTCGGCAAGGTCGCGACCGCCCTCAAGGCGAAGATCTCCGAGGAGTACCGCAGCGGCACCTTCGTCCCGGCCGTCAGCGCGGTGGCGCTGGACTTCGACCCGGTGAAGTGGGACGTCGACCCGGCCGCCGCGATCACCGACGCCGCCCTGGAGAACGCACACCTGGACGCCGTGAAGTTCGACGACGCCAACACCGAGCACAGCCACGTCTCCCGCGTGCTGGTCGACTGGATCGTCGAGCAGCTCGCCCGCTGACGCCTCCCACCTGGTTCGGAGCACCCCCGCGGATGGGCTAAGCTATTCCACATCACCCAGATGCGCGGGTGGCGGAATAGGCAGACGCGCTGGATTCAGGTTCCAGTGCCCGAAAGGGCGTGGGGGTTCAACTCCCCCCTCGCGCACATAGGTCAACCGACCCAATGCGGCCGGTCAACCCGACAGTATGTCGGGTTGACCGGCCGTTTTGCTGTCGATGCATGCGTTCGGCCCCTCGCTTGGTTGCGAGGGGCCGTTGGTGCTTTGGCTGGTCAGGTGGGGTTTGTGGGGTGGGGTGGGTTAGGTGGTGGTGTGGTGAAGCACGCGCGAAATCACCGAACACCCGTGTGACCTCGGACCGGTTGAGCAACTCGACAGTCACGGACATCACCGGGTCGCGACCGGCGACCCATCGTCCGAGAACCGGCCGGCTGCCTCCTGTCGCGGCATTGAGGACAGTCGACGTCGAGGCAGGCCAGTCCGGGGCGCGTCGGCTCCCGCGTGAGCCTGCTCCAGGACGGCGGCCACCGCCCCGGACAGCGCGCTCCGCGCGGCCTGGGGCGTGGTGAAGCGGCTGTGGTTCATCGCACCGTGGCGCAGGATCAGCAGCGTGTCGGCCGCGCCCTCCGGGTCCGGGTGGCCGACGGCGGTGAGGAGTTCCAGCAGCCGCGCGCGGAACCAGTCCATGTGTTCCTGGATGGCCTGGCTGACGGGATGGTGCGGGTCGGGGTAGTCGGCGGCGGCGTTGATGAGCGGGCAGCCACGGAAACCCGGTGCGCAGAACTGCTCCGCGATCCCCGCGAACAGGGCCTCGACCGTCTCCCGCGGGGAGCGCCCGGTCGCCGCGGCGGCTTCGCGGAACGCCCGGTCGTGCTCGCGGACGTAGGCGAGGACCACCTCGTCCTTGGACGGGAAGTGCCGGTAGAAGGTCGCGTTGGCGACCGCCGACTCGCGGATCAGCCGGTCGATGCCCACCCCGCGCACGCCCTGCGCGTAGAAGAGCCGCATCGCCGCGGCCAGGATGCGCTCCCGGGGCGGACTGGAGTCCTTCGTCGTCATGACTTGACGCTAACAGAAGGAACGTTCTACCTTGAGTTGGCAGAGAGAACGCTTCTTCTACTTCACTGGCTGGACCGCCGTGCCCCGGCCGGCCACCACCCCAGACCCCCGAACCCCCCTTCGCCAGGAGAGACCCCGCCATGCCCAGCAACCGCACCCCGGTCATGTTCATCCACGGCCTCTGGCTGCACTCCACGAGCTGGCAGGGCTGGGCCGACCGGTTCCGCGACGCCGGCTACGAACCGATCCTCCCCGAATGGCCCGGCGTCCCCGCCACCGTCGCCCAGGCCCGTAGGAACCCCGACCCCCAGGGCGGAATCGGCCTCGCCGAGATCTCCGCCCACCACGCCCGGATCATCCGCGACCTCGACACCCCGCCCGTCCTCGTCGGCCACTCCGTCGGCGGCTTCATCGCCCAACACCTCCTCGGCCAGAACCTCGCCCAGGCCGCCGTCGCGATCTGCCCCGGCCAGATCAAGGGCGTCAAGGCCGTCGGCCCCGCCCAGGCCAAGTCCGCCTTCGCGTTCCTGCGCAACCCCGGCAACACCAAGCG
Organism: Kitasatospora sp. NPDC043950; assembly: GCF_056435345.1. Taxonomy (NCBI): domain Bacteria; kingdom Bacillati; phylum Actinomycetota; class Actinomycetes; order Kitasatosporales; family Streptomycetaceae; genus Kitasatospora; species Kitasatospora sp. NPDC043950. Next base: position 55,583 of record NZ_JBWKER010000043.1, read on the forward strand.
CGCCGTCTCGCTCGACCCCGCCCAGTTCCGCTACGCGTTCGCCAACGCCGTCTCCCAGCAGGAATCCGACCAGCTCTTCGACGAATGGACCATCCCCAGCCCCGCCCGCCCGCTCTTCCAGCTCGCCCTGAGCAACTTCGCCCCGCACTCCCCCGCCAAGGTCGACACCCGCAACGAGAGCCGCGGACCGCTCCTCCTCCTGTCCGGCAAGCTCGACCACACCGTGCCCGACGTCCTCACCCGCTCCACCCACAAGCAGTACCGCAAGTCCCCCGCCGTCACCGACTACCACCGCTTCGACGACCGCGGCCACTCCCTCACCGTCGACCACGGCTGGACCGAACTCGCCGACCACACCCTCACCTGGCTCGACCGCCACCACATCGGCTGAGCAGGCGGCACCGCCCCCAGGTGCGGCGCCCTGCCCCGCGTGCCACGGGCAACGGCATCAAGGTGATGCCACGCGTCGAACCGCCGGACCGCCTCCCGGGGTCGGTCGAGCGGACCCACGCCTGCCGCCCGCACTCCAAGCCGGCCCACGGCAACATCCCGGCCCCTCCGGCCGTCGCGTAGCCGCTTCCGTTGACCGACGGCGGTGCGCGCCACGCTGCGCACCCGCCGTTTTCCCCCTACGCCCGGCCGCCTTCCCGGCCGGGTCATCTCCTCCCTAAGGAACATCATGCGTAATCGCCGTGTCCGTGTACGTACCGTGGCCCTCGCGGCAGTCGGGGCAGCCCTTCTCGGGGCCACCCTGACCCCCCTCGCGTCGGCCGACTCCGGCCCGGCCAAGGCGAAGCCGACCGTCGTGCTGGAGCACGGAGCGTTCGCGGACGCCTCCGGCTGGAACGGCGTGGCCAAGCGCCTCCAGCACGACGGCTACACCGTCATCGCTCCCGCCAACCCGCTGCGCGGACTGCCCGAGGACTCCGCTTACCTCACCAGCGTCCTCAAGAGCGTCCAGGGACCGGTCGTGCTCGTCGGCCACTCCTACGGGGGCGCCGTCATCACCCAGGCCGCCGCCGGCAACCCCCAGGTCAAGGCACTGGTCTACATCGCCGCGCTGATGCCCGAGAAGGGAGAGGTCCTCGGCGCGCTGACCGCGAGGTCCACTCAGGCGCAGTTGCAGCCCGCGCTCAAGCCCGTCCCGTACGCCAACGCCGACGGCACCGGCGGGACCGATCTGTACATCGATCCCGCCCGGTTCCACGACGTCTTCGCAGCCGACGTCCCCACTTCCGAGACCAACCTCATGGCGGCCGAGCAGCGGCCCGTCACCGCCGCCACCTTCGCCTCCACCGCCAGCGCCGCCGCCTGGCACACGATCCCCTCGTGGGCCATGATCGCCACCCAGGACAAGACCCTGGGCGCGGACGTGGAGCGCTTCGAGGCCAAGCGCGCCGGCTCCCACACCGTGGAGGTCGACAGCTCACACGTCGCGATGATCTCCCACCCCGCGGCCGTCACCCACCTCATCGAGGACGCCGCCCGCTCCACCTCCCACTAGCCTCACACTTCGTGACGGTCCGCCGAATTCACCTCATCCGGCGGGCCGTTCGGCTTGTCGAGGTCATAGCGGGCGGGCGGCCCGGCCGTCGCGCCGAGTGGGCGCTCAGGAGTGGGGCGGCGGTGTAACGGGCGTGGGCCCCGGCCCACGTGTTCTCGGCCACGAGCGCCGGGGCAGCGGGCAGGTCGAGGCAGTCGCCGCAGGCAGAGCTGCGAGGTGTTCCCTTGCTGGTCCCTCTATCCCATGTAGAGGGACCAGCAAGGGAGTAGCGGTGAGCGAGGGGGACATGGCGGACGCGGCCCTGCCCGTGAGGCTGCGTGTCGTGCCGATGCTCTGCGCATCGAGTCGGAGATGTGGTGTCGGCCGGCCTGGCGGGCGTGCGGTCACCGTGGCTGCCGCCGGGCGTGGCTGCGCTGGTCGTGGGTCAGGTGGTCTTGGTGCGCTGGTCGCGCTGGTGGCGCCAGGTGGCCATCTGGCCGTAGATGCGGATGCGGGCGCGGGCGACGGCGCCGATCGGCCGGTGGTCCTGGAGTGCGTGGGCGATGCTGAAGGTGAGTTCCTCGGCGAGCTGGTTGCGGGCGGCGGTGCGGAACTCCTGCCGGGGGATGGTGACGGTGGCGACCTTCACCAGCGGGGCCTGGTCCGTGCCCCATGCGACGGCGATGTCCTCGACGGGCATGGTGTCGGGGTCGGTGCGCAGTTGGACCATGAAGTCGAAGGTGGCGTCAGTCTGGGTGAGGTGCTCCTGGAGGTGGTCGCCGAGGTAGTGGTCCTGGTGCTTCTCGCGCCCCGGGCTGGTGTACGTCGAGGTCGGCACGAGGACGTACTTGACGACCTGGTCGGGGCCGAGCAGCGAGGCGGTGTTGCTCCAGTAGTGGATGTCGGCGGGTGAGGTGGGGGTGATGACCGCCTTGGCCAGGCCGGCGAGGACGTGCGGGTGGCTGGTGAGCATCTTGGCGGCGAACTTGGCCGGTTCGAGGGTGATGACGTCGTGGAACAGCTTGACGGTGCCGAGCGGGATGGCGGGGGTGTTGAGCAGGATGAAGTCCTGGGTGGTGGGCTCGTCGCTCTCGGGGATGCGTTCGCCGGGCACGTCGTGCAGTTTGATGGCGGCGCCGCGCAGGTCCTTGACGTCGTCGGACTGCGGTTTGCCGTTGCCGCTGGAGAAGCGCAGCCACCCCTCGTAGGTGTGCGGCCGGGCGAACACGCCGACGCGCAGGTTGGCCGGCAGGTCGGGCTCGACCGCGAAGGTGATCTTCACGAGCCCGGTGTGCTTGGCGTGGGCGGCCCGGCCTGTGGCGCCGGGCGGGTAGTCCTTCTCCTGCTGCCGGTTCATGGCCTCGATCATCTCGGCCACGAGTGCGTCCTCGTTCGGTTCGGGCGTCTCGAACCTGGTCAGTGCGCTCATGCGGGAGTCCTTCCGGAAGGTGGCGCGGGGGCTGCCTTGGCGCTATCAGGCTGCGGGCCGCCGGAGCACGGGCGCCACGCGAGGGGGCCGCGACGGGGCCAGGTGGCCGACATCAGGCCGCCGCCGACTGGTTCGGGTGCGGATCGCCCGCGCGAGCCGACCCATGCCACGCCACTTGGAGTGTTCATGTGGGTACTCAGTGTCATTGGAATGCTGTGGCGTGGGCCCTCCAGTGATCACGCCCGACTGGAACGGAGGCGGTATGGCAGGGATCAGACGCGGCCCATCGCGCGGCGCTCTCGCCGCGGCGATCGGGCTGGCGGTCATCGGCATGACGGCGGGCTGGGGAGGAGGCGCGGCACTGGCCTCCTCCCCGACACGGGACACGGCGTCCGTCAGGCCCGCCGCCGCCTCGCCCGCGAACGGCGCGGGCGAGAGGTTCGGGGCCCGGGCGCTGACCTGTCCGCCGACGCCTCTGCCCAGATCGCACTGACCAACGTGACGGTGACCGACCTGACGCCCGGCGTCACCGTCTCGGGCTGCGGAACCAACCAGCTCGCGCCCGGCCAGTCCACCACCTGCCAGGCCACGTACGTCACCACCGCCGCCGACGTCGCCGCCCAGAACGTGCCCGACCAGGGCCAGGTCACCGGCACCACCCCCAGTGGCCAGAACATCACCTCCACCAGCAACAAGGTGACCGTGCCCTTCGCCGGGCTGAAGATCGTCAAGGCCGTCCAGGAGACCTCGTTCTCCGCCGCCGGACAGGCCCTGCACTACACCTTCACCGTCACCAACACCGGTGACACGACGATCAGTTCGCTCGCCGTGACGGACTCCGGCCCAGGCACGCCGGCCGTCTCGTGCCCGGTGACCACCCTGGCCCCGGGCGCGTCCACGACCTGCACCGCGACGTACTCCACCGCCGAGTCCGACGTGCAGGCCGGGAAGATCACCGACACCTCTACCGTCACCGGCACCACCCCCGACGGCACCCCGGTGACGGCGACCAGCAACACCGTCACCATCGTCGCCTGCACCCCCTGCGAGGACCAGGACCACGGCGGCTGCGACGGCCACAACCCGGGCGGCCACGGCGGCTGGGGCGACCACCCCAACGGCGGGATCGCCCTCGCCCACGCCGGCACCCAGGTGCGGACCGCCGGCATCGCCGGAGGCTGGCTCCTGGCCGTGGGGGCACTGCTGACCTGGTTCGTCCAGACCCGCAAGCGCCGGAGCAACGGCACCAGGTAAGCCCGGAACACGGCACCGGCCAGGACGACCCACGGCCGAACACCGGATGCCGGATGCCGGATGCCGACGGAACACGCGGCCCGGGAACCCCAGGTTCCCGGGCCGCACCACCACCCGCGACGAACACCGGACCACGCCGCCACAGCCACCCCGCACCACCCCTGTCAGGGCGCAGCGGCTCCCGGAGCGGCCTGCTCCAGCACGTGGGCCACCGCCGCGGACAGTGCGCTACGCACGGCCTGGGGCGCGGTGAAACGGCTGCGGTTCGTCGCGCCGTGGTGCAGGATCATCAGCGTGGCGGCCCCGAGGTGCGTGTCGGGGTGGCCGGCGGTGGCCGGCAGGCTGCGCGACCTCTCAGCTTCAACGCCCAGGGGATCAAGGCCGAATGGAGCAGTTCGGCGGGCAGCTGTGTCTGGCCGAGTCCTAGCGTGAGACTCCAGGAAGCATGCACAGAGATGGAGATCACTATGGGATCGCTGAAGACTGCCACTGGTTTGATGGCTGGCGCCCTCGCTTTCGCGGGACTCTGCGCTCCCACGGCTCAGGCCGCGGCCGCGACCCCGTTCCCGGTCACCATCGATATCTTTCCCCTCGTCACTTATGTGGGGAACGCTGCCGGCGTGGGGTTCACCTACAACTGCTCGGTGTCGGTGGGGAAGCTGCGCATCGTGGCCTCGTTGACGCAGCCGAGCGGCGCAACTGGTTCCAACTTCGCCACCAAGTACACCTGCACCGGTCAGCCGAAGACGGTGGTCATCTCCGTGAACCCGAACGGGGGCACCGGTAGCTGGGTGGTCGGGGCGGGAACCGCCTCAGTCAAGATCCAGGGAGCCGGTTACACCCCCACCACGGTCACCAGCCCTGTTGAGCTCCTCTGACGAGACCGGCTCGATCACGCGTCGTCAGCAGGGGTCTTTCGACCGCACGACCCGGGAACGGCACTGCCGCGGCCAGGGCACCGTGCACGCACAACCCGCGTCAAGCCGTAGTGGCCTCGCAGGTCACGCTGCCGACGGACGTGGATACCACCCCCGTGAGTGTCGTCCCGTACCGCTCGCCACCAGGGTGTCCCAGAGCGGGTCGGGCTGGCCGGGCACCGTCCTGTCCATCGCCCGCCACGCGGCGGCCAGCTCCGCGTAGATCGGTTCGCAGGACGGGGCCAGGGCCGTTTCGGCCGCAGGCTGTGCGCCGGCGGTGATCGACTTCCCGGTCGCGTCGTACCGGCCGGGTGCCGGCGCGGGGCGGTGACGGCCCGCTGGCGGCAGTGCTGTGCTCACCTGCGTTTCAACGAGCCGGCCGGGGCGCGGGTACGCGCCCCCGGCCATACAGGGGACGCGGGTCATGGGGTTTGGGCCGTTGGTGGCACGAGCGGATGCCTGCCGTCCCGGTGCGCCTGCCCCCACGCTCTGCGGCGTGGCCGAGTTCGTGAGTGAGCGACAGCGCGGGCTGGCGGACGCGTCCTCGGGAGCGGGTTGTGCGCGAAAGGTTCCGTGTGCGGGCCGAGGGTTGCTGAATTGAAAGACATCTCCCGCCCGGGGGCCTGGTGCGCGGGTGTGGGGGGGGGGGGGGGGGGGGGGAGAGCAAGAACCCAGACGAAAGAGAAAAGACCGGGACATCGCAGAGCGTTACCAGTTTGGAGCGAGGGGGGAATAATGAGGTTCCAATTTCCCA
>NZ_JBWKER010000043.1:61429-76087 GCF_056435345.1 Kitasatospora sp. NPDC043950
GAGCGCAGGGGCCCCCCCGGCCCTCCCCCGCGCGCCCCCCGTCCCTCTCCCCCCCCCCCCCCCCCCCCCCCCCCCCCCCCCCCCCCCCCACCCCGGGGTGCCGGAACCGGGTCCGCATCGCGGCGCGATCGTCGCGGTGCGGGACCGGTGGGCCTGTCGCGGTCCTAGCTCAGGATCGCGGTGATCCTGACGAAGCCGTTGCCGCCCGCCGCGCCTGCCACGCCCGCACCGGCGGCCGCGGCGGCGCCACCCTTTGTGGGGTCGATGCCGGAGGTTCCACCGGCACCTGCTGATCCACCGGTGGTGCCGGTCCCGCCGGTGCCGCCGTTACCGCCGATACCGACTCCCGGTACCGGAGCGGCGGGGCCGGTCGGCACCCCGCCGGCCGTGCTGCCCGGCCCGCCCGCGCCGGTTGTCACCCTGTTGTTTCCGCCCGTGCCGTCCGTGCCGCCGCCACCGGCGGTGCCGCCGAAGAACGTCGTCGCGGAACCCTCGGGGCACACTGCTCCCGGCCGGGTGGCGGGTGCTCCGCCCGTCCCGCCCGTCCCACCGTTGCCGTTGGCGCCGCTCGCGCCGGGTGTGCCGTTCGAACTGGTCAGGATGCTGCCTCCACCACCGCCGCCGCCCGCGCCGCCGGGCCGCCCTCCGGTGCCCTGGTGGCCGCCGCCGCCAGGGCCGGCGAACGCCAGTTCCAGGGTGTGAGGCGGAACACCTCCCCGGAAGAACACGCGTGACTCGCCGCCGTCCCCGCCGAAGACGCCTTGCGTGCCGCCGGCGCCGGTAGTGCCGTTGCCGCCGTTGACGCCGAGGTTGTTGGTTCCCTCTGTCCCCCCGGTGCCTCCCGTCCCACCGGGGCCGCCGGCGCCGTCACGTGCGGCGACCCGCCCGGATCCGACGTGCACCGTCACGGTGAGGGGCTGGGTCTCGTCCAGCGGGAACACGCACTTGGTGTAGGCGCCGCCCCCGCCGGCCCCACCCCCGCCGCCGCCCCCGGCATTGCCGCCGCGGCCCCCGTCGCCGCCGTCGGTGCGGGTGGTGATGGACAGGCCGGTACCACCCCCGCCTCCTCCTCCGCCGCCACCGGCCCCGCCGCCGCCGCCCGCGCCGCCGCCACCCGCGCCCCATGCCTCGATCTGCAGGGAGGTGACGTTCGGCGTGATCACGTACGAGCTGTCACCCGGCGTCGAGAAGTCGGTGACCTGTTGGTTCTGCCGGGGTGTCGCCTGGGCGGGCGTCGGCGCGATCGCCCCGGCGGTCAGCACGCCGCCCAGCGACAGCGCGGCACCGACCCGCACCCACCCCCGCTGTCCGTTCTTCGACAGCCCGCCTGCGGGGCAGGCGGCGGGTGCCTGCGGCAGCGCGATCATGCCACCGGTCCGTTCCTTGCGCTTCCTGATCATCTGTGGCCAGCACTCCGTTCATGGTTCTTCGAACCGCTGCCACCCGGCAGCGCAGACCATCCCTACCTCCAGGGAGCCCGCGCCGCGGCACACCGAGATCCGAACACCGCCCGCCGTCCACCCGGATGACGCAGCGGCATCGACCGAACGCCCATTCCCCTGCTGCGTCCGGGTCTTCGGGCGGCCGTCCAACCGTGAGGCCGACGTGCCTGGGCCGGTGAGGGACGGGTGTTGGCAGGTGAGCGGTGACAGGGGCCGGGCGAAGCGGAAGGGGGTCGCGGCCGAATCGCTGGAGGTCGTCGCGGAGCCTGCCGGGGTAGGTGATGTCCTCGATCGCTTTCCAGTGGACGCTCATCGGCGACACGTTGAAGACGGTGAACCTCCGGGCCGCCACGTCCTTCCCCGCGACATCGACGCTGACGAAGATCAGATAACCCTCTGCTGCGCAGGACAGCGCGGTCGGCGAATTCCCGGGAGGGGACCTTGTCGGAGGGGGCGCTGTCGAAGGGAGCGTTTCCGGAAGAACCACCCTGCGCGGGGAATCGACGGCGTCACCGGGTGATCAGGGTGGGACGACAAGCGTGTGACACTCGCGGACAGCGGGCTGATATGAAGATCGGCGACATCGGCGGCAACCCGGCCCGGCCTGGCGATGCACCGGCCCGGCGGCCAGGGGCTCGTCTTCGACGTCAACGCGGTGGAGACCATCCACCAGCAGGTTCCCGGAACCCGTGGTCTCGCGTGAACAAGTATGGTTCGCAGCACCAGAGTTGAATCAATCGCCGAGAGCGGGACCGCCTCCCTCGGCCCTTACCCTGCGGAGGGGGCAAAAATGATCGAAAATCCCGGTACGGACGCGCCACCGCCGACCGCCCAGGCCCAGGTGGGCTGGCTTGTGGACGCCTCGGCCCGGGTGCCGATGACGGACACCGAGATCCACGACCACATAGCTGCGCCACTCCTGGCTGCCAGCGGCGGTCCGAACGCTTTCAACGCAGTGCTGCACCAACTGGGTCCGCTCACCCTGAACAAGATCGTCGAGTCGGGTCGGGATCACGTGCAGGCGGCGGTCAGCGGCCGTGACGGCGACTACCTTCTACGGGTGTGTGTGGCTCCCTCGGGCCTGGTGAATGATGTGAGCCTCACTCCCGACGAGGCGCCGCTCTCGTCGTGGACCCAAGTCGACGACATGCTGGCCGAGTTGGGAGCCCGCGTGTCGTTCGCCGCATCGCGGATCGGCCCGGATGGGCGCTGCGAGCTGGTGCACGGTGTACGCGCCGACACCCAGCGGCCGATCGGCTCGGCGTTCAAACTGTATGTGCTGGGCGCGCTCGCGCAGGCCGTCAGCGAACAACGAGCGTCCTGGGACGAATCGCTGGTCATCCGCGATGACCACAAGAGCCTGCCCTCGGGCCGGCTGCAGGACTACCCGGCCGGCACCGCGGTCACGATGGCCGAGTCCGCCGACTGCATGATCTCCCTCAGCGACAACACCGCGACCGACCACCTCATCCACCGGCTCGGCCATGACGCGGTGGCGCACCAAATGGACCTGTTCGGCCACCAGCAGCCCCGAGCGAACATTCCGTGCCTGACCACCAAGGCGTTCTTCCAACTCAAGGCCAACCAGTACCCGGCCCGCGCGGACGAGTACCTGGCACTGCCCGAACAGCACCGCTCCGCCGCGCTGCGGGAGCTTGAACGACTCCCCCTGCCTGACGTTCGCGAGACCTGGCCCCAGCCGAGGAAGATCGACCAGATCGAATGGTTCGCCTCACCGATCGACATCTGCAACGCCTACGCGGCGCTGTGGCGGTTCGACCAGCCCGAGATCGAGCACGCACTCACCCTTAACGACGACGGACTGAATCTGGCCCCGTCCCGATTCCCGACCGTCTGGTACAAAGGCGGCAGCGAACCCGGCGTCATCACGCTGAACTACCTGGCACACACGAGCGACGACCGCACTCTGGTCACCAGCCTGATGGTCTCGGACGCCGGTACAGCCCCTGACAAGGTCGCCATGGCGCTGAAAGGCCAGGCCATCATCCGAGGCGCATTCGACTTGCTGACCTCACAGGATTGAACCCTGTCTGTCCCGGGCCTTGATGCCTTGTGTGAGCCACGGTCGCTGCGGCACCGCCGAACCGTCACCCGGCTCCTGCTGAGGGCCTCACTTGGGGCACGCCTGCCGACCTGGACATCCGCCGTACCGTCGAGTACGGGACTGCGGGGCGCCACGCTCGAACCGCCGTATCCACTGCCGTTGGAGATTGACGATTGCTCTGTCGACTTCACCGCGGGCCGGACCTCGCCCAGGACCTCACGGCTCAGCGATGGGTCGATCCGCATGCGGCAGCGGACGAGTCACAGGTCGTCGGACCATGAAGAGGCCGGTCGAGCCGACATGACGTCGGATCGACCGGCCTCTTCGCTGTCCGGAGGCCCGGGGGGCCTCCTCGTGGTTTCGTGGGGCCCTCGGGGATGGCGCTGCCCCGGCGGGGCCGGCTCCCGGCGGCTGAGGGTCAGCCCTTGGTTCCTCCCCGCAGGCCGTCCAGCACCATGTCCGTCAAGCGCTCCGGCAGATCCGGCTCGATCGGGCGGTGGCCGAGCAGGCAGCGGGTCTGGAGCGGGGCGCAGAGCAGTTCCAGTGCCAGGGCCGTGTCGGTGTCCGTCGGGAGTTCCCCGCGTTCGACGGCCCGGCTGACGATGACGCCGGCCTGGTCGAGGCGGGACTGCCAGAAGGTCTGCCAGGCTTCGGCGAGGTCGGGGTCGTCGGAGCTGAGTGCGGCCGCCCGGGCGACGGAACGGCCGGTCGGGGTGGCGAGGTACTCGGCCAGCGCGCGGGCGAAGGCGGCCAGGTCGGTGCGGACGGCTCCGGTGTCGGGGACGGGGACGCCTTCGTTGCTGCCGGTGAGCAGGGCGTCCAGCACGAGCTTCTCCCGACTGCCCCAACGCCGGTACACCGTGGTCTCGTTGACCCCTGCGCGGGCCGCGACCCCGGCGATGCTGAGCCGGTCGATGCCCTCCTCGGCCAGCACCTCCGTGGCGGCGGCCAGGACGGCCTGGCGGACGCGCGCGGCACGGCCGCCCGGGCGGCGGCGGATCGGCTCCGGCGTCGGCTCCGGCCCTTCTTCGGTCATGTGTCGATCACCTCGGCCACCACATTAACGCAAGAGTGCTTGCATTAGGCGCCGCTCGGGCGCATAGTCGCTAATGCAAGCGTCCCGGCTTTAAGCGCAGCAGGAGGCACCACTATGTCCTTCACCTGGCCCCTGGACCCGCAGGACCTGTTCGTCGAGCGCTACCCGCAGATGACCCTCGGCCTCCCCGCCGACGAGGTGGACGCGGTCCGCGCCGCCGTCACCGAGATGTGGCCCGACCGGCCCGGCAGCTGGGTGTACGAGTGGTCCGCCCTCGCCGCCCGGCACGCCGAGGCCGGGCGCCACCGCCTGGCCGCGCAGGCGTACGGTTGGGCCAAGTTCCCCTCGCTCGCCGACGAGCCGAAGTGCACCGCGCTCGCCCGCCAGGTCGAGCAGTACGTCCTCGCCGCCCCCGACTTCCCGGTGCAGTTCGAGCGCCGCACGCTCACCGTCCCGTACCGCGGCGGCGACGCCACCCTGCCGATCCACCTGATGGCCGCCCCCGGCCTGCCCGCCGACGCGCCGGTCGTGCTGGCCAGCGGCGGCGTGGACTCCTGGAAGACCGACCTGCACGGCATGTGGGAGCAGCTCGCGTTCACCCTGCCGGCGCGGCTGCTGCTGTTCGACCTCCCCGGCACCGGCGAGACCGCCCACCTGCCGATGACCCCGGACGGCGGGGCCGAGGTGATCGCCGGACTGGTCTCCTTCGCCCGCGCGGCCGGCAACGGGAAGGTCGGCCACTTCGGCATCTCGATGGGCGGCTACTACTCCGCCCGGACCGGACTGACGGGATCGGTGGACGCCTCCGTGGTGCTCGGCGGCCCGGTGGAGCGCTCCTTCGCTCCCGGTCGCGGCTTCGCCTTCGGCATGGACGGCATCGTCGGCAACGCCCTGGGCTTCGACGCCGTGCCGAGCAGGGCCGAGCTCGACGCGGCCTTCGCGGCCTTCGACCTGCGCCCGCTGCTGGACCAGGACGCCAACGGGCCGATGCTGGTGGTCAACGGCACCGAGGACGTCCACGTCCCCCTGGACGACACCCTGGTGTTCCAGGGCCGCCGGGACACCCGGGTCGAACTGATCCCGGACACCGGCCACTGCGCCATCTCGCGCTTCGGCGAGGCGATGGCCGTGATCGCCCCCTGGCTGAAGGACGCCCTGGGCGGCTGATCCGGTGCGGTGGTGGATCGCTGCTGGTCCAGGGCTCGGGTAGATCGCTGCTGGCCTGGCGCTCGGGTGGATCGCTGCTGGTCAAAGGATTGTGCCGATTCGCCGCAGCAGAACGGCCGGTCGACTCGACAGCCGACCGGCCGTTCTGGTTCCACAGTGGCGACTGGGTGTCGATCGCGCCGACATCCGGAGCCGACCGCCGATCAGGCGGGGATGGGGCGGCAGTTCTGGCCGTTCACCCACAGGGAGCCCTCGGCCCAGCCGGTCTGACACTGGTACGCCGCGCGCGTCGTCCGGTCCATGACGACGAAGTCGCTCAGCGGGCCCCAGGTGGTGCTGTCGCAGGAGCGGCCGAACACGTTCGGCGGCTCGCTGCTCACCTCATCGCACCGGATCACTCCACCGACCCGCTTGCCCGGGGCGCCGTGCACGCCCCCGTCGGCCCCGTCGGCCGCGCCGGCGGCGCCGACACCGGTCAGGCTCAGGACGGCGGTGGCCATGCCGGCGGCGAGGAGCAGTCGTTTCATGAGGGGACCTCCTGGGTGGGGGACGGGACTCCGCAGACAGTTCCCCTGCGATCCACCTGCGTATCGGCCCATTCGCATGAACACGTCATGATGTCGCCGCCCCGGTGACGACGGGAGCGAACCGAGGAGGCCGGTCGACCCGGCATCACGTCGGGTCGACCGGCCTCGTTGCGTGTCCGGAAGGGTCAGTCGATTTTCACGCTCGCGCCGAATTCGAACGTCCCGCTCTCGCCCGGCGGTACTACAGCGATGACGGACCCCGCGCAGCCCGGCTGGTCGTAGACCTGGGCGGACTTGTCGGTGCGGTTCTCGACGATGAGGGGCCAGATGTCGCTGCCGTAGCAACCCGAGGGGTTGTTGTAGGACCTGAAGCCGACCCGGAGCTGACCGGTGGCCGCCTGGGCCGAGCCGGGCACCGCCACTGCCACCACCGCGGCCAGGGCCACCGCGCCGAGCGCCTTGCTGATCCGTCGCATGTCGTCACTCCAGAGTGTCCGGGGAACCGCCGCGGATGGCGGCTGCGCCGGAGGACTGCCCCGATTCGCCGCAGGTCACGGCCCTGCGGCGGCCGAATCACCTGATCGGGTGCCCCGGCCCGCCGCGCGGTTTGCGGCCCACCCGCCACCCGCCATTTGCCACTCGCTAATCGCCACTTGCTACTTGGCGAAGCGAACCTCCGGGAAGGCCGTCGAGGGCCCGTCCAGCAGTCGGCTCGGGCGGTTGAGCAGGTGCCGGTCGAAGAACGCGCCGAGGTACGCCCGGGTGGCGGCGAGCGCGCGGTCGCCCTTGATGGTGCCGTACTGCTCCGGGGTGGTGTCGGGCGGCAGCTGGTCACGGACGCCGAGGGAGTCCACCAGCCAGTGCATGTCGCAGAACGACAGGTGGCCGGCCTCCGGCAGGTCCAGCCAGCTCTTCCAGCCGGTCAGGTGCTGCCAGGTCTCGTCCCAGTTGGCCGTCGCGGGCGTGCCGGCGTGCCGCTGGGCGCCGAGCAGCAGCACCGGGCGGGCGAGGCCGTCGGCGGGCAGCGGGGCGAAGAAGTCGCCGTCCAGGTTGGCGGCGGCGCGGATCCGCCGGTCCTCGCTCATCGCCTCGACGGCGCTCGCGCCGCCGATCGAGTGGCCGGCCGCGCCGATCCGGGAGCGGTCGACCTGCAACCCGCGGACCAGCCCCGGCCCGGGCGCGGTCAGTTTGTCGATCAGGAAACTGATGTCCTTCGCCCGACTGCGGGTGACCTCGGCCGCCCGCCGGTCGTCCACCTGATCGCAGATCAGGCAGGTCTCCACCCGCCCGTCGGGGAACTGCACGACCGTCTCGTACGTGTGGTCCAGCGCGGCCACCACGTAGCCCCGGGCCGCGAGGTCCTCGGCGAGGGCGGTGAGCGAGGTGCGGCTGTAGCCGTAACCGGGGGAGAGCACCACCACGGGGTGCCGCCCGGGCGCGGGCACCGTACGGGCCTTCACGCCCGTCCGCACCTCGCTGACAGCCGGAGTGCCGAACAGGGCGGACGACACCTCTGGCGAGACGTAAGGCAGTTGCTCCCCGTGCTCCCCGCGCGCGGACTGCGCCGGGTACCAGAGGGTGGCCATCAGTTCACGGCTGGCGACGTCCGCCCGCCAGGGGTCGTGCCGGGCCTTGTCCACCAAGTGGACGGACGTGGCACCGATCGCCCGTCGCGTCGTCGGCGCGGGCACCTGCGGTACCTGTGGCACCTCGGCCGCCGCACTCAACGAGAGCGTTCCGACCGTCGGGGAAGCCGCCAGCGCGGCCTGCGGACCGGCCAGCGAAACCAGGACGGCAATGGGCACGGCGAGCAGAACAGCATTCCGCCACCGAGAAGTTGTCGACATACCGCCACGCTAGGCCCGCCCCCACCCCCACCGCGTCCTGCCCGCGACGTAACCCCCTCCACCCCAGGTCGCACCCGCCACACCGCCCACGCCCCCCACCCGGACGACCCCACCTCCACCTGCCCGCCCTTGCGTAAATCGCCCATCTTTGCGCACAGTTGGCAGCCCCGCCGGCCCCACCCACCCTGCGGCACATCGGAGCTCGCATCGGCCGCGCCTCCGACTCCGGGCGCCTGCTGGCGGTCCCCTCGACGCTGTAGACACACGAACCCTGAACCTCGCCCGGGCTGACTGCTGGACCGTGACCCTGGATTGCACCCATCTCGCGGGGACAACTCGGCACCACCTGCCAGTGCTGCACCTGCGGCCTCGCTTCCGCCTGCGACCAGCCCCGCTGCTGCACCACCGGCACGTGCTGCGGCAAGCGGCTCTCCCCGCCGACCCTCGCCTACATCCACTCCGTGCTCAAGTCCGCTCTGGAACGCGCTGTCAGGGAGGAGGAGATCCCGCGCAACGTCGCCCGCGCCCTCCTCACCGCTGCCCAGGGCCACCGCCTCCACGCGCTGTTCGTCGCCCTTGCGCACCGGGCTGCGCAAGGGCGAACTCCTTGGCTTGCGCTGGGAAGACCTTGACCAGGGCAGCGGCACCGCCAGCATCCGCCGCACCCTCCAGCGCACCCGCACCGGCGGCCTCACCACCCTCCCCACCAAGACAGTCAGCTCCGAACGCCGCATCGCCCTCCCGGCCCCCTGCCTGCTCTCACTTCGCGCCCACAGGAAGCAGCAGGCCCAGGAGAAGGAGAAGGCCGGCGCGGGCTGGGTGGATAGCGGCCACGTCTTCACCCGACCCGACGGCCACCCCATCGAACCAGCCACCCTCACCCGGCACTTCAACGCGCTCCTCCACCGCGCAGGACTCCGCCAGATCCGCTTCCACGACCTTCGACACTCGACCGCGACCCTCCTCCTGGAACAAGGCGTCGAACTCGTCGTCATCAAAGAACTCCTCGGCCACGCCCACATCGGCGTCACCGTCACCGTCTACGCAAACCCTCGGGAATTGCATCAGATGGGCGAGAAACCGCAGGCTGCGAGGTCAGAGCACTGTCTGACGGGGGCTCGATTCTCCTTCAGTTTGGCTGCCTGAGCTGGGAGTTTGGCAGCCCGATCCCATCTGATGCAGGATTTGCCCTCTGGAAGGGAGGGTGGAAGTGGGTCTTCAGCGACGTGCCGACCTGGCAGGGGCGGCGCATCTGGAGCTGGTCTCCGGGGTGGTCCAGCTGCGTCCGCAGGACGCGATGGTCGAGGCGATGCTGCGGGGCTGGCGGGCCCAGCAGGCCGCCCGCGGGCTGCGCGAGGACACGGTCACGCCTCGGGAACGGCTCGTGCGCCGGTTTCTGGAGCACACCAACGAGTACCCGTGGGCCTGGACGCCGGGGCATGTGGACGAGTGGTCACTGTGGTTGACCAGCGAGAAGCACCTGGCGCCGTCCACGATCCGCAGCTACCAGGGCAGTCTGCGGCTGTTCAGCGAGTTCCTGATCGATGGCCGCTACGGCTGGGCGGTGGCCTGCGAGGACGCCTTCGGCACCCATCCGGTGGCGATCTGCCATGAGTGGAACACCATCGCCCACTTGAACGACTACGAGGGCAAGCCGGAGGCGAGGCCGTTCACCCGGGAAGAGATCCAGCGGTTCCTCGACTACGCCGACGACCAGGTCGACCGGGCGGTGCGCGCGAAGCGCAAGGGAGCCCTCGCCGCCTACCGGGATGCCACCCTGTTCAAGGTCATCTACGGGTGGGGCCTGCGCCGCACCGAGGCGGCCAAGCTTGATCTGGTGGACTTCGGCCGCAATGCCTCGGCTCCTCAGTTCGGCCGGTACGGCACGCTCAACGTCCGTTACGGCAAAGCGAAGAAGGGTCAGCCGCCCAGGCGTCGGAACGTGCTGTCGGTGATGGACTGGGTGGTGGAGGCCGTCGCCGACTACGTCGAGAACGTCCAGCCGCGGTTCGGCTGCGAGGAACACCCCGCGCTGTGGGTGACCGAGCGGGGTGGCCGGATCAAGCCGGCGGAGATCAACGCCCGGTTCGTCGCCTATCGAGACGCGCTGAAGCTCCCGAAGGAGTTGGTCGCCCACTCCGCCCGTCACGCCTATGTCACCCACCTCACCGAGGACGGTGTCGACCGCCGCTTCATCCAGCAGCAGGTCGGTCACGAGAACGACAGCTCGACCGCCATCTACACCCACGTCAGCGACGACTTCATGAACACCATGCTCCATAAGGCGCTCGCGCCCGTGCTCGCGCCGACCACCTCCGCAGACAAGGACCGCTGATGGCCGCCAAGCTCGACTACCACTGGCACCTGCGCAAGGTCATGGCCGACCGAGGGCTGTTCTCCACCACCGACCTCATCCCGCTGCTGGACAAACGCGGCATCACCTTGTCCTCCAGTCAGGTCTACCGACTCGTCGTCGAGCGCCCTGAACGGCTCAGCCTGAGGATCCTCATGGCCCTGCTCGACATCTTGGACTGCACCATGGACGACCTCATCGAACCCGTGGCCGCGGCCGGTGCCGGAGCAACCAGCCGAACAAAGAAGGCAGTCGGCGCCGAGGCCGGTGTTGGTGATCTTCGGCCCAAGCGGGCCCGCATCCGTGGTGTCGAGCGACCGTGACTACCACGGGACACCCTGATCGGGCGGTCTCCGATCCGATCGGAACGATCGTGGACTTGGTCGCGGCCATCGAACCTCAGCTGGGGACCGAGCAGATCCGCACCGTGGTCACCGGCATCGCGGGCGGCCGGGCGAAGGCCCGCCGTCTCGCGTCCCACTTGGCTGGGCGTCCCGGCGTGTTGACCGACGGCCGCTCGCCGGCGCCCCGGGCCGTCGGTGACCTGCTCATCGCGCTCCGCGAGGCAGGCGCCTCGCACATCTCGCCTCCCTGTTGCGCCGACTGCGGCAAGTCGATGCGAACCCTCCAGCGCCGTGGGCAGGACTGGTACTGCTGGATCTGCGGACCGCAGCCCGAGCCCTGCGGCGCCTGCGGAAACACCCGGCGTGTCGCGACGCGGGATCGCGCCGGGCGGCCGCGCTGCAAGATGTGTCCGGACCTCGACGACCGGGATCCGATCACGGTCATCCAGACGCTGGTCAGCGCTCTGGACCCGGCCGCCGATCGCGGGGCGATAGCCGACGCGGTCCGCCGCTCGGCACCACGCCCCTCCTACCAGCAGAAACTCGCCTGGGCCCTGGAAACCGATCCCGGCCTGCTGACCGGGGACGGGCACCTCGCACCCCTTCGCGCCATTCTGCGGCTGATCGACCTCCTGCACACCGCGGGCATCGCCGGAGTCGTCCAACCCGCCTGTCCCCGCTGCTGCAGAGTCGTCCGCATCGACAAGCCACTCGATGGTCAGCGGGTCTGCCGCACCTGCATCGCCCACAGCCGCCTCCAGGACTGCTCGCGCTGTGGGGCCCACCGTGAACCCGCCACCCGCGACGACCAGGGCCGACCGCTGTGTCCGAACTGCCTGATCACCGACCCCGCGAACCTCGAAACCCGCATCAACTGCGGCCGCCTACGTCTGGTGAACACCCACACGCCAGACGGTCCGATCTGCCCGAGCTGCCCCGCTCTGCGCACCGCGACCTGCTCCATCTGCGGCGAGAACAGACCCTGCGGCACCTCCCGCACCACCGGTCGCCCCTGGTGTCCTACCTGTCAACGCCGCACCGCCTCCTGCTCGGCCTGCGGCCGCCTCTCAGCGGTGATCTCCGGGACCCTCGCCGAACCCCTCTGCGCCGACTGCACCGCCCCCGAGGTCTGGCACACCTGCCCCACCTGCACCGATCCCGACCATCCGCACCCGGGCCAGTGCGCCCGCTGCCTGATCAACCAGCGCCTCAACGAGCTGCTGGGGCCTCCAACAGCGACCCTCCACCCCGGGCTCCAGGCCCTCCGGCACAACATCGCCACCGCCGAATACCCCATCACCGCCAGGCGCTGGCTGAACAAGCCCTCCGTCGCCCCGGTCCTCGCCGACCTTGCCGCAGGCCGACGTCCACTCACCCACCAAGCCCTCGACGAACTGCCCGACACCCAGCCCCTCGCGCACCTGCGTCAGGTACTCGTCAGCGCCGGCGCCCTGCCCGAACGCGACGAACACATGGCCCGCACCGAACGCTTCCTCGCCGACCTGATCACCTCCCAACAGGACCCCGACCAGCGCAGACTCCTCCACCGCTATACGACCCGACACCTCGTCAGGCGACTGCGCGCCAAGAACAACGGCCAACCCGCCACGCTGCAGCAGTTCAACTCCATCCGCCAGCGCACCCACGCGGCCGTCGCCTTCCTGAGCTGGCTCTCCACCCACAACCTTGCCCTGGCCACCTGCGGACAAAGTGACCTCGACCGCTGGCTCACCGACGACTCCGCCACCTACCGCAAGACCGCCGGCCACTTCATCCGCTGGGCCCGCACCAACAAGCTGACCACCATCCACGCCCCCGCCCACCGCTGGAGCGGCCCGACCCAGCCCCTGGACGACCAGCACCGATGGGACACCGCACGCCGACTCCTGCACGACGGCGCTCTCAAAGCCGAAGACCGCCTCGCCGGACTGCTTCTCCTCCTCTACGCCCAAAGACCCGCAGCGATCAGCCGCCTCACCACCACGGACGTCGAAGCCGACGCTCAAGGAGTGCGCCTCCACCTCGGCCAAGCCCCTATCCAGCTGCCCGAACCAGTAGCCGCGCTCGCCCGCGCCGTCACCGCGAACCGCAAAGGTCACGCGACCATCGGGGCACTGACGCCATCGCCCTGGCTCTTCCCCGGCGGCCAACCCGGACGCCCGATCAGCACCACACAACTGGCCCAACGGCTCAACAACCTCGGAATCCACCCCAACCAGGCCCGCAGCACCGCACTCTTCCAACTCGCCACCGAGATCCCCGCCGCGATCCTCGCCCGCACCCTCGGCATCCACACAGACGTCGCCGTCACCTGGCAGCGACTCTCCGCCGGCGACTGGACCAACTACGCCGCCGAAGTCAGCCACCGCATCAACCACACCCACCAACACGGAGACGATGATCATGCCCCTCGATGACCAGCACATCTGGGCTCTGCTGAGGGACCTCGACGATCCCGACCACATGGAGTTCCCTCAGAACTACGACCACGCCGCGACCCGGGCCCGATTCGACCAGCTCGCAGCCAGGCTGAATCAACGGTTCCAGTGCACCTGCTCCGTCGATCGAGGCGTCCAGGACGCCAGCCACCACGGGACGATCGTCATTCCCACCACGGCGACGGCCAGCGGCGACCACATCGCCATCCGTGTCAGCAACTTCGGCGCCCTCGTCACCGTGACGCTGGGGAACCCTGGCAGCTACGACGAGGAAGAAGAGAACCTCCTCTTCGAGACCGCCGACCGGCGCCGCATCAAGGACGAAGTGGAAGCGCTCGGCTACATCGCGGTCTCCGAGCACCTGCTCTGGACCCGATACGACGGCGCCAGCAATCTCGCCACCTACTACCCACCCGAGCACCCACCAACCTGGTGGACCCGCTTCTTCGACTACCTGTGAGCCCGCTCCACCCAACTCTGCACGCAGGCATTCGGACAGTTCCAATACCCGACGTCACCATTACACGTCCGCCTCCACCTCCAGCGCCAAGCCATCGACCTCCTCGGCCGTACCCTCGGCAAACCCTCCGAGGCCGCCACCAACCCCGACGACGGCGACGACCCACCGCTTTGTGCAGCACCCGTCCGCTGACGTTGCCGTCAACTACTGCCGTCAAACCGCCAAGTGGCCCCACCGGAAACAATCCGATGGGGCCACTTCTATTTGCTACTCACCTTCGGGGGGGCGATATCCGTTCATTTATCTGCGAATGTGAGTTTCTACGGCAACGCGCCAGACCAGGACCGATAAATTCCCCTAGTAGGCACGTGTACTATCCAGGAATGACGTCAACATTATTCTGCGACAGAATCTCAAGAATCAAATCGAATTTGGAGATTGGCCCGCCGGCAAGATTCATTGCCGCAGACAAGGAGGAACGCGCAACGGAAATGTCCCGCCAAATCAGCCGAACCGAGGCGCCTTGCAGATAGCCCTCAAGGGACTCTTTCAATTCGGTAAAACCCTGTCCGACATACCCTCCTGGACCACGGAAAGCCTCGCCGATCGCACAGAAGAAACTCGCGACATCCTTGATTTCATCACCTCCCATGACGATCTCTCGGGGGGGAACCGAATACTCCCCCCCCAGAAGCAGATTCGGCGTACCTGAGCCCGGCTACTTCTATCCACCCTTCACGGGCTCCGACCTGAAGCGTGCACCATTCACCACGCCGCGGCTGGGAAACGCGGAATCTGTCCCACAGCCTGCGGGCCTCGGCATGCGGATGCAGCCCCGTTCGTGCCGTGACGACTAGATGTTCCGGCGTATCTCCGGCTACTAGCCTCGATCTTGCATGGCGGCTCGTCAGCTTGGCTGGCGGGCCGTTTCTGCTTGTCCGGGCTGGGTGTTTCTGCTGACGGGTATGGTGAGGGCCCG
>NZ_JBWKER010000044.1:0-15554 GCF_056435345.1 Kitasatospora sp. NPDC043950
CCCACTGCCGTGTGCGGGGATCAGCCCTTGCGGGCCTTCACCTCGGCGGTCAGCTGCGGCAGCACGGCGAACAGGTCGCCGACCACGCCGTAGTCCGCCAGCTCGAAGATCGGGGCCTCCGGGTCCTTGTTGACGGCCACGATGGTCTTCGAGGTCTGCATGCCCGCCCGGTGCTGGATGGCGCCGGAGATGCCGTTGGCCACGTACAGCTGCGGCGAGACCTGCTTGCCGGTCTGGCCGACCTGGTTGCTGTGCGGGTACCAGCCCGCGTCGACGGCGGCACGCGAGGCGCCGACGGCCGCGCCCAGCACGTCCGCGAGCTCCTCGACGACGCCGAAGCCGGCCGCCTCACCGACGCCACGGCCGCCCGAGACCACGATCGCGGCCTCGGTCAGCTCCGGACGGCCGGTCGAGACCCGCGGGGTGCGCGAGGTGACCTTGGCCGCGTTGCCGGTGAACTCCACCGCCACGTTCTCCACCGCGCCCGCGCCCGCAACGGCCTCGGGGGCCACCGCGTTCGGCTTGACGGTGATGACCGGCACGCCGTTGCTGACGCGCGAGTCGACGGTGTACGAGGCGGCGAACACCGACTGGGTGGCGATCGGGCCGCTGTCGCCCGCACGCAGGTCGATGGCGTCGGTGATGATGCCGGAGCCCAGCCGCAGTGCGACGCGGGCGGCGACCTCCTTGCCCTCGCCGGAGGAGGTGACCAGGACGGCGGCGGCGTCGTTGGCCTTGGCGATCTGGGTAAGGGCGTCCACCTTCGGGACGACCAGCTGGTCGGTGAACTCCGCGCCGTCGGCGACGTACACCTTGGCCGCGCCGTACTCGGCGGCCTTGGCCGCGAGGTCGGCGGCGGCACCGGCGCCGGCGCCGAGCACGACCGCGGACGGCTCGCCGATCCGGCGGGCCAGGGTCAGCAGTTCGAGGGCCGGCTTGCGGACCGCACCGTCGGCGTGGTCCACCAGGACGAGAATCTCAGCCATTGCTCAATGTCTCCGTGTTTCGCTGTGGCAGGGGGTGGGTGGCTCGGCCGGGCCGGCTCAGATGAACTTCTGGTCGGCGAGGAAGCCGGCGAGCTGCCTGCCGCCCTCGCCCTCGTCCTTGACGACCGTGCCCGCGGTCCGCGCCGGACGCGCCGCCACCGACTCCACCGCCGTCCACGCACCCGCCAGACCGACCTCGTCGGCCTCGATGCCCAGATCGTCCAGATCCAGCGACTGGACCGGCTTCTTCTTCGCCGCCATGATCCCCTTGAACGACGGGTACCGGGCCTCACCCGACTGGTCCGTCACCGACACCACCGCCGGCAGCGCCGCCTCCACCAGCTCCGTCGCCGCGTCACCGTCACGACGGCCCCGCACCACACCGCCCTCGACCGACACCTCCGACAGCAGCGTCACCTGCGCCACACCGAGGCGCTCCGCCAGCAGCGCCGGCAGCACACCCATCGAACCGTCCGTCGACGCCATCCCACCGATCACCAGGTCGAACCCGGTCTTCTCCAGCGCCTTCGCCAGCACCGCCGACGTCCCGATCACATCCGAACCGTGGATGTCCTCGTCGTTCACGTGCACGGCCTTGTCCGCACCCATCGACAGCGCCTTGCGCAGCGCGTCCTTCGCGTCGTCCGGCCCGACCGTCAGCACCGTCACCTCGGCGCCCTCGTTCGCCGCCGCGATCCGCAGCGCCTGCTCCACGCCGTACTCGTCGAGCTCCGACAGGAGGCCGTCCACACCCTCCCGGTCGGTGGTGTGGTCGTCCGCGAACCGACGGTCACCCGTCGCGTCCGGCACGTACTTCACACAGACGACGATCCTCAAGCTCATGAGTGGTTCTCCTGTCACGGTCGCGCTGGTCGATGGCCTCACGTCATGCCGAGGGTACTGAGTGCCAATCCCGGCCCGGCCGCGCCCTGCGCGCCGTGGGCGCCACCTGGACCGGCATACCGTGTCGGCGCTCTTCGACTGGTGTCGGAGGCTCCGTGAAGAGGATACGGCACTCAGTACCCCTGGTAAAGGAACTCAGTACCCTTCCCGGTGTGTGCTGGGCCTCAGGACGCCCTCAGGCGGCCAGCACCACGGCGGCCTCTCCCGTGTAGACGCGGAAGGTGAGGGACTCCTGGAGGTAGAGCCGCACGGTGTCGGCGTCGTGGGAGAGGTAGCCGACGGAGACGTCCTGGCCGAGGAAGAGTTCGAAGTCGCCGCCCCGGGTGGACAGGAGGAGCGCGCCCTCGATGGCGGGGGCCCAGATGATGTCCCCGTCGAGGAGGCGGGCGAGGTGGTTGTGGACGGGGTAGCCGTGGTCGCTGGTCTCGTTGACGGCGGTGAAGGTGTCCGCGCCGAGCAGGAGCGAGTAGGGGCCGCCGACGCCGGCCAGGCGCAGCGCGGTGAGGGCGCGGCTGACCGCCTCGGGGTACTCGCGGACGTCCTCGGGGAGCTGGACCGGCGGGTTGGTGGAGCCGGCTCGGATGCCCTCGATGGCGGCGGCGCGGTAGCCCTCGAAGACGGCGCGGTCCTCGGCGAGGGCGATGGTGCGGGCGGCGTCCTTCACCGGCTGCCAGTCGGAGTCGCGGGAGCCGCGCTCGACGTCGTCGACGGCCTCGCGGCGGACGGTGAAGGGGACGCGCAGCTCGACCACCGGCTGGGCGGCGCGGGCGTGGGCCTGGACGCCGTCGGCGGGCGGTTCGATGCCGGTCAGGTGGCCGGTGCCGACGGCGGCGAGGGTGGAGCCGTCGGGGCCGTTCAGGTCGACCACGCGGCGGCCGGCGATGTGGAGCTTGAAGGTCTGGCGGGCCTCCTCCTCGATCTCCGCCCAGGCTGCGGCGGAGACGGGGGCGAGGTCGCGGTGCAGGTTGTTCATGGTGCGGGTCCTTGTCGGGAGGTCCGGTTCAGGGCGTGCCGCGCAGGCTGCCGATGCCGAGTGAGCCGGTCGCGGGGGGAGTACTCGGCGCGGGTGGAGCGGGCGGCGCGGGCGGCGCCGACCGCACCGGGGGCGCCGATGGCGCGGGCGGCGGGGCGTCGAGGAAGTCGGCGGTCGGGACGAAGAACAGCGAGCCGGTGGCGGCGGTGGAGAAGTCGAGCAGCCGGTCGGTGGTGCCGGGCGGGCGGCCCACGAACATGTTGCGCAGCATCTCCTCGGTCACCTCGGGATCGCGCGCGTAGCCGATGAAGTAGGTGCCGAACTCGCCGCCGCGGTCGAACGAGCCGAAGGCCATGTTGTAGCGGACGATCTTCCGTTCCTCGCCGTCCGGCCCGGTCACGGTGCTGAGCGCGACGTGCGAGTCGGCCGGTTTGACGGCGTCGTCGAGCTCGATGTCGGTGAGCTTGGTGCGGCCGACCGCCCGCTCCTGGTCC
Organism: Kitasatospora sp. NPDC043950; assembly: GCF_056435345.1. NCBI lineage: Bacteria > Bacillati > Actinomycetota > Actinomycetes > Kitasatosporales > Streptomycetaceae > Kitasatospora > Kitasatospora sp. NPDC043950. The sequence goes on from NZ_JBWKER010000044.1 coordinate 3,357, forward strand.
TCGACGCTCAGCGCGTTCCACGCGTCCAGGTCGTGCAGGTACTTCTGGACGATGACGTAGCTGCCGCCGGTGAAGTCCGGGTCCTCGGCGCCGACCACGGCGGCGGTCTCGGCGGCCCGGCCCTCGGGGTTCTCGGTGCCGTCGACGAAGCCGAGCAGGTCCCGGTCGTCGAAGTACTTGAAGCCCTGGACGGAGTCCACCACGGTGGCCGCCCCGGCCAGCCGGCCGGTGAGCTGGCCGGCCAGCTCGAAGCAGAGGTCCATCCGGGCGGCCCGCAGGTGCAGCAGCAGGTCACCGGGGGTGGCCGGGGCCCGGTGACGGGTGCCGGCCACCTCCCGGAAGGGGTGCAGGCCGGCCGGCCTGGGGCCGTCGAAGAGCCGGTCCCAGGCGTCCGAGCCGACGCCGGTGACGCAGGTGAGGCCCCCCTCGGGGACCCGGAAGCCGACCGCGCGGCGCAGCCCGGCGAGGTCGGGCAGCAGGTCGCGGACGGCGTCCTCGCCGCCGGGCTCGACGGTGAGGACCAGGAAGACCGCCGCGCTGGTCAGCGGGGAGAGCACGGCTTGCGGTTCGGCCTGCATGGCGAGGGTTCCTCCACGGTGGCGCGGGAGGCCGGGCGGCGTCCCGCTCATGGCCGGTGGTCAGCGTGCCGCGGCTGCCGCCGACCGGGCGGGCCGACGGTGTGACGGACCAGCGGCGTGACGGACCAACGGACATCTGATCATGCGTACGATTACACCCCATAGCGGACCATTCGGCGCGGGCGGCACTCCCCCGAACGGCCCTCCCGGACGCGCCGTCCGCCGAGGCCGTTCGGGGGCGCCCGCGGCCGGTGGGCACGCGGAAGGGGTGGACGCGCCGTCACGCGCCCGCCCCTTCCACCCCGGCTGTCAGACCCGCAGGGCCGCCAGCTGCTCGGCGAACGGCACCACCTGTTCGGGCAGCGCCGGCGCCGCCGGGCCGCGGCCGGCCAGCAGTGCCGCCAGTTCGCCCGCCGCGCGGTCGATCCGGCCCGGGAGGCCGTCGGTGAGCCCGTCCCCCGCCGTGCCCCAGTCGTCGGTGGCCGCGTAGACGGCGGTCGGCACCACCACCGCGCGCAGGTAGCTGAACAGTGGCCGGACGGCGTGCTCCAGGGCGAGCGAGTGCCGGGGCGTGCCGCCGGTGGCGGCGATCAGCACCGGCTTGCCGGTGAGCGCGTCGTGGTCGACCAGGTCGAAGAAGGACTTGAACAGGCCGCTGTAGGAGGCGGTGAAGATCGGTGTCACCGCGATCACCGCGTCCGCCCCGGTCACCGCGTCGATCGCCCCGCGCAGCGCCGCGCCGGGGAAGCCGGTGACGAAGTGGTGGGCGATCTCCGTGGCCAGGTCGCGCAGTTCGACCACCGTGACGTCCACCTGCCGTCCGTCATCGGACAGTTGACGGATCGTCGATTCGGAGAGGCGGTGGGCCAGCAGCCGGGTCGAGGACGGCTTGCTCAGCCCGGCGCTCACCACCACCAGCCGGTACGCGCTCACTTGGCCACCTCCACGATCTCCCCGTCGGCGGACTTCCCGTCGGCGGACTCCTCGTCGCGGGCCGCGACCCGCGCGGCGTGCGTCGGCCCGTCCGGCACCGCGGCCGGGCGGTTCCTGGCGAACTCCTCGCGCAGCACCGGTACGACCTCCTCGCCGAGCAGGTCCAGCTGCTCCAGCACGGTCTTCAGCGGCAGGCCGGCGTGGTCCATCAGGAACAGCTGGCGCTGGTAGTCGCCGAAGGACTCGCGGAAGGCCAGCGTCTTCTCGATGACCTCCTGCGGGCTGCCCACGGTCAGCGGGGTCTGCTCGGTGAACTCCTCCAGCGAGGGCCCGTGCCCGTACACCGGCGCGTTGTCGAAGTACGGGCGGAACTCCCGCACCGCGTCCTGCGAGTTGCGCCGCATGAACACCTGCCCGCCGAGGCCGACGTACGCCTGCTCGGGCGTGCCGTGGCCGTAGTGGGCGTAGCGCTCGCGGTAGAGGGCGATCAGCTTCTGGAAGTGCTCCTTGGGCCAGAAGATGTTGTTCGCGAAGAAGCCGTCCCCGTAGTAGGCGGCCTGTTCGGCGATCTCCGGGCTGCGGATCGAGCCGTGCCAGACGAACGGCGCGACGCCGTCCAGCGGGCGCGGGGTGGAGGTGAAGGACTGCAGCGGGGTGCGGAAGCGGCCCTGCCAGTCCACCACCTCCTCGCGCCACAGCTGGTGCAGCAGCGCGTAGTTCTCGATCGCGAGCGGGATGCCCTGGCGGATGTCCTTGCCGAACCACGGGTAGACCGGGCCGGTGTTGCCGCGGCCCATCATGAGGTCCACCCGGCCGTCGGCGAGGTGCTGGAGCATCGCGAAGTCCTCGGCGATCTTCACCGGGTCGTTGGTGGTGATCAGCGTGGTCGAGGTGGAGAGGATGATGCGGTCGGTCTGCGCGGCGATGTAGCCGAGCATGGTCGTCGGCGAGGACGGGACGAACGGCGGGTTGTGGTGCTCGCCGGTCGCGAAGACGTCGAGGCCGACCTCCTCGGCCTTGCGCGCGATGGCCACCATGGCCTTGATCCGCTCGTGCTCGCTCGGGGTGCGGCCGGTGGTCGGGTCGGGGGTGACGTCGCCGACGGTGAAGATTCCGAACTGCATGCTGCTCACCACACTCCAGGTCGGCCCCTCGCCCGGGCGCTCGGGGCGCACGGGGCTCTCGGGGCAGATCGTTAAACTTTCAACCACCTTAGCACCCGGGTGCGGATCGTTATTCCCGCCCACAATTGAGGGGGGGCTCCGGAAGGGCGGCGAACCGATGGCGACGTACATCGCGGTGAGCGCGCTGAGCCACGAGGGCCTGGTGCGGCAGCACAACGAGGACAGCCTCACGGTCGGGCCGTGGACACTCTGCGCCACCGTGACCGGCAACCCGCAGACCCTGCTGTTCCCGCTCGGCCCGCCCTGCGTGGTCGCCGTGGCGGACGGCCTGGGCGGCCACCCCGGCGGCGAGGTCGCCAGCGCCCTGGTGGCCCGCCGGCTGGCCGCCGACGGCACCGGACTGGACGGCGAGGAGGCCGTCCGGGAGGAACTCCAGGAGTGCAACCGGGCGGTGTACGCGGCCGCCGCCGGCGAACCCGAGCTGGCCGCGATGGGCACCACGGTGGCCGGCCTGGTACTGCTGCCCGACCGGGCGGTGGCCTTCAACGTGGGCGACAGCCGGGTCTACCAGGTCACCCCGGACGGGCTGCGCCGGGTGAGCGTGGACGACAGCCCGCCGCTGCCGCCCGGCCGGCGCACCACCTCGGTGGTCACCCAGACCCTGGGCGGCTCGCTCGGACTGACCTTCGTCGAGCCGCACGTGCGCGCCGCACCGCTGGCCGCCGGCGACCGCTACCTGGTGTGCAGCGACGGCCTGACCGACCCGGTGCCGGAGGAGGAGCTGGCCGCGCTGCTCGCCCGGCCGCACGACGGCTCCGACCGCGCCGACGGGAGGGCCGCGTTCGAGCTCTGGAAGGCGGCGATCGCGGCCGGCGGGCCGGACAACATCACCCTGGCGCTGGTCCGGATCGGCGAATAGGCCCTGTCACCGACCTCCGTGGTCAGTACACCTGGCCGCCGACGGGAACGGACCCGCCCCGGCGGGGCGCCGAAGCGCTCCGCCGGGGCGGTCACCTGTCCGTGTTCGGTCGCTCGACGAGCGTCCGGTCAGAGTTCGCTCGTGACGCTCACCCCGCTGAAGCCCTGCTGGGCGTAGAGGCTGAAGTAGACGTAGCCGGCCGGCGGGTTGGTGATCGTCAGGGTCTCGGAGTTGTCCGGCCCCGCCGAGTGCGCCGTGCTGGCGTCGGTGTACGCCCAGGAGGCCGGGTTGTAGTAGAGGTCGCCGTTGCCGGTGCCGCCGCTGGTGGTGACCTTCACCTGCTTGGTGCCGGCCGGCACCAGGAGGTAGAAGTGCGCGTAGTTGCCGGTGGTCGCCGCGATGTTGCTGCGGGCGCAGTTGGCGTCCAGCTTGCGGATGTCGGTGCCGGCGCACTCCGGCAGCTGCGGCTGGGTGGGCGTGCCACCGCCGGAGGCGCAGGCGCCGTTGGCGCACGCCGTCAGCCAGCTGTCGAAGCCGGCGTCGTAGCGGGTGCCGATGGTGGTCTTGAGCAGGGTGCGGGCGCCGGCCCAGTCGCCCGCGCGGTACTTGGCGAGGACGGAGTCCAGGTCGCCGCGGTGCTGCTCCAGCATGTAGCGGACGGCGAGGTAGCCCCAGCGGTAGACCCGGTCCTGGTCACCGTAGGCGGTGTCGAAGAGGTCGCTCAGCTTGTAGGTGTGCTGGGCGGCCGCCGCGATGGCGGCGTCGTTGGTCACCTTGCGGTACGAGTACGAGATGTACTCGGCGAAGCCCTCGACCCACCAGACGGTCGGGGTGGTCATGCCGGCGTTGAAGTCGCCGTACATGTCGAACCGGCCGTCGAGGTAGTGGGTGTACTCGTGGTTGAGGTTCCAGATCTCGAACGACGGGCGGGCCCACTCGGCCTCGTAGCAGAGGAAGCGCGGCTGGTTGCCGGCCTTGGCCGGGTCGCCCTCCAGGTACATGCCGCCGTTGTTGGTGTCGATGCCGTAGATGGCCGCGGCCAGCACCTGGTAGTCCAAGGAGGAGTGGAAGACCACGACCTCGATCGTGGTGTTGCTGTCGTCCTTGACCGGACCGTTGTCGCGCACCACCGAGTGGAAGTACGCGTCCTGGCCGGTGAGGCTGGTGCAGGCGGTGCCCAGCTGGGTGTTGTCCAGCGCCTGGGCGATCAGCTTGATGCTCGGGCTGCAGGTGTAGTTGACCGTCAGCACGCCCGCCTTGAGCTGGTCGGAGGCGTTGCAGGTGCCGTAGTAGGCGCAGTTGGCGGCGTCGTAGTAGCCGACCCCGTCCGCGACCGCGGCCCACTGGTAGACGGTGCGACCGTTCGGCGCGGACTGCGCGACCAGCGACTTGGCGAGCGGACGGACCTTGGGCTGGAGCGCCGTGTCCTTCAGGAAGCGGGTCAGCTCCTTGGCCGCGTTGTAGACCAGCACGCCGAAGTCGCCGCCGAGCTGGTCGTTGTTGCGGGTCGCGAAGCCGGACAGCGCGTCCAGCACGCTCGGGTCGGCCTCGACCGCCGCGTCGAAGCCGGTCACCTGGTGGCCGCGGAACAGCACCGTGAAGACCGGGTTCACCGCCCAGGCCATGCCGGCCGGGTTCCAGGTGGCGCTGTTGTAGTCGTTCAGCAGCTGCTTGACCACCGGGAGGTAGCGGATGTTCTCCTGCGCGCTGTCGATCAGGGTGACGGCCTCGCCCAGGATGGGCGCGTTGCCCGCGGCGACGTCCCGCACGTGCGCGCCGCCGAAGAAGGCGTCCAGCCCGGAGCGGATCGCCGTCTGGAGGGCGGTGCCGTAGGTGCCGACGTCGTCCTTGTGGTACCACTGCGCGAAGTACCCGGCGCGCAGGTACAGCACCAGTTGCTCGACGGAGGTCGAGTTGTCGCCCGGGTAGCTGCCGGACGCGTCGCGCAGCGCGTACGCCACGGTGGTCATCTGCTCCTCACGGAACGCGCCCCTCGCGTCCGCGCCGGTGAGCTGGAAGAGCCCGTTGATGCACTGGATGTCGGCGGCCTTGATGTGCTGGACCAGGTCGCCGCCCGTCCGGCCGGTGAAGTCGCCGACATTGCAGGGCTGTGCGGCCGCCGCGCCGAGGGCGAAGGCCTTGGCGGTCGGCCGGGCCTCGGCCGGCCGAGTGTCGAGCGGGAGCGGGGCTCGCTGGTCGGCAGAGGCGAACTGCCGGTCGGTGTGGCCGCGTTCGGGGGCGCCGGCGGCGGGCTGCGGCGCCGGTCCGGCGGGGGTGGTGGGGGCGGACGCGCCGCCGCCGGGGGCGGCGGCGGGGGCGGCCTTGCTCTGCGGGGCGAACAGGCCGATCGTCAGGAACATGGTCAGGGCGAGTACTAACAGCCTTGCCAGCTGTGGGAGTCGCAGCAGACGCGCGGAACTCACGTGGGGGCCTCCGGGCCGTCGTCGGCCGCATTGGGGGTGCGGCCGGTGGGGTGGTGAGGACCGTTGGCGACGGCGCCTCGTGGGCGGCTCCGTCGTGCACACGGTGGGGAGTGTGACATGTACCATGGCACACATCACATGACGTTGGATAGCCCCGCTCATGTGAGCGATTGGCGGGGGAACGACGCAGGGGCCGTGATGGCGAATCGCCACCACGGCCCCTGCGTTTGGGGGTTGACGCCCCGCTCGACTACTTCCGCAGCAGCAGGATCACGCCGGCCGTCACCAGGCCGACCAGAACCGCCGCCGCGCCGTACGCCAGCCGGTGCGCGCGCAGCACCGGCAGGAAGCGGTCCACGGCGTAGCGGCCCGGGCCGGTCAGGGCGAGCGCGGCGGCACCCGCCGTGAGGAGCAGCTCGTACTCGCTGCCCTTCGGGGCGAAGAAGCCGCCGCCCCAGGTGACGGCGATCGCGTTGACCATCGTGCCGACGATCGCGGCGCCCGCCAGCGGGGTCAGCAGGCCGACGGCGAGGGCGAGTCCGCCGAGCGTCTCGGTGAGGCCCGCGACCACGGCCATGGCGTTGCCCGCCGGGTAGCCGCTCATGGTGAAGAACTGACCGGTGCCGTCGATCCCGCCGCCGCCGAACCAGCCGAACAGCTTCTGGCTGCCGTGCGCGGCCATGGTCAGGCCGAGGGCCAGGCGCAGGAGCAGGAGTCCGGCGTCGTAGGCGTGCGGGGAGGTCGTCGCGGAGTCGGGGGTCACCCGGCCCGGGAGGACGGTGGTGGTGGGGGCGGTCGTGCTCGGGCTGCTGCTCGGCATGCGCGTCTCCATCGATCGGGATCGGTCGTAGGGGTGTGGTGGCGCGGCCGGGCGGGTCGCCCCGCGACTGTTGTTCAAATTTGAACCGGCCACTCCTCGACCGTACCTTGGAGTTCGAATTTGAACAACTGACGCATCGTGGACAACTCGCGGGCCGGACCCCGCCCGGGGCAGGGTGGAGACATGGCTCAACGCAGGCAGCACCGGCGGACCGCGAAACCCGGCACGCCCTACCCCGAGGCCCTCGCCGCCTTCGGCGAACGCGTCCGGCTGATCACCCCCCGCCAGTGGGACGCCCCCACCCCGTGCGCCGGCTGGTCCGTCCGCGAGCTCGTCAACCACCTCACCGGCGAACAGCTGTGGATCCCCGAACTGCTGATGGGCGCCACCATCTCCGAGGTCGGCGGCCGCTTCGACGGCGACGTCCTCGGCGACGACCCGGTCACCACCTGGACGGAAGCCGCCGACGCCGCCCGGGACGCCTTCGCCGTCCCCGGCGCCACCGAACTCACCGTCCACCTCTCCTTCGGGGACGTCTCCGGGCAGTACTACCTGGACCAGCTCACCACCGACCTGGTCATCCACAGCTGGGACCTCGCCGAAGCCATCGGACGGCACACCCGGCTCCCGGCAGAACTCGTCGACTTCGCCCTCGGCGAGTTCGCCGGCTACGGGGACCTCTCCGGGAGCGGCCTGTTCGACCCGCCCCTGCCCGTCCCCGACGACGCCGGTCCGCAGACCCGCCTGCTCGCCCTCACCGGGCGGCGCGACCGGCCCTGACCTGCGGCGACCGGCGTGGTGCCGGACGCCGGATACTGGAAGGAGCGGGGGCCGCGATCCGTGCGAGAGGCGGGCACGCCATGAGCCGCAGGCCGGACATCCTCGGCGAGTTCACCGCCGACCACCGGGCGGTCACCGAGCTGCTCGACCGGATCGAGCAGGCACCCACCGGCGCCGCCGAGCGCACCGACCTGCTGGCCCGGCTGACCGACCTGCTGTTCACCCACTGCGCGGCCGAGGAGGAACACCTCTTCCCGCTCGTGCAGCACGACGTGCCGGACGGCGGGGCGCTGGTGTTCGGCAGCATCCACGAGCACCTGGCGATCGGGCAGTACCTCTCCGACCTCCAGGGGCTCGGCCCGGCCGACCCGGCCTTCGACACCCTGCTGCGCGGCCTCGCCGACACCCTGCGGCGCCACCTCGCCGTCGAGGAGAAGCAGCTCTTCCCGGCCGCCCGCAAGGCCCTGCCGGCCACCACCCGAGCCGCGCTCGGCGACCGGCTGCGGGCCGAACGCGCGGAAACCGCCGAAGACGCCGAAGACGCCGAGGCCACCGGGCCCGCCGAGGCAGGCACCGCCGAGGCAGGCACCGCCGAGCCGTGAGCCTCAGTTCTTCGGGCTGATCACCGCGAAGCGGCCGCCCTCCCGGTCCTGCAACCGGGCCACCCGCCCGTACGGGGAGTCGAAGGCGGCTCCCACCGCCGAACCGCCCAGCTCCACGGCCCGGGCCAGCGCCCGGTCCGCGTCCGGGACCGCGAAGGACACCTCCCAGTGCGGCGGCAGCCCCGCCGCACCGCCCGCCTGCTCCCTCGCCAGTGCGGCGACGCTGTGGCCCTCCGCCCGCAGCACCACCCGGTCGTGCTCCCAGCGGACGTCGAACCGCTCCGGGTCACGGCCGTCCCAGCGGAACACCTGCCCGTAGAACAGGGCCGCCGCGAACGGGTCCGGCGTGCGCAGCTCGATCCAGACCGGTGCGCCCGGCAGGTCCAGCCGCCGGGCCCGGCCCAGCGGGCCCTCCCAGATGCCGAACACCGCCCCGGCCGGGTCCGCCGCGAAGGCCACCCGCCCGGCGTCGAAGGCCAGCGGGCCCACCGCCAGGGTCGCGCCGCGCTCGCGCACCGCGTCGGCGGCCTCGTCCGCGCTCTCCGTGCCGAAGTAGCTGGTCCACGCCACCGGCATCGCCCAGTCGCTGCCCGCGACCCCCAGCCCGGCCACCGCCTCCCCGCCGGTCACCGCATGCAGGTACGGGCCGAAGCGGTCCGGCCCCGGCTCGAACTCCCAGCCGAGCAGCGGCCCGTAGAACGCCTTCGCCCCCTCCAGGTCCCGGGCCGTCAGGCTCACCCAGCACGGAACGGCCGCCACGCAGCGCACCTCGGCGGTCTCACCGCTGCCCATCGCGGACCTCCTCGCCACCCGGCCGCCGGGCCCCTCCCGACTCCCACGGCCCACCGGCCGCCCGGGACGCCCACAGCCTAGGCCGAAGGGCGTAGCGCGTTCCGGGAGGCATGGCCGGGATCAGCGCACCCAGTTCTTGAGCGGCTCGGTGTCCAGCGAGATCCCCACCGGCTCGGGGAGGTGGACGGTCTTGCCGAACGGGAGGATCTGCGCGGTCTCGTAACGGACGCCGTCGGGCTGGCTGTAGACGGTGACCTCGGCGGAGTCGCGGTCGATCAACAGGTAGACGGGGATGCCGGCCTCCGCATAGGCCCGAGGCTTCTCGACACGGTCCCGCTGATTGGTATCGGAGTCGTAGGAGGTGACCTCGGCGACCATCAGCACGCCGCTGGTCTCGGCCCACTCCGCCGTGCCGACGAAGGCGTCTGCGTGCGCCAACGTGCCGTCCGGGCGGGCAAAACTGCCACGGTAGCCCTGGATCTTCAGCCCCTGATCGTGCAGATAGAGCTCAGGCCGAGCCTGAATGCAGATCCGCAGCAGCCACTGAATCATTCGGCCGTGGTCGCCGCCTGGCACGGGCTTGACCCCCAGCTTCCCGTTGATGAGCTCCGGCCGGATGCGTTCGGCAGTTCGAGCCAGAAGACGAGCGAACTCCTCGAACTCCTCGGGCAGCATCTGCGGGCGGTCGGAGATCGCGGTCACGGGCTTTCCTCCTTCGCCTGGGCACCCTGTGGTGCAACGAACACACCGGCAAGTGGTCACGGGCCATCTGGATTCCGACGATAGCGCCCACCGCCCGGCCCTCCCGGTCACACCAGAGCGGGTAAATGTGACCCAGGTCACATAGAAAGGCGAAATTTCCGGGGAGGGAATCCCCGTTTGGTCTTTCGTAGACAGAAGCGGGGAGAACTTCCCCGGTATCCTGAAGGAGCAGTCGCCGTGACCACCGCCGCCACCGAGCCGGTCCGACCCGTGGAGACCGTCCGTGCGCCCAAGCTGCGCGCTGACGCGACCCGCAACCGGGAGCGGATCGTCCTGGCGGCTCGCGACGCCTTCGTCGAGCACGGCGCGGACGTGCCGCTGGACGAGATCGCGAAGCGGGCCGGGGTCGGCAACGCCACGCTGTACCGGAACTTCCCGGACCGCTCGGCGCTGGTCCGCGAGGTGGCACTGCTCGTCAAGAGCCGTATCCTGGCCCTCGCCGAGACGGCGACGGTCGAGGCGGACGCCCCTGACGGCGTCCCGTTCGACGCCCTGCAGCGGTTCGCGCACGCGACCGTCGCGGAGAAGCTCGGCGCGCTCTGCCCGATGTTCACCAGCCATGTCGACCCGTTCGACCCGGACCTCACCGAGGCCCGCGAGCGTCTGACGGCCGCCGTGGGCGGTCTGATGGAGCGCGCCCGGGCGGCGGGTGAACTGCGGGCGGACGTCGACCACGGTGACCTGTTCATCGCGATCAGCCAGCTGACCCGGCCGCTGCCGGGGACGTCCTGCCAACTGCTCGACGACTTCGTCCACCGGCACCTGCAGCTGTTCCTGGACGGGCTGCGCACGCCGGCCCGTTCGGTGCTGCCCGGCCGGGCCGCAACCTTCGAGGACTTCCAACCCCACCACTGACCCACCAGCGGTACCCCGACCGACCGACCCGCCCTCCGGACCAGGCCGACCACCGGCCCGCCAGGAGCCGATCCCCGCACGCCCCGCACCGACGCCCCGTACGGCGACCAGCCGTCCCCGTACGGCGGTCGACCCTTGTCGCACGCCACGCACCGTGAAGTGAGTACCCCCATGCCTGAAACCGACGCCCGACCGGCGACGCTGCCCGATCCTCGGCGCTGGAAGGCGCTGATATTCATCGGCCTCGCCCAGCTGATGGTCGTCCTGGACGCCACCATCGTGAACATCGCCCTTCCGTCCGCCCAGCGGGACCTGGGCATCTCCGACGGCAACCGCCAGTGGGTGATCACCGCCTACGCGCTGGCCTTCGGCGGCCTGCTGCTGTTCGGCGGCCGGATCGCGGACCTCTGGGGCCGCAAGCGGACCTTCGTGGTCGGCCTGGCCGGCTTCGCCCTCGCCTCCGCGCTCGGCGGCGCCGCGGCCAACACCGCGATGCTGCTCGGCGCCCGCGCCCTCCAGGGCGTGTTCGGCGCACTGCTCGCCCCGGCCGCGCTGTCGCTGCTGGCGGTGACCTTCACCGAGGCCAAGGAGCGCGCCAAGGCCTTCGGTATCTACGGCGCGATCGCCGGTGGCGGTGGCGCGATCGGCCTGATCCTCGGCGGCCTGCTGACCGAGTACATGAACTGGCGCTGGACCTTCTTCGTCAACGTCCCGTTCGCCATCGTCGCCGCCGCGGGCGCCGTCCTGGTGATCCGCGAGCCCGCCGAGGGCCGCAACCGCAACCGGCTGGACGTCCCCGGCGTGCTGCTGGTGACCACCGGCCTGGTCTCGCTGGTGTACGGCTTCACCCGCGCCGAGTCCAGCGGCTGGACGGCCGCCAGCACGCTGGCGCTGTTCGTCGCGGCCGCCGTGCTGCTGACCGCGTTCGTCCTGGTGGAGCGCCGGGTCAAGGCCCCGCTGCTGCCGCTGCGCGTGGTGCTGGACCGCAACCGCGGCGGGGTGTACCTGTCGCTCGGCCTGGCCGTGATCGGCATGTTCGGCCTGTTCCTGTTCCTGACCTACTACCTGCAGCTCGTGCGCGGCTACAGCCCGGTGCTGACCGGCGTCGCGTTCCTGCCGATGGTGGCGGGCATGATCACCGGCTCGACCCAGATCGGCGCCCGGCTGATGACCCGCGTCCCGGCGCGGTTCCTGATGGCCCCCGGCTTCCTGGTCGCCTCGATCGGCATGCTGCTGCTGAGCAACATCGGCCTGGACACCTCCTACCCGATGCTGATCCTGCCCGGCCTGGTCCTGATGGGCCTCGGCATGGGCACCGCGTTCATGCCGGCGATGAGCCTGGCCACGCACGGCGTCCAGCCGCGCGACGCGGGCGTCGCCTCGGCGATGGTCAACACCTCGCAGCAGGTCGGCGGCGCCATCGGCACCGCGCTGCTGAACACCATCGCGGCCAGTGCCACCACCAGTTGGCTGGCCTCGCACGCGGCCGCCGCGGGGGGGGGGGGGGGGGGGGGCGCCCCAAAACTTTAGTTCCCCGGGGGTGGGGGAAGATTCCCAAACACGAGACTGGGTTTCCTCGTGGGGCCGGTGGTTGGCTCCTCGATCCCCCT
>NZ_JBWKER010000044.1:15564-75056 GCF_056435345.1 Kitasatospora sp. NPDC043950
TCCCCCTCCCCCCCCCCCCCCCCCCCCACACCCCCCCCCCCCCCCCCCCCCCCCCCCTCCCCCCCCCCCCCCCCCCCCCCCCCCCCCCCCCCCCGTCGCCGGCCGCCGCCCAGACCCTGCAGTTCCAGGGCATGGTGCACGGCTTCACGACCGCGATCTGGGTGTCCTTCGGGATCCTGGTGGCGGCCTCCGCGATCGCCTTCACCCTCGTGAACGCCGGTCGCCCGGACGCGGCGTCGGCGTCGGGTGCCGGTGCGGCGAAGAACGACGAGGTGCCGGTGCTGGTGCACTGACGCCTGCGGGTTGCTCGGGTGCGTACGCGGCCCGTCCGGTGTCCCCTTCCTGGGGCTCCGGGCGGGCCGCTCGCCGTTCCGGGTCGACGGTTCCGGGGTCGACGGTTCCGGGGTCGACGGTTCCGGGGTCGACGGTTCCGGGGTCGGCCATTCGGGGTCTGGATCACAGCGACCCCGGGTAGAAGTGGGGACCGCTCCCCGATTATGGTGGCCCCAGCGAGAAGCGGGGAACTATCCCCACTTCCTTCCGACCGAGGTGCGTGCACATGACCCGGAATCAGAACCCAGGACGGGGGCGGCGGGCCGTCGACTGGGCGGACGGCCGGCTGGGGATCCACACCCTGGCCAGGGCCAACCTGCGCAAGATCTTCCCGGACCACTGGTCCTTCATGCTGGGCGAGATCTGCCTGTACACCTTCCTGATCATCATCCTGACCGGCGTCTGGCTGACCCTGTTCTTCAAGCCCTCCATGGGCGAGGTGATCTACGACGGCTCGTACGTGCCGCTCAAGGGCGTGCCCATGTCGCAGGCCTACGCCTCGACGGTGGACATCAGCTTCGAGGTCCGCGGCGGGCTGCTGATCCGGCAGATCCACCACTGGGCCGCCGTGGTCTTCGTCGCGGCCATGTTCGTGCACATGATGCGGGTCTTCTTCACCGGCGCGTTCCGCAAGCCGCGCGAGGTCAACTGGGTCTTCGGCTTCCTGCTGCTCTTCCTCGGCATGCTGGACGGCTTCTTCGGCTACTCGCTCCCGGACGACCTGCTCTCCGGCACCGGCATCCGGTTCATCGAGGGCGTGCTGCTGGCCATCCCGCTGGTCGGCACCTACCTCCAGATGTTCCTGTTCGGCGGCGAGTTCCCCGGGCACGACATCATCCCGCGGTTCTTCACCGTCCACGTGCTGCTCGTGCCCGGCATCATGCTCGGCCTGCTGGTGGCGCACCTGATCCTGGTCTTCCACCACAAGCACACCCAGTGGGCCGGGCCCGGGAGGACCGAGAAGAACGTCGTCGGCATGCCGCTGATGCCGGTCTACCTGGCCAAGGCCGGCGGGTTCTTCTTCCTGGTCTTCGGCATCGTCGCGCTGATGTCCGCCGTCGCCACCATCAACCCGATCTGGGCGTACGGCCCGTACCGCCCCGACCAGGTCTCCACCGACGCCCAGCCCGACTGGTACATGGGCTTCGCCGAGGGCCTGATCCGGGTGATGCCCGGCTGGGAGGTCGGGCTCTGGGGGCACACCCTCAACCTCGGCGTGCTGATCCCGTTCACGCTGTTCCCGGTGATCCTCGGCGCGATCGCGGTCCACCCGTTCATCGAGAGCTGGGTGACCGACGACAAGCGTGAACACCACCTGCTGGACCGGCCGCGCAACGCGCCCGTCCGCACCGCGCTCGGCGCCGCCTGGATCAGCCTCTACCTGGCGATGCTGGCCGGCGGCGGCAACGACCTCATCGCCACCCATCTGCACCTGTCGCTCGACACCATCACCTACGCGGTGCGGATCGGCTTCTTCGCCGTCCCGGTGGCCGTCTTCGTCATCACCAAGCGCTGGTGCCTCGGCCTCCAGCGCCGCGACCGCGACAAGGTGCTGCACGGACGCGAGACCGGCGTCGTCAAGCGCCTGCCGCACGGCGAGTTCACCGAGGTGCACGCCGGGCTCGCGCCCGCCGAACTGCACCGGCTCACCGCACACGAGCAGCCCCGCCCCCTCGAACTGCCGGCCCCCGTCGACGAGAATGGAGTCGCCCGGAGCGCGGACGTGCTCACCCGCACCCGCGCCCGGCTGTCCCGCGGATTCCACGGCGAACACGCCCGGATCGTCAAGCCCACCGCCGAGGAGTACCGCGAGATCACCGAGGGCCACGGGCACTGACCCACGACCCCGGTCCCCACGCCAGAGGGAGGACAGATGCACGACCGATCCGACCAGCTCGCCGACAACAGATACCTCCTGCTCACCACCTTCGGCGAGGACGGCACCCGCCAGGACTCGCAGATCTGGGTGGTGCCCGACGGCACGGCGCTCGGCGTCTGGACCCCGGCCCACTCCGGCGAGGCCGAACGGATCCGGCGCCACCCCCGGGTGCTGGTCGGCCCGTGCGACTCCCACGGGCGCCCGACCGGGCGGCCGGTGCCGGCCCGCGCACGGCTCTGCGACCCGGACGACACCGCCCGCTACCGCACCTCGCTGATCAACAAGTACGGCCTGACGGCGCTGATCGCCCTGGCCCGCAGCCGGTTCCGGGTCGGACTGGCCGGGACGGTCGGCATCCGGATCACGCTCAACGAGCTGGAGCAGCGGCTGGTCGGGCCCGAGTGGCAGCTGCCGACGACGTACTGCGTCAACTGACCCCGTCGGGCCACCTGATGGCGCCGGGGGCAGGACCGGGCACGGACCGGCCCGGCCCCCGGCGCCGTTCGCGTGGTGAAGCGTTCGCGCTGCCGGGGAGCGCTGTCAGGGCCCGTCGTCCGGCGCCTTCGCCAGGTCCCCGGGTTCGCACGCCTCCCGGCCCGTCGCCACGTGCACGACCCTGACCGCCCGGTCGGGGCCGCCGGGCACGACCTGCTGTTCGTGCCCGCAGCGCGGGCAGATCAGCGGGATGCGCGGACGGTGCTCCCGGCCGCCGGCGTGGCCGCCGTCCGGGTGCGGGGCGCTCACGTCAACGGGTGGGTCGGGACCGGGCTGACCTCCTGGATCTCGCCGTGGGCCTTGGTGAGCAGCTGCGAGGCCAGGTCGTTGAGGGCTCTGGCCCCCGCGATCTCCTCGCCGACCCGCAGCTGTTCCGGGTCCGAGGGGTGGCGGCTGCTGTAGCCGTGGGCCCGTAGTTCCCTGCCGTCGCGCAGCCGCAGCATGGCCGCGGCGGTCGTGCGCGGGCCGTCCTCGCGGAACTCCATCTCGATGTGCCAACCGACCAGAGTCTGCATGGCGGATCACCTCCATCGGTTACTCCTCCAGAGTGCGCCGCACCCACCGTGAACACCAGGGCAGGCGGACCGGGGGCGAGTTGAACGCGTTCAACTCTGCGGCGTAGAGTCGTCGACGACCAAGATTTGAACGCGTTCAAGGAGGCGCTTCCGGCATGGGCAAGGGCACGACGGAGCTGGTGAACCTGCTGGTCCTGCTCGGTATGGGCGCCGTCGTCCCGCTCGGCCTCGCCCTGATCGGCGAACCCGGCCTCGCCCGCGTCCGCCGGCTCTGGCCGCTCGCCGCCGTCCCCGGCGCGCTCTCGCTCTGGCTCCCGCGCGGCGGCCTCGCCACCGGCAGCGCCGCCCTCTACGCGCTCGGCACCCTGGCCGTCGCCCTCCACGCACCGCTGCGGCTGCGCCGGACCCGCTCGCTCGCGCCCGCCGAACTCGCCGTCCTCACCGCGCTCGCCGCCCCGGCGGTGGCCGGCACCGCCCTGGTCGCCGAGCGCTCCGGCTACCCGCTGTTCGACTTCGAACCACACGTCCTGGCGCTGACCGTCCCGCACTTCCACTACGCCGGATTCACCGCCGCCCTCGTCGCCGGGCTGGTCTGCCGCAGCACCCCGGCGGGTTCCGGCGCCGCCCGCTGCGCCGCGCTCAGCGTGCCGGCCGGGACGCTGCTGGTGCTCGCCGGGTACTTCCTCGGCACCTGGGTCCAGTTCGCCGGGGCCAGCGTGCTCACCACCGGGATGTGGCTGGTCGGCCTGGTCACCTGGCGCGACCTGCGGCCGCGCGCCGCCGACCCGGTCACCGCCCGGCTGCTCACCGCCTCCTCGGCCGTCCTCGCCCTCACCATGCTGCTCGCCCTGTGGTGGGCCCTCGGCCAGGCGTCCGGGCTCCCCCACCCCACCCTGGCCTGGATGGCCGCCACCCACGGCGTCGGCAACGCGCTCGGCTTCGCGCTCTGCTCGCTGCTCGCCTGGCGCCGGATCACCACCGCGGAGGACCACCGATGACCGACCTCAGCTACCCGGAGCAGGGCGCCAGCGCCACCGGCCACCTGCCCGGCGGGTACCGCCACCTGCGCCACCGGGCGCTCGTCGGCCGGGGCCGCCCCGCCCTGGAGGTGGCCGGGGCCGCCCTGCTCGGCTGGCGGATGCACCGGCTGGCCGGCGTGCGGATCGACGCCGACGCGGACCGGGCCGCCCCCGGCGTCGCCGTGCACTGCGCGATCGGCGTCGGCCCGCTCCGGGCCGGCGCCCCCAACCGGGTGCTGGCCACCGTCGACGGCCCGGACCGGTACGGCTTCACCTACGGCACCCGGGCCGGCCATCTGGCCCGCGGCGAGGAGACGTTCCTGGTCGAACTGGAGGCGGACGGGGCGGTCTGGTTCAGCGTGACCGCCTTCAGCCGTCCGGTCGCCCGGTACGCCCGGCTGGCGGGGCCGCTGCTGCCGCTCGCGCAACGGGCCTTCGCCCGGCGCTGCGGCCGGGTCCTGGCCCGGATCGCGGCGGACGCGGGGTAACGCCTTGGCCCGACGGGCGGGCCGTCCGACATGATCACCCGGTGATGCGCACACAGTCGGCCCTCGATGTCGCCGCGGGGCAGCCGTGACCAGCTTCCTGACCCACCGGGCCCGGGTGCACGACGAGCGGCTGCCGGCGCGCCGCCGGTTCAACGCCCTGCGGACCTGCCTGACCTGCTTCGCGCCGTACGGCTTCCGGGCCACCTACCACCACCTCACGCTCAGCGCCCGGATGCCCCGGCTGCTGGAGGCCGACCCGGACTCGCTGGTGCGGGCCGTGGAGGAACTGCACGAGGCACGGGTCCTGTGGCTGGCCGGGGCGCAGGAGTACGCGGCGCGGCGCCGGGCGGAGAAGCGGGCCGGGCGGCGGCAACCGCCCGAGCCGGTGTGGTGGAACCGCCCCTGGTGGGGCGCACCGGACGCGGCCTGGCGGGCGGACCCCTTCCTCCACCCGCCGCTGCGGCTGCCCGACTACGTCCGTCGGCAGAACGCGCTGCTGGACGGCGCCGAACTGCCCGGCTGCCCGGCCTGCGGGGACGAGGAGCCGGTGCTGTCGCGCTCGACCGGCCACGGCCTGGCCGAACTCTGCCGGACCTGCGCCTGGGTGCGACAGCCGTGCCCCTGCGGACGGTGGCACAGCTTCGAGCCCGCCCTGCGGGTCGGCTGGAACCGCATCTGGCAACGGCAGCACCTGATCGGCGACGGCACGCCGAACCCGCGCTGGCCCGGCGTGCAGGGGCCGGCCCGGGTCGAGCGGCTGGCGGTGTACGAGGTCTCCCGCCCGTGGGGTTTCCGCTCCGCACGGTGTGTGGCGCCCGGGCGCTGAACCGGCGCGGGCAGCTGCCGGCAGAGGCGGCCACCGGCGCGCGGCCGCGGAATACCCCGTCGGGGCGCGCGGTTGTCGCGAGCACGTGATCGGTAGCGCCGCCTCCGGAAGGGAAGGAATCGCGAGATGAGCAGCACGGTCGAGCTGACCAAGGAGAACTTCGACGACATCGTCCCTGGTCCGGAGGGCCAGGACTTCGTCCTCATCGACTTCTGGGCCGGGTGGTGCGGGCCGTGCCGCCAGTTCGCCCCGGTGTACGAGAAGGCGGCCGAGCGCCACACGGACCTCGTCTTCGCCAAGGTGGACACCGAGGCGCAGGTGGAGCTGGCCGCCGCGTTCGGGATCCAGTCGATCCCCACGCTGGCGATCATCCGTGAGGGCGTGCTCGTCTTCTCGCAGGCCGGTGCGCTGCCGGAGTCGGTGTTCGAGGACCTGATCGGCCAGGCCAGGAAGCTGGACATGGCCGAGGTGAAGCGCAAGGTGGCGCAGGAGCAGGCGGCCGGGGGCCAGGCCTGACCCGCCCGGGCGCCCGGGCGTCCGGGCGTCCGTTCGTCCGAGGGCCCGGGGAGTCATGCTCCCCGGGCCCGGCCGCTCGGAAATCCGGACGAAGTCCGGCCGGGGTCGGTCCTAGAGTCGTCCGCGACGGAGATCCCGCCCGACCGCGAGGAGCGACCCACCATGAGCACGTTCGTACTGGTCCCCGGTTTCTGGCTCGGCGCCTGGGCCTGGGACGAGGTCGCCGCGCCGCTGCGCGCCGCCGGGCACACCGTCCGCCCCGTGACCCTGCCCGGGCTGGCGGAGCGCGCGGGCGAGGCCGAGCCGATCGGGCTGGCGGAGCACATCGCCGCGCTGGCCGACCTGCTGGTCCGCGAGGACCTTTGGGAGGTGGTGCTGGTCGCGCACAGCGGTGCCTGCGCCCCGGCCGGCGGTATCGCGGACCGGATGCCGGAGCGGATCCGCCGGGTGGTCTACCTGGACAGCGGCCCGATGATCGACGGCGGTTCGCTGTACGACCTCTGGCAGCCCGACCACCGTGCGGCGGCCGATGCCTCGGTGGTCGACGGCCGCCTCCCGATGCCCTCCTGGGCCGACCTCGCCGCCGACGGCGCCGACGTGGAGGGCCTGGACGAGGCCGCGCTCGCCCGGATCCGCGAGCGGGCCACCCCGCACCCGGCCGGGGCGTACCGGGACCGGCTGCGGCTGACGGGCGCCTCGGCCGCGCTGCCGCAGGCGCTGGTGACCTGTTCCTTCCCGCTCGCCCAGGTGCAGGCGATGATCACGGCCGGGCACCCGTGGTTCGCCGGGCTCGACGGGCCGAACTGGGAGCTGCGCGAACTGCCCACCGGGCACTGGCCGATGTTCTCCCGCCCGGCCGACACGGCGGCGGTGCTGGCCGAGCTCGCGGCGCTCTGACCCGCCCTCGGCTCCCACCCGCCCTCGGCTCGGGCCCGTCGACGGGTTCGACTGCGCGAAGCCCCGCCGGCGTCGCAGGATGGGCACGGCGCCGGGCACGCGGCCCGGCGCCCGTCCGGCCGGGGGCCGGATCCCACGGGAAGGCGAGTCCCTGCGGATGCACGCGGAGCGCGAGAAGTGGCCGCCGGAGGCCGTTCGGGTCAGGCTCGGGTACGAGACGAACGGCAGCCGCGGGCCGACCTCCCGGAAGGTCTCCCTCACCGGCGCGCCGGCCGACGCCCGGCGCGCCCGGCTGCTCGACGTCCGCGACCACACGCCCGTCACCCTGGCCCTGCGGGCCGGGGTGGCCATCGACACCACGGAGGACCGGGTATGACCAGCAGCGCCGAGGAGTACGACGTCATCGTCCTGGGGGGCGGCCCGACCGGTGAGAACGTCGCCGACCGGACGGCCTCCGCCGGGCTGCGCACGGTCGTCGTTGAGGCCGAACTGGTCGGCGGCGAGTGCTCGTACTGGGCCTGCATGCCGAGCAAGGCGCTGCTGCGCCCGGTGGCCGCGCTGGCCGACGCCCGCGCGGTGGCCGGCTCCCGGGAGGCGGTCGGCGGCAGGCGGCTGGACCCGGCCGCGGTGCTGGCCCGGCGGGACTCCTTCACCTCGCACTGGAACGACGACGGCCAGGTGCAGTGGCTGCGGGACGCCGGCATCGAGCTGGTGCGCGGCCACGGCCGGCTGGCGGGCGTGCGGACCGTCACCGTGGAGGCCGAGGACGGCACCGAACGGGTGCTCACCGCCCGGCACGCCGTCGCCGTGTGCACCGGCAGCCGTCCCGTGCTGCCCACGGGCGTGCCGGGGCTTGCGGAGGCCCACCCGTGGACCAACCGGGAGGCGACCGCCGCTCCGGCCGTGCCCGGGCGGCTGGCGGTGGTCGGCGGCGGCGTGGTCGGGGTGGAGCTCTCGACCGCCTGGCGGGCGCTCGGCTCCGAGGTGGTGCTGCTGGTGCGCGGCGACCACCTGCTGCCGCGGATGGAGCCGTTCGCGGGCGAGCTGGTCGCGGAGGGCCTGCGCGAGGCCGGGGTGGACCTCCGGTTCGGGACGGAGGCCACCGCGCTGGAGCGGGCGGACGGCGCCGGGCCGGTGGTCCTGACGCTCGGTGGCGGCGAGCGGCTGACCGTGGACGAGGTGCTGTACGCGACCGGACGGGCCCCGCGCACCGCCGACGTCGGGTTGGAGCAGGTCGGGCTGAAGCCGGGCGGCTGGCTGGAGGTGGACGACAGCTGCACCGTGCTCGGCGTCGACGGCGAGTGGCTGTACGCCGCCGGGGACGTCAACCACCGGGCGCTGCTCACCCACCAGGGCAAGTACCAGGCCCGGATCACGGGCGCGGCGATCGTGGCCCGCGCCCAGGGGCGTGCGCTGGACACCTCCCGCTGGGGCGCGCACGCCGCGTCGGCCGACAGCGCGGGCGCGCCGCAGGTCGTGTTCACCCATCCGGAGGTCGCCGCCGTCGGACTGACCCTGGCGGCGGCCGAAGGGGCCGGTCTGCGGGTCAAGGCCGTCGACCACGACTTCGGCGCCGTCGCCGGGGCCTCGCTGTACGGCGACCACTACCGCGGCCGGGCCCGGGTGGTCTTCGACCTGGACCGCGAGGTGCTGGTCGGCGCCTGCCTGGTCGGCCCCGGGGTCGCCGAACTGCTGCACTCGGCGACCGTCGCCGTGGTCGGCGAGGTGCCGATCGACCGGCTCTGGCACGCCGTGCCCTCCTACCCGACGATCAGCGAGGTGTGGCTGCGGCTGCTGGAGGGCTGCCGGGGGTGAGCCGGGCGGGTGAGCCGGACGCACGGGTGAGCCGGACGCACGGGTGAGCCGGACGCACGGGTGAGCCGGACGCACGGGCCTTCCTGGTGAGCGGGCCTTCCGGGTGATCGGGCGCGGCGAGATGTGGCCACCGGTGGACGGCGGGACACTGGGCGCCGGGGGCCGTCCCGGGGGGCCGTACTCGTCACCAGGTGGTGTGGGGCATGACCGAAGTGCTGTTGGCCGTCGGAACCGAGAAGGGCCTCTTTCTCGGCCGCAGCCGCGACCGGCTGGACTGGGAGTTCAGCGGGCCGCACTTCCGGATGAACGCGATCTACTCCGTCTCCATCGACCGCCGCGACGGCCGCACCCGGTTGCTGGTCGGCGCCGACAGCAGCCACTGGGGGCCTTCCGTCTGGCGCTCCGACGACCTCGGCGCCACCTGGTACGAGCCGCCGCGGCCGGCGATCCGCTTCCCCGAAGCCACCGGCGCCTCGCTCACCAGGGTCTGGCAGCTCCAGCCGGCCGGCCCGGAGGCCCCCGGCGTCGTCTACGCGGGCACCGAGCCCGCCGCGCTGTTCCGCTCCGAGGACGGCGGCGAGACCTTCCGCCTGGTCGAGTCGCTCTGGAACCACCCGCACCGGACCGACTGGGGCGCCGGCTACGGCGGCCAGGGCCTGCACACCGTCGTCACCGACCCCCGCGACCCGCAGCGGCTGCTGGTCGCCGTCTCCACCGGCGGCGTCTACCGCAGCAAGGACGGCGGCGACAGCTGGGAGCCCGCCAACACCGGTCTGCGCGCCGAGTTCCTCCCGGAGGAGGGCCAGTACCCCGAGTTCGGCCAGTGCGTGCACAAGATCGCCCCCGACCCCGTCGACCCCGACCGGCTGTACCTGCAGAACCACGGCGGTGTCTACCGCAGCGACGACTGGGGCGCGAGCTGGCGCTCCGTCGCCGACGGACTGCCCGCCGCGTTCGGCTTCGCCGTCGCCGCCCACCCGCGCCGGGGCGACACCGCCTACCTGTTCCCGCTCGGCGGCGCGGACGACCGCATCCCGCCCGACCGCCGTTGCCGGGTCTTCCGCACCACCGACGGCGGCACCAACTGGCAGCCGCTCGCCGACGGCCTGCCCGGCGACGACCACTACGGCATCGTGCTGCGCGACGCGCTGCGCACCGACGACGCCGAACCGGCCGGGATCTACTTCGGCAACCGGACCGGCGACGTCTACGGCAGCCATGACGAGGGCGAGAGCTGGTCGTTGCTGACTTCCCACCTGCCGGACGTGCTCTGCGTCCGCGCCGCGGTGGTGGCCTGACAATTCGGTTGCCCCCGGGAGCGCTCTCGTCGACCATGACAGCGGACGAACGACCGTACGAATGGGGCTTGGTGTGACCGAGACGGATTTGATGATCGGGCGTAACGGCGAGGGCGTACCGGTGGTGCGCTACCTCCCGGGCGAGCGGGAGGGCCGGCCCTGGGCCGACCTGCTGGAGGTGGTGGACGAGACCGGCGGCATCGACCCGGTGGAGTTCGTGCGCACCGAGATGGCCGGGTGGGTGGTCTCCGGGACGCCCGAATTCGGCCTCGCCCTGCTGGAGCACGGCGCCACCGTGCTCCGGCACGCCCACGCCATGCGGCGCGACCTGGTCGCCGACCCGCCGCCCGCCGACTGGACCGGGGCCCCGCTGCGCGGCGGCCTGCGGGCCGTGCCCTGCGACCGCGCGCCCGAGGACCTGTTCGAGGCCTGGCGGGCCGCGTTCGCCCCGGGGCACCCGGACCACTTCGCGGGCGACGACCGGCAGGCGTTGGCGGAACGGATCGCCCCGCTGCTCGCCGGCGAGGTCATCGGGCCGGTGCTGCCGTCCAGCCTGCTCGCCGTGGACGCGCAGGACCGGGTGGTGGCCGGGATCGTCCTCACCGACCGCGGCGGCCTGCCGTGGATCGCCGACGTCTTCCGGCACCCGGAGCTCGGCTACCGGGGCCTCGGCGCGGACCTGCTGCGCCGCGCCCTCGCCGACGCCGCCGAACGCGGGCTCGTCGAGGTGCAGTTGGCCGTCACCGACGGCAACCCGGCCCGCCGGCTCTACGAGTCCCTGGGCTTCGAGCTGCTGAGCACCGCGCTGACCGTGATCGTGCCGGAGAAGGGCTGACGGCCACCGGGCCCTGTCCGGCCGGTCTCGGGGGATCGGCCCGCGATCGGCCGGACAGGGCCTACGGCCGGGCCAGCTCCAGGACGGCTATCCCGGCCAACACGGTGAGGCTGGCGCTCAGCCGCAGACGGCCGAGCCGCTCGCGGAACACCACGGTGGCGATCAGGGCGGCGATCACGATGCTCGTCTCGCGCAGCGCCGCGATCGTCGCCAAGTCCCCCCGGGACTGCGCCCACACCACCAGGCCGTAGGCCGTCAGCGAGAGCACGCCTCCCGCGATCCCCACCGGCACCACCTTGCCGACCCCGGTCAGCAGCGAACGGCCGCGCCGGGCCCAGGCGATCAGCGCGAGCGTCGGCCCCTGCAACAGGAACAACCAGGCCACATAGCCGCCGACCGTCCCGGCGTGCCGGACGCCGCTGCCGTCCAGCACCGTGTAGACGGCGATCATCACGCCCGTCCCGGCGGCGGCCCCGAGCGCGGGCAGTTGCGCCCGCCCCGGGACGCCCTTGGCGAAGGCCAGCCCGATCAGGCCGCAGGAGATCACCACCACGCCCAGCAGCTCGCCCGCGCCCGGGTGCTGACCGAGCACGGTGGCCGACAGCAGGGCCACCAGCAGCGGCGCCGAGCCGCGCGCGATCGGGTACATCTGCCCGAAGTCGCCCAGCTGGTAGGCGCGTAGCAGCAGGACCGTCGACGTCGTCTGGACGGCGACCGAGGCCAGCAGGTACGGCCAGGACGAGGCCGCCGGCAGCGGGTTGAGCAGCACCAGGACGAGCGCGCACGCGGTGTAGGTCAGGTTGATCAGCGCGAAGCCGACCAGCTTGTCCGCGATCCGGTGGGCCAGGCCGTTCCAGACAGCGTGCAGCACGGCCGCGGCGAGCACGGCCACCGGCACGGCCGGCACGATCTCGGACATGGCGAAGCTCCCCTCCGACGGCCTTCCGGCGATCCGGCACGGCCTGGAACCGAATTCCACGCTACCCTAGCGCCATGGAAGGACATTCCGACATGACGCCCCTGGAGTCCCAGCTCGCCGCGCGGATCCGGGCCCGGCTCGGCGACCTGCGCGGCGCCGAGGCGCGGGTGGCCGAGGTGGTGCTCGACCGGGGCGCCGGCCTGGTGCACCTGAGCGTCAGCGACGTCGCCGCACTGGCCGGCACCGCCCCCTCCTCCGTGGTCCGGGCCTGCCAGCGGCTCGGCTTCCGCGGCTACCAGGAGCTGAAGATCGCCGCCGCCCGGCACTCCCCCGCCACGGCCCCGGCCCCCGCCGACGACGCGCGCGACCCGGCCGCCCGGGCCCTCGCCGACACCCTGCGGGCCGCCCGCGCGGCCCTGGACGGGATCACCGCCACGCTCACCGCCGACGACCTGCGGGCGGCCGCCGAGGTGCTGGCCGGCGCCGGCCAGGTGGTACTGGTCGGCTCCGGACTGTCCGGCGCGGTGGTACTCGACCTCGCCTACCGGCTGCGCGCGCTCGGCCTGCGCGTCGACGCCCCCGCCGACCCGCTCACCGCCCAGCTGGCCGCCGCCCAGCTCCCGCCCGGCGGCGTCTGCTTCGCGGTCAGCCACGGCGGCGCCACCCCGCTGGTGATCGACGCCGCGCGCCGGGCCCGGGCGGCCGGGGCGGCCGTGGTCGCGCTCACCAGCTACGCCCGCTCACCGCTCACCGAGACGGCCACCCACACCCTGGTCGCGGGCGGGCAGGACCTGGTCTTCGGCCTGGAGACCACGGCCAGCCGGCTCGCCCACCTGGCCGCCGTCGACGCGCTGGCCCAGACCCTGCTGGCGCTGCGCGGGCGACCCGCCGAACAGGCCCTCGGCCTCTCGGCGGACATCACCGCGGACCACACGTACTGACCGCGGCGGGCGTCCGGCGGCGACGGCAGCCCGGAGCCGTCGGAGGCGCTGTGTAGGCTCGCGGGCATGGCGAGGGTGACACGGGACGATGTGGCGCGGGTGGCGGGGACGTCCACGGCGGTCGTGAGTTATGTGATCAACGACGGGCCGCGGCCGGTGGCGCCCGCGACCCGGGCGCGGGTGCTCGCGGCGGTCGAGGAGCTCGGCTACCGCCCCAACCGGGTCGCCCAGGCGATGGCACGGCGGCGGACCAACCTGCTCGGCATGGTCGTGCCGGACGCCCGCCAGCCGTTCTTCGCCGGGCTCGCGCACGCCGTCGAGCAGGCCGCCGCCGACCACGGCCGGCTCCTGCTGATCGGCAACTCCGACTACGTGGACGAGCGCGAGGCGCACTACATCCGCGCGTTCCTCGGCATGCAGGTCGACGGGCTGATCCTGGTCACCCAGGACCCGGCCACCCCCGGGCTCACCGGCTTCGACGTGGGTGACGGCACCTCGGTCGTGCTGCTGCACCACCGGGCGGAGACCGCCGACGGCGTCGCGGTGGTGGCGGACGACGAGGGCGGCGCCCGCGAGGTGGTCCGGCACCTGCTCGGGCACGGCCACGCCGAGGTGCACTGCTTCGGCGGCACCCTCGCGCTCAGCCCGCACGACCCGGTCACCGGGCGGACGGCCGGCTGGGCCGCCGCGCTGGCCGAGGCCGGGCTGGCGACCGAGGGGCGGCTGGTGCCGGCGCCGTTCGACCGCGTCCGGGCGCACGCCGAGGCGCTCGCCCTGCTGGCCCGGCCCGACCGGCCGTCCGCCGTGTTCTGCACGACCGACGACCAGGCGATCGGCCTGCTGCGGGCCGCCGACGACCTGGGCATCCGGGTGCCGGAGCAGCTCGCGGTGGCCGGTTTCGACGACATCGCCGAGGCGGTGATCGCCGGCCCGGCGCTGACCACCGTCGCGACCGCGCAGGACGAGATGGCCCGCGCCGCGGTGGACCTGGTCCTCGGCGGGGCCGAGCGGCGCTCCACCGGCGCGCGGACCTTCCCGGCCCGGCTGGTGCTGCGACGCACCTGCGGGTGCCCGGCGCCGGAGCGGGCGACCGCGGGCGCAGCCGTGATCTGACTCCGCGTCACGCGCGCTCCGGTTCGGTCGAGCCGCTGCCGGGCCGCCCACCACCGCGCGGGCGCACCGGTCAGCGGAGTTCGTCCGCGAGGAGGTCCATCAGCAGGTTGTCGTGCCAGGTGCCGTCCGGGCCGCGCTCGTACTGGCGCATGGTGCCGACGGAGCGGAAGCCGACCTTCGCGTAGCAGCGGATCGCGGCCGTGTTGTCGGCCGCCGGGTCGATGATCAGCCGGTGGTAGTGGTGGTGGTCGACGAGGTGGCGGGCCAGCGTGCGGACGGCGTCGGTGCCGAGGCCGACGCCGTGGACCTCCGGGTCGAGGTAGATGTCGATGCCGGCGTGCCGGTACTCGTCGTCGTTGTTGGCGTACCACTGGATGGCGCCGACGATCTTCCCGCCCACCTCGACGGCGAGGGTCTCGGTGTCGGGCTCCTCCAGGTCGCTGGCGACGGCGTCGGCGAGGTCGTCACCGCCCCGCCAGCGGGCGAACACCTCGGGCGTGCCGCGGATGGCCGCGAGCGCCGGGATGTCGTCGGTGTCGGCGGTGCGGAGGGTCACCAGGGTGCCGTGCAGAATCGTCCCCATATGGGGCATGTTGGCACGGAAACAGGCATCCGGCGAGCTGTTTTCCGGTATTCCCCGCGATCGCCCGCACCCCCTCCGAGCAGCGACGATGCTCCACCGCGGAGCACTCGGCGAGAGCGGGCCCCGGGGCGGGGACAAGGCCCGCCCGCGGCCGGGGCTCAGGCCGCCGGTTCACCCAGCGGGCCGAGCCACACGGCCGTGACCCCGCTGACGTAGCGGGCGCCGCAGTGGTCGTCGGGGACGACGAGCTGCGGGCCGGCGGCGTCCAGCGGGGCGCCGTCCATGCTGGTGGCCAGCAGGATCCGCTGGCCACCGAAGTCGGGGTCGATCTCGGCCCAGGAGACGACGGCCCGGTGGCCGTCCGCGCCGCTGACCGACAGCAGGAAGCGCAGCCGCTGCTTGCGGCCGGAGAAGTCGATCCGGGGCCGGGCCGCGCGCAGCACGTCCCAGAGCGCGGGCCCCTCGTAGTCGTGCCGCTGCTCGCCCTCGGCCAGGCAGTCGAAGCTGACCTCGACGCGGTGCGCGGGGAGGGCACGCAGCTGGTCGACCGACAGCTCGGCGGGCCGGTCGAAGTGGCCGTGCAACCGGACGGTGGGGCTCGACGGGGTCATGGCGCTCCCTCCTCCCGGGCCGCGCCGCCGCGACCCGGGAGGGGGTTACCCGAGGGAGGGCCCGGGCATTCGCAGCTGCGGCACCGAAAGGATGATTTCAGCGGTATCTGCGATGGGTGAAGCCGCTTACCGCCAGCAGCTGCGATGGCACGGGCGGGCATGTCCGAGGAGACGGCTCGACGCGCCCCGCACCGGCGGAAGCCGATCGAAGCCGGCGGAAACCGCTGGAAGCAGCACCGCAATCGGGTGGACGACTGGTTCCGCACACCCGCCGAGGGGCCCACGCTGGATGATCCGACAAGAAGAATCACTGCCGCATGACTTGCATTTACGATGCCCACGAGCACCTGAACCTTGCACTTGCGAGGCACAGCCGGGCGCGGCACACAAGGGCGAGAGCGAGATGAGCGAGAGATGATCGTCGGCGACCTGCTGCACCTCGACGACCTGGACATCCGCCTGGCCTGGGGCACCCCGGACCTGCTCGACCGCCCGGTCACCGGGCTCAGCTCCACCGACCTCCAGGACCCGGCCCGCTACCTCCAGCCCGGCGAACTCGTCCTCACCGGCCTGGTCTGGTGGCGGCCCGCCGACGCCTCCGGCGCGCTGCGCTTCGCCACCGCCCTGCGCAGCGCGGGCGTGGCGGCGCTGCTGGCCGGCGAGGGCACCCACGGCAGCGTCCCGGACGGCCTCGCCGACGCCTGTCGCACCCACGGCATCCCGCTGCTGACGGTGCCCGCCGGAGTCAGCTTCCGCGCCGTCACCGACCGCGTCCACCTGCGGCTCTGGGGGGACCTGCGGGCCGGCGCCCAGGACACCGCGGCAATCCCGGAGACCGTCCGGCACGAGCTGCTCGACCTGCTGCACGCGGACGCCGGGGCCGGCGAGGTGCTGGCCCACGCGGTCGGCCGGCTCGGGGTACCGGACTGCTCGATCACCACCGCCGGCGGCCGGGCCGTCGCCGCCACCGCCGCACCCGCACCCGCACCCGCCAATGCCGCACCTACCACCGCCGCATCCGTCCCGCCCGCCGGGCGCGGCGACACCGGGCTGCCCGTCGGGCCTCAGGACGGCTCGCCGTTCGACGGTTGGCGGCTGCGCCCGCACCTGCGCTCGGCGGCGGCCGAACCGGCGCTCCAGTCCCTGGCCGAACTGCTCGCCCCGCTCGCCGCCCGTGCCCACGCCGACGCGAGCGCGCGGCGCCGGGCCGCCGGGCGGCTACTGGACGCGCTCGCCGGGGAGGCCGGGCTCACCGAGCCGCTCGCCGCCTGCGGGCTGGGCGGGGCCGAGTCGCTGGTGGCGGTCACCGCGCGGATCGACGGCGGCCGGGCGGGCGAGGCGGGTGCCGCGCCGGGCGACGGCCCGCCCGCCGCCTGGGCGGCGCACGCACTGGCCGAGGCACTGCACTCGCTCGGCGCGCCGTACGCCGCCGGGACCGACCGCGACGGGCGGTCCGCCGCGCTGGTCGCCGCGCCGGTCGAGCAGGTCGCCGAACGGCTGCGCCGGGCCCGGCCCGCGCTGCAGAGCCGGCTGACCGGCCGGCGCACCCTGCGGGTCGGCGTCGGCCCGGCCGCCCCGCCCGCCCCCGCCGCACTGCGGGCGGCGCTGGTGCAGGCCCGCTACGTCCTGGAGGGCTCGGCCGGCCCGGTCGGCAGCGCCGCCGAACTGGACTCGCTGGACGGACTGCTGCGCGGCATCCCGCCGGAGGTGACGGCCGCCTTCCACGTCCGGCTGCTGGCCCCGCTGGCCGCCCACGACCGGGAGAACAGCGTCTCGCTGCTGGGCACCCTGGCGGTCTTCCTGGACCACGACGGCTCGTGGGCGCGGACGGCCGAGGCGCTGTGCATCCACGTCAACACCGTGCACTACCGGATCCGCCGGATCGAGGAGCTGACCGGCCGCAGCCTGGCCAGGCTGCGGGACCGGCTCGACCTGCGGACCGCCCTGCTCTGCGCCCCGCAGCCGGCCCGGGCCCGGGCTCAGGCTCCGGCTCCGGCTCCGGCTCGGTAGATCGCCGAACGGGAGCGGCAGTTGCTGCTGCGGGGAGCGGCGCGGGGGGGGACCGACTGAGGGGCTCGGGGCTTCAGGAATTCAGGGTGTGTCGTCGAGGCGCAGCCGGGCACTGACCTCGCCGAGGCTTTCGGCGAGCACGGCCAGCTGCTCGCGGGTGAGCACGTCGATCAGCAGCTCGCGGACCAGGGCGACGTGCCCGGGTGCGGCCTGCCGCAGCGACTCCCGCCCCTGGTCGGTGAGTTCGGCGATGACGCCGCGCACGTCGCTGGGACAGGAGCGGCGGGCGACCAGGCCCATCCGCTCCAGCTGGGTGACCTGGTAGGTGAGGCCGCTCTTGGAGGTGACCAGCTTGTCGGCGAGTTCGGTCATCCGCAGCGCGTGGGCCGGGGCCGCGGACAGGTGCACCAGGATCTCGTACTGCTGGTGCGAGAGGCCGGAGTCCTCCTTGAGCTGGCGCTCCAGTCGGCGGTTGAGCAGGTTGCTCGCGACGACGAAGCCCCGCCAGGCAGCCATCTCGTCCTGGTCCAGCCAGCGGGGTTCGTTCAGTGTGGACATGTGGTGAAGTCTACTCCTGTTGTTCAAATTCGAACGAAGGTGTACGGTCAGCGAGTAGAGGTTCAAATTTGAACTACTCTTCTGAGCCACCCGTTCCGTTCGACCCAGGAGGAGGACGCCATGAGCACCGCGGCCCCCGAGCGTATGCCCGCCCTGTACCTCTCGCACGGCGCGCCGCCGCTCGCCGACGACCCGGTCTGGCCCGGCGAACTGGCCGCCTGGTCCGCCGACCTGCCCCGGCCCAAGGCCGTCCTGATGGTCTCCGCCCACTGGGAGGAGGCACCGCTCGCCCTCGGCGCCGTCACCACCGTGCCGCTGGTGTACGACTTCTGGGGCTTCCCCGAGCACTACTACCAGGTCCAGTACGCCGCTCCCGGCGCACCGGCGCTCGCCGACCGCGTCCGCAAGCTGCTGCGCGCCCCCGGCACGCCCGTCCAGGACATCCCCGACCGCGGCCTCGACCACGGCGCGTACGTCCCGCTGGTGGAGATGTTCCAGGAGGCCGACATCCCCGTCCTCCAGATCTCCATGCCCACGCTCGACCCGCAGCGACTGCTGGAGATCGGCCGCCGGCTCGCCCCGCTGCGCGACGAGGGCGTGCTGATCGTCGGCAGCGGCTTCTTCACCCACAACCTGCGGGCGCTCAGCAACGACGGCCGGATCAGCTCGGTGATGGCCGAGTTCGACGACTGGGGCCGGCGCGCCCTGGACGCCCATGACCTGGACGCGCTGCTCGACTTCGAGCGCAAGGCCCCCGCCGGGCGGCTCGCCCACCCGCGCACCGAGCACTTCGCCCCGCTCTTCGTCACCCTCGGCGCCGGTGAGGCCGACCTCGGCAGCCAGCGCAGCGTCATCGACGGGTTCTGGATGGGGCTCGCCAAGCGGTCGATCCAGCTGGGCTGACCGGGCTCGCCGTAACCGAGAGTCACAGCGCGCAGCAGGTGAAGCGCTCGCCGATGTGCTCGGGCTGCTCGGCCTCGTCGACCAGGGCGACCGCGTAGTCCGGCACCGAGATCCGGCTGCGCCCGGCAGCATCCGTGAGCAGCTGCTCCAGGCCCGTCCGGTAGCGGCCGGTCCGCTCCCCCGGGCCGATCTCGGCGGCCGGGCTGAGCACCGTCCAGCGGACGTCGGAGACCGCCCGGTAGTAGTCCAGCGCCGCGCCGTGCGCGTGCATGATCTCCAGCACCGGCTCCGGCAGTCCCGGCGCGTCCCAGACCCGCACCCCTGGCGCGGTCTCCAGGCTGCCCGCGCCACCGACCGCGATCAGCCGGGGTGCGGCGTCGCCGAGCGAGCGCAGGCCCTCCACCAGCGACCGCGCGGCCGGCTCGATCAGCGCCAGGTGGCCCGGGCCGTCGCCGCCGCCGACCGCGCTCACCAGGACGTCCTGGCCGGCCGCCACCCGGGCCACCTGGGCCCGATCCAGGACGTCCGCGCGTTCGACGAAGGCCGCCTCACCCCGGTAGTGGTCCGGGTCGCGGACCACCGCGGTGACTTCGTGCCCGCGCGCGGCCGCCTCCGCGACGACGGCGCTGCCGATGGTGCCGTTGGCGCCGATCACGGCGATCCTGGCCATGGGGTACCTGCCTGTCTCTCGGGTGGCGGGGTCGGGGAAAATCGCCGCGACGTGGCATCAGCCAGGTTCGATTATCGGACGGTTCTACTGCGACGGCCCGAGACATCGGCCTGTCGTGTGACGGGTGCACCGGGCGGGGCGAAACGAACGGCCGCCGGGTCCTCGTGGACTCGGCGGCCGTTCGTTCAGGCGGTGGCCCAGGCGGTGGCCCGAACGTTGGCTCAGGCGTTGGCTCAGGCGTTGCCGGTGGCGATGCGCTCGGCCTGGCTGCGCTCGACGCACAGCTCGTTGCCCTCGGGGTCTCCCGACACACAGAACTGGATGTTCTGGAGTGTGAGAGATGGCAGCGGCATCTGCGCTGGTCAGGGGCTCGGAGCGGGGCAGCGGGCAACCTTCGCCCTTCACAGTGGGCATGGAAGGTACATCGGCCACGCTCCCCGGCGGGCAACCCTTGCTCCCCACACAGAGCATGGAAGATGCTCGCAATCCACTGTCCGGCACCGTGTTCACCGAGACCCTTCGGGGCGTCCGGTGCATCCGACTGTCCGTCCTGACGGACGAGACCACCAGCCCCGAGCGTCAGCGCGAAGCGTGCGACCACGTAGGCGCAGAACTGCGGGTCACCTTCGGCGAGGGTGACGGGCTGCGCGAAGCGGTGGACCTTGACGTCAGCGCGTCCAAGACGTCCCCGTGGGAGCGCCCGCAGCTTGTGCGCTGGTTGAACGACCCGGACGCCTACGACGCTTTGTGCTTCTGGAGGTTCGATCGCGCCATCCGGTCCATGGGGCACATGTACGCCCTCGCCAACTGGGCACGCGAGCACCGGAAGGTGCTCATCTTCGCCGAGGGTCTGGGCGGGGGTCGGCAGGTGTTCGACTTCCGCAACCCCATGGACCCCATGGCGGAACTCCAACTGTTCATGCTGGCTTTCGCCGCACAGTTCGAGTCGCAGTCCATCAGCGACCGCGTCAGCGGGGCGCAGGCCGCCATGCGCAAGATGCCGCTTCGCTGGCGTGGTGGTGGCCGTCCGCCGTACGGCTACATGCCCGCCCCGATGCCCGAGGAGTTCGGCGGCAAGGGCTGGACCCTGGTGCCCGATCCGGACGCCGTGGCGGTCATCGAGCGCATCGTCCGTGAGCTGCTGGAGGACGCCACGGTGTCCGCCATCGCTGCGGGGCTGAATGCCGATGGTGTTCTCAGTCCCCGGGACTACTGGGCCGACAGGATGGGCCGCGAGCGGGGCGGCAAGACCGGCGGAACGAAGGGCTCGCACGTCGTGCGGGAGTCGTTCCAGTGGACCCCGGCAGTCATTACCCGGATGCTCCGCAACGAGGTGTTGTTGGGCTGGAAGATGCACAACGGCGTTCCCGTGCGGGACGACAAGGGCAACCCGGTTATGTGCAGCGAGACGCCGATTCTGACGCGCGAGGAGTTCGACCAGATCGGCGCCGTCCTGGACGAACGCAGCATCAACAACGGCGAGCGGTCCGATACGGAAGCGCTGTTGCTGCGGGTCATCCACTGCGATTCGTGCGGCGGACGCATGTACCTCAACAAGCAGGACGGCAAGCAGCCCACGTACAAGTGCAATTACCACGCCCGGGGCGACAAGTGCGAAGCGCCCGCGAACATCCGGGGAGACTGGGCAGACGAGTACGTGACAGCCGAGTTCCTGCGCCTGGTCGGAGGAATCCAGACCAGGACCACCGTGGTGGTCCCCGGCTACGACCCCGAGCCGGAGTTGAACGCGACCGTGGCCGAGTTCACCGCGCACCTGAAAATCCAGGGACAGCAGAAGTCCAAGCACGCCGCGCAGGAATGGCAGAAGCGACACGATGCGCTGGACAGCCGTATAGCCGAGCTGGAGTCCCGCGAGAAGACCGAGCCGCAGCGCATCACCACAGCGACCGGGCGCACCTTCGCAGACGACTGGAAGACCGCCGACACGGCCAAGCGGCGCGGCATGCTCGTTGACGCCGGAGTCCGCCTGAACGTCCGCCGGGGCACCCGTGGCGGGTGGCGCAAGCTCGACACCCGGCGCGTGGACTTCACCATGTCCGGGGAACTCGACCCGGCCGCCGAGGAACTGTTGGCGGTCGCTCTCGACCTTGAGTCCGAGGCCAGGGCCGAGATGCTGCCCGCAGCCGCGTAAAGGCCCCATAGAGCCCCGTACGGCCCTGGTCGGCCCCCCGTGGTCGGCCGGAGCTCTCTTGTGTCCGCAGACGGGCGCCTGCGGCCTCGGGGTTCGCCGGCACCGGACCGGCCGACAGCGGCAAGAGCGGTGATGAGGTGGTGGTTCTTCCCTATTTTTTTGAACACATAGAAAAAACTAAGAAAAAACAGAAACAGGACCACTCTCGCCACCTCGCCACCCTTAGCCGGAAACCAGTGCTCCCCATCTACTACAGGGGAGAGGGCGGGCAAGGTCCGCTCCCCACTCCTACCGGGGAAGTCCCGTTCGGGGGTCCGGCAAGGCCCGGTCCCTACTCATCCCGGAACAGCCTCGCCGTCGGCACCGCAAGGGGTCCGGCAAGGTCCGCTCCCCACTACCTACAGAGGCCGCAACACCCTGCGGTCTGTGAATGACGGAGAACACTATGAGCGACACCCTGCACCGAACTGGCTACCTTGACGGCCCCCGGGACAAGGATGCGGCCCGTGCTGCCGAGTGGCAGCGAGACGAGCGCATGGAGAAGCTGGCCGCAATGCGCGACTCGAACCCCGAGGCGTACGACCGCATGAGCACCACTGTCCGCATTTCCCTCGGCTACTACGAGAACGCGAAGAAGATTGCGGCCCAGTTCGGGCACGACACCACGAAGGGTGGCAACTGATATGAGCGCCGAGATCGAGAAGGCCGCCGAGCGGGTCGCCAAGCTGCGCGCACAGATCGATAAGGTTTCCGGCCCGCTGGCCGATGCCGAGGCACAGTTGCGCGCCGCCGAGGACGCCGAGAAGGCGCGCCGAGCGGAACGAGAGATCGAGTACAGCCGCGACTTCGCCAGGAACTGGCCGGAGCGAGCCAGCGAGGCAGCGAACTCCGGCGATGAAGCCCGTCAGCGGTTCTATGACGCGCTGTCGGCGGAGCCCTGGTTCGCGGCGTATGTCGAGTACCGGGCCGCCCGATACAAGCGAGGGCACGTCATGGATGAAGCACAGCGCGCACAGCGGACCATCGGTGAGGCCGTCACCGTGCCCGAGCAGCGGTATTACGCGGCGCAGATGCTCGATGAAATCGTTGATCGGCTTGAGAAGGAATCGGCAAAGCTTGCCGAAGAATTCAATCAGACTCTCGTTGCCCAGCGTGAGGATTACGTGGCCGCACAGGGCGACTGAGCGACCCGCCGCTCAGGGGGGTACTCCCCTCCGTACCCGAGGGTGATCGACAGGGAGGGGAAGAAAGCGCGCCGGGGCTGTGGCCGTTCTTGGAAGCCCCGGACGCCACCAAGGAAGGCAAGAATGGAGACCATGGCTGACCGATATCGACCCAAGCCAGCGGCAATACGGGCGCGCGAGGGAAACCCGTCCAAGGCCGAGATCAGAGAGGGGGTGATTGTCCCGCGAGCTGTTCTCGCCGAGCCCGACTGGCGAGACGTGTTCAAGGAATCGCCGGCCGCCGAGATCCAGGCAGCCAATATCCGCTGTCGGGAAATGGCTTCGGCTGAGTGGCAGCGTGTTGTGCCGATTCTCGAAGTGGCCGCCGGACTCGGTGAGGTGGACCACTCGACCGTCAAGGATCTGTGCGTCTGTGTGGCCCGTATCGACCAGGCCGAGCGCGACCTGTCCGAACGCGGACTCATGGTCACGGCCGAGCGTGGCACGGTGAAGAACGGCGCCGCCACCATCGCGGCACAGTACCGCTCCCAACTTGCGCGCTATATTCGAGAGTTGGGATTGTCGCCGAGTGCTCGCGTGGCCATAGCGCCGCCCCAGCCGGACGACGACTCCGACATCTGGGATTGAACGCCCCATCAATCCATGCGACTTGATCAATTGTCGGAATCGCAAGGGCCCCGTCCTGTCCCCTCTCTGCGGGGTCAGGGCGGGGCCTTTCTGCGTTTGGCGAATCGCGTCGCAGTCAGCGCGAAGCGCGGGTGCCCGCTGTGCTCAGTGCGGGGCCGCCGGGAGGTGAGCGGCTGAACGCTTGGCCGCATCACGGGCACGGAATCCGAAGCTGATGAGGGTCACGCGTTCTCCGGCGCCGAGAGGCGTCCTTCCGTGCGGGGTGATCGCACCATCGAACACGACGCATTCGCCCGCTGCGAGATCGCATGCACGGTAGCCGTCGGCGCCGATGAAGACGGTAGCGCTCACGGTGGGAGCCGCAGCGGAACGCTCGTGCTTGAGACAGAGGATCAGGTTGGCTTCGCCGAACCCGAACTCGTCAACGTGGAAGTCGAGGAACTGCCCCTCCTCCAGGTAGGCGATGTAGACGCCGTTGTGCGGCTGCTCGACTTCCAGGCCGGTGGATTCCGTGACGACTGCGGCGAGATCGACTTGCCCGGTGAACCGGTTCGCGGCGTCGCCCACGGCCGCGTTCCACTTGCCGTTGTGAAGGTAGCCGTTGGTGGTCAGGGCCTCCTCCGCCTCCTGCGCCATCGCGGTGATCAGCTCAGCCGGGAACGGCTGGTCGCGCAGGTGTCGCGGGTGGACTCGCTGATGCGCGGTCAGCCCGCGCACGGCGCCCCGGATGGCGGGGAAGTCCTCCGCCCACCGGTCCGGGCTGCGGGCGGTGGTGTGGGCCTGGAGCCACGTGGTCCACCGGCCGTTCCACTGGCGAGGCGCGGTGTCGTCCGATCCCGGTGCGGCGGCGCGGTCGATCAGCAGTTCCACCCGCGAGAGTGCTGCCTGTGTGGAGCCGATCAGCTCGGTGTCGCCCTTGGCGATCCGCAGCCGCAGCGCTTCCCGGAGATGAGCCTCAGCACCCGCGAGGTCACCGCGCTCCATCAGGTACTTACCGGTGTGCTGGAGCGCGAAGTCCACCAGCTCTGGGTTGTGGCTCCGCGCGGTCCCCAGGGCGCTGCGGTAGAGCGCGTCCGCTGCCCTCATGTCACCGGCGTAGCGGTGGGCGTCGCCGAGGTTGAGGCTGGTGGCGACGACCGCTCGGGTGTTGCCGCTCGCTGCGGCCAAGTCGAGCGACTGCCGCAGGAACGTAAGGGCCTCCTGATGGCGGCCCAAGCACATCTGCCCGATGCCGATCCACCTGGACAGGGTCCGGGTGCGAGCGGGGTCGGCTTCCTCGGGCAAAGCCCTTAGATCGTCCTGGAGTTGGCCAATCGCCGTGGTCAACTTGTCACGGTCGGTCGGGATCATCCGCAGGCCGGCGTCTTGTGTGATGAGGTGCTGGAGCACCGGACCCTCCTCGTTCGGTTCTGCTCAGGGTGGCACTACAGGCGGTCGGTCTGCTGGCGCAGGTCGGCCAGCAGCTCCACCCCGTGCGGGGTGAAGTTCTCACTCAGGAGTTCGAGTTCGCGCATGAGGTAGCGGACGGCGGGCAGGCCCTCGTCATAAGCGGCCCGGAAGCACGCGCGCTCGTTGGCGGTCAGGTCGTTCCGGTCCAGCTCGGTGCGGCGGAACCTCAACAGCTGGTTGTAGACACAGGTCGCGTGGAAGGCCCGGTCCACCTCCCAGTACTGGTTGCGCGCGACGCCCTGCCCCGCTCGCCACCGGATCTCGATCTTCGGGGACTCCTTGGACGAGTACCCGTCCGCGAAGACCTGGTGCTGAAGGATGTGGAAGCTGATCGACTGGTGCGTCCCCTCGTGCAGCAGGTTCTCCGCCAGGAAGCGGGGAGACGGCTCCGGGCTGACCGTGTTCGGGGGGATGTGGTGCCGGGCCTTGTCGGAGAACACGACGACGTACGGGAGCGCCGGGTCACTGGAACTGGTCAGCGAAGAAGCGCGGACACCGGGCGTGAGCCCGACCCACAGCAGGCCACGGACGAACTCGCGCACGCGGGCGAATCCCTCGGGGTGGACCAGCGACAGCCGGTCCAACGCCTCGGACAGTGCCTCGCGGCGTTCGTCGGTGTGCTCGGCGATCTCGTAGTTCGTCAGGCTGATCTCGTCGGCGATCTCGCCGGGAAGCTGGGCGTCGAACCAGTCGAAGGACACACCGGCCACGGTCACGTTCTCGCTGCGCAGGGAACGGGCGTGCTGCGCGTAGGGGGTGCCGGACTTGATGAGGCGTTCCATCAGGGCGAACGGCAGGGCGCTTTCGGCGCCCTGCTCCCGCAGGCGGAGAAGCTCCGGGTCCTTCCGGCTGAGGTCGAAGAAGGAGCCTGCCGGGACGCTGGTGGCGATGGTGGTGTTCACTGCGGACTCTCCTTGCTCGGGACTGTGAGGCGATGCGGGCCGGCCCGGTGGCTGCCCGAGCCGACCCGCCATGCCGTCAACTACTCGGCATCAACTGCTAGTTGCCGTCAGACCTCGACGGCCACGGGCGCGAAGTCGCCGTCCGGGACCATGTGGTCCAGGTTCCGCGTCAGGGACGCGACGGCCACGGGCGCGAAGTCGCCGTCCGGCACCGAGTGGTCCAGGCGGCGCGTCAGGTTGCTGACCTCGATGTTGGCGGGCATAGTCCTGCTCCTTCCATGGGAACTACTGCGGATTGGTGCTCCCCTCCGAGGTTCGGAGAGGAGTCTGCGAACCGCTGGCGGGTCCACCGCGCGGCTTGCGGCCGGTGTTGCCGTACCGGCCGGGCGGGAGCCCTGACCTGTCGGTGCAATCAGTGAACAGCCAGTCACGCTCCGGGGGTACGGTGGGAGCACACCGATCCCGTTCAACCCGTTCAAGATCGCAATTAGGGGCGACAGTTGACGGACACTAAGACACCAAACGAGGCACTGGCCCGTGCCATCGTCGAGGCCGGATGCACGTACCAGGCACTGGCGACGACAGTGCGCGCGGTCGCTTCCGAGGCAGGGGAGCACCTGGCAACGGCACCCTCGGCCGTCGCTCACTGGGTGGCCGGCGGAACCCCCACGGGGCGCACTCCGCTGTACCTTGCCGAGGCGCTCACCCGGAGGACGCGTCGCAAGGTGACCGTTGCGGAGATCGGATTAGGGTCGGAAGCGATCGGGGAGGTTATGAGTGCCGACCCGCTGGCCACCGCCGCCGACCTCGGGAGAGCCGTGATGCAGTCCCGCCGTGACTTCCTCGCCAGTGCGTTCGCCACCGCCGCCGTGGCACTGCCGCTGACCTACGATCACCAAGCGGTCGCCGCCACCCTGCGAGCAGGAAGGACCGGCGGCAGGGTGGGCGTCGGCGAGGTGACCACGGTCCGGCACATCACCAGCGTGTTCACCGCCGCTGACGAGCGCCTTGGGGGTGGGCACGGGCTGAGCGCGGTGACCACCTACCTGACCGACACGGTGGTGCCGATGCTCCAGGCCGTGTATCCCTCCGAAGCGATTCGCCGGGACGCCTACGGCGTGGCGGCCGAACTGTCGTACCTCGCCGCTTGGAAGTACCACGACCTGGGCCGGGAGGGCGCCGCACAGCGGTACTACCTCCTCGGCTACCAACTCGCCTGCGAGAGTGATCCGGCAGGACACGGAGCCTGGATGATGCGCGCTCTCGCCCATCAGGCTCTCAACCTCAAGCAGCCGGAGTTCTGCGTCGAACTGGCGGAGGAGTCGCTACGGCGAGCACGCGGGAAGGTGGACCCGCAGACCGAGGCCCTGTTGCTGATCACGAGCGCCAGGGCGTACGGAGCCGTGGGAAGCGGGAAGAGGGCTGCGGCGGCGCTTCTCGCAGCCGAGGACGCCATGCTCGACACCGCGACACCGCCCGCGTCTTTCACGGCGGCTACCGGGCCGGTAGCGGCAACCGTCGCCTCTCACACCGCCAAGACGCTGGCGGAGCTGAAAGACCACCAGGCGGCCGAGCGCCACCACCGGGCCGCCCTCGCCGGTCGTGACCCCGAGGCGTTCCGGCGCATTCACGCCCTGACGCTCGGGAATCTGGCCCGGTCCGTCGCTGCCCAGCGGCGCCACGACGAAGCCGTGGGGATCTGGGGCCAGTCGCTGGACTTCATGGGCGGAGTCGTCTCGGACCGGCACAAGAAGGACCTTCACAAAGTCCGTACCACAATGACAAGTTGGGCCCGTCGCGGAATCCCCGGCGCCGCAGACCTGGGGCAGCGCGCTGCCGAACTCGTCCGAGCCTGACCCGCACCCACCCGGCTCCGCCCTACTGGTCAAGTCCGGTGGGCGGTGCCTGCTGGTCTCCGGCGGTCTGGCCAGTGCGGTCCGCCACGAACGTGCCGCGCTGCGGAAGGGTCCGGACCCACCCTTCGGAGCGCAGGTGCTCGACCGCATGGCGGGCAGTGTTCCGGGCAACGCCGTATGCCTGGATCAACGTGCTCTCGGACGGCACGCGGGCCCCGACTCGCAGTTCCCCGGACTGAATGGCCCGGATGATGTCCGCCGCAATCTGCTGATACGGGTGCGCCTCGGCGTCCGGGTCGATCGGGGTTACGTCCATGCTCAAAAGCGTAGGGCGACCCAAACGACCTCGCGCGTTTCGCTACGAGCATGAACGTATCTAGACGTACCTATAGGAGTTGGGTACGGTCGAAATCCGCACCGCCAACCAAAGAAGCCCCGGGACTGTGCGACCAGTCACCGGGGCCATTCGTCCGCACAGCTATTAGGGAGCTGCCGACGTGCGTCATCTTATCGTTTTGGCCATACTCCGAGTCCTGGTTCTCGGCCTTCCGGCACGCAGCCGATACCGCTCCGCAACCGGCTCCGCCTCTACTCCGATACCCATATCCGGGGCTGTTCGGCCCCACCTGCGCGGACCGTGGGCCGAGTCACGCGAGCTGTACACGGGCACAGTGGTCCGCCCGTACATAGACCACGGTGCATGGCTCGCCGAGCTGGACGAGATGCAACGCGAGTACGACGAGAGGCAGCGCCAGTGGGAGCGGCGGGAAGCGCTCCGCGCGGTGGTGCTGGGCCTCCCCGACCCCGGATACACCTACCCCGGCGCACACGCTCTCGCTGGGCCGGTGGCGTGATGGCTCGGGTGTTCATCAGGCGGCTTCCGGACGGCACCCGCAGGGGCAACACAAGGGGACTGCTGCGGTGCGAGCGGGACGGGTGGCAGATCCTCGCCGGAGCCCGCTACGCGGTCCGCTACGACCCCCGCACGTCGAACGACTGCCGACCGTGGACAGACGGGGTTACCCGGTTCTGGTCGCGTGACTGCTGGGCAGTGCCGCACCACGACGTTCGCCCCTCCGAGTGAGTCCGCCCCGATAGCAAGATGCCCCGTTCGGCCAAGCGCCGGGCGGGGCTCTGTCGTTGGTGCTGACCTGCGGCTAAGCTGCACAGAACTGGTAGTCACGTGTGTTGGGGTCGCCCAGGGTGACCCAGCCCTTGCCGTCCGGGGTGCGGTGGTCGCCGAGCACCGTCGCGCCGAGCGCGACCAGGCGCTCCACCTCCTCGTCCCGGCTGCGGTCCTGCGGCTGGAGGTCGAGGTGGACCCGGTTCTTCACCGACTTGCCGTCGGGCACCCTGATGAACAGCAGCGAGGCGCCGGCGGACTGCACCACCGCCTCCTCGTCACCCGGGTTGTCGTCCTCGGCCAGGGTGCCGTCCAGCGCCTGGGCCCAGAACTGCGCGAGGCCGTACGGGTCGGCGCAGTCGATCGTCACGTGTCGTACCAGAGATCCCATCCGGCTACTCTGACCTGCCGTGTTCGGTTCCGTCCAGCCTTTTCCTGGAGTGCCGGTGACCGTCCGACGGGAACTCCGGCGGCAAGGCCGTCAGCACCTCCTGGAAGGTGTAGCCGCTCTTCTCCGCGACCCGGCAGGAGGCCGGGTTGTCCACCTGGTGCAGCAGGTCGATCCGGACCAGGCCATCGTCGGCGAGCACGTCGAAGGCCCAGGCGGTGAGCGCCACCACCGCGCGCGGGGCCACCCCCCGGCCGCGGGCGGCGGCCGCCGTCCAGTAGCCCACCTCGGCCGCCTCCCCGCCCGGGGTGCCGCGCTTGAGCGCGACGTTGCCGAGCAGTTCGCCCGTGCCGGGCTCCAGCACCGCGAAGCTGTACCGGCGGCCCTCCGCCCGGCCCCGGTACTGCAACCCGAGCCAGTGCGCGGCCTCCTCGGCGTTCCCCACCGGGACGCGGGTGAAGCGGCGCAGCGTCTCGTCCCGGTACGCCGCTATCAGGGCCGGTGCGTCCGCGTCCTCGAAGGGGCGCAGCAGCAGGCCCTCGGCCCTCGGGTGCGCGGTGGCGGGGGCGGTCACCGCAGTCCCCCGGCCTCGTGGAGGGTGCCCGGGTCGTCGGTCGCTCATGGTGCTTCTCCCCGTGGGTGTGTGGCCGTTCGCTGCGATCTTCCCAGCAGGAGGCCGGCCGGCCCACCGCATTGGTCGCCCGTCCGTTCGCGACGGGCTCAGCAGACGGAATCCGCCCCTTCCGCCCGACTTTCACCCTCCTTCCGCCCTTCCGCAGGTGACACCCCCGATCGGGGGTGTCCGGCGGGCGGCCGGGAGAGGACAGTGGGCGCATGCAGATTCCACTCTCCGTGATGGACTTCCTCGACCGGGCCGAGCTGGTCTACGGCGACCGGGTCGGCATCGTCGACGAGCCGGTGCAGCCGGCCGAATCCTGGGGCGAGCTGAGCTACCGCCGGGTCGCCGAACTGGCCCGGGCGCAGGCGGCCGGGCTGGACCGGCTGGGCGTCGGGCCGGGCGAGCGGGTCGCCGTCGTGTCGCACAACTCGGCCCGGCTGCTGACCTCCCTGTTCGGGGTGAGCGGGCACGGGCGGGTGCTGGTCCCGGTGAACTTCCGGCTGAAGGCCGAGGAGGTGGCGTACATCGTCGAGCAGAGCGGCGCGTCCGTCCTGCTGGTCGACCCCGAACTCGCCGACGCGCTGGACGGGGTGGCGGCCAAGCACAAGTTCGTGCTCGGCGCGGACAGCGACGCGCTGCTGCACGACTTCGACAACTCCCCCCGGCGGTACGAAATCGCCGAGAACGACACCGCCACGATCAACTACACCAGCGGAACCACCGCCCGCCCCAAGGGCGTTCAGCTCACCCACCGCAACATCTGGCTGAACGCGGTACTGATGGGCCTGCACTACGGCGTCGGCGACCGGGACGTCTACCTGCACACCCTGCCGATGTTCCACGCCAACGGCTGGGGCCTGCCGTTCGCCCTCACCGGGCTCGGCGCCCGGCACATCGTGCTGCGCAAGGTGGACGGCGCGGAGATCCTGCGCCGGGTCGAGCGGCACGGGGTGACCTTCCTCAGCGGCGCGCCCGCCGTGGTCCAGATGGTGCTGGACGCGGCCGCCGAGTGGGACGGCCCGGTGCCGGGCCGGGACCGGGTGCGGATCGTGGTGGCCGGCGCGCCGCCGCCGACCTCGGTGGTGCAGCAGGTCGAGTCCGAGCTGGGCTGGGAGTTCATGCAGCTCTACGGCCTGACCGAGACCTCCCCGGCGGTCACGGTCAACCGCTCGCGCGCCGAGTGGGACGCCCTGCCCGCCGCCGAACGGGCCGAGAAGCTGGTGCAGGCGGGCGCCCCGGCGCTCGGCACCCGGCTGCGGGTCGACGCCTCCGGCGAGGTCCTGGTGCGCTCCAACACCGTGCTGGACGGCTACTGGCAGCAGCCCGCGGCCACCGCCGACGCCCTGCGGGACGGCTGGTTCCACACCGGCGACGGCGGCGTCCTCGGCCAGGACGGCCAACTGACCATCTCGGACCGGAAGAAGGACGTCATCATCAGCGGCGGGGAGAACGTCTCCTCGATCGAGGTGGAGGACTGCCTGTACGGCCACCCGGCGGTCGCCGAGGCCGCGGTGATCGGAGTGCCGCACGAGAAGTGGGGCGAGACCGTCAAGGCGCTGGTGGTCCTCCGAGAGGGCCAGGAGGCCGTCACCGAGGCCGAGTTGATCGCGCACTGCAAGCAGCGGCTGGCCGGCTACAAGTCGCCCACCTCGGTGGAGTTCCGGGCGGCCCTGCCGCGGACCGCCACCGGGAAGCTACAGAAGTTCCGGCTGCGCGAGCCGTACTGGACGGGGCGGGATCGGCAGGTCGGCTGAGGCCCGCCACCGGCCGACCGGGTGCGCTCACCGGTCGACCAGGCCGGACTCGCGCGCCGCCAGGGCGAGTTCGGTGCGGTTGCGAACACCGAGCTTGTGCATCGCGGACTTCAGGTAGCCCGTCACGGTGTTGCAGGTGAGGCCCAGCCGGGCGGCGATCTCCGGGTTGGTCCGGCCGGTCGCCGCCCAGCGCAGCACCTCGTGCTCGCGCGGGGTCAACGGCCGTACGGGGGCGGCCCGTCGGGGCGGCGCGGAGCGCCAGGCGGCCGCCCCGGCCAGGGCCCGGGTCGCGGTCGCGGCCAGTTCGCCGACGGCGGCGATCCGCACGTCCCCGAACGGGACGACGGCGCGCAGCGACGCGTACACCACGCCGTACACGGTGTCGCCGTGCAGCAGCGGCACGGTGAGCAT
This sequence comes from Kitasatospora sp. NPDC043950, assembly GCF_056435345.1. Taxonomy (NCBI): domain Bacteria; kingdom Bacillati; phylum Actinomycetota; class Actinomycetes; order Kitasatosporales; family Streptomycetaceae; genus Kitasatospora; species Kitasatospora sp. NPDC043950. Next base: position 47,254 of record NZ_JBWKER010000044.1, read on the forward strand.
CGCGTACAGGTCCTCGGCGCTGACGGCGGCGTCGTGGTCGTGCGAGATCGTGGTGGCGGCACGGTAGTCGGGCACCCAGCTGGGCGCCCGCTCGGCCAGTGCCCGCCCGCCCAGGCCGGTGCCGGTCGGGACGGCCCGGTCGTGCAGCAGGTCGGCCCGGGTGCCGGCCCAGTGGCGCAGCACCATGCCCGCGTCGCTCCCCCGGGGCCCGGACGGCGGCTGCGGCACGCCGACCAGTCCGACGTCGGCCCCGCACTCGGCCACCACCCGCCGCGCGAGGTCGCCGAGCACGGCGTCCCGCACCAACTCGGCGGCGCGGGCGGCGAGCCCGGGATCGTCCGGGTGCGCCGGGGTGGTGAGGGTGTCCGCGGCCCCGGGGCCCGTCTTCGCCCTTGTCATCGCGAGATTGTCACACGCGGCACGGCCGCTGGCGAGAGTGCTGACGTGGGTGTTCCCCGCGTCTTCGACGGAGTGGCGGGCGCGGCGGCCGGGCCGGGCGTAGGGTGCGGCCGTGGCTTACCGGCGGGTAACGCGCCGGACCCGGAAGGAGGGAAACCGATGACGGACCCGAACACCCCGACGACGCCCGCGGCGGACGTCCTGACCGCGCTGCTGGACGACCTGCGGGCCGAGAGCGCGGTGCTGGACGCCCTGGTGGCCGGGCTGGACCCGGCCGGCTGGGCGCGCCCGACGCCCGCCGAGGGCTGGACGATCGCGCACCAGATCGCCCACCTCGCCTGGACCGACGACTGGACGGCGCTGGCCGCGCGCGACGCGGACGGCTTCGCCGCCGCGCGCGACGAGCGCTTCGGCACGCTGCCGGCCGCCGGCGTCGACCCGGTGGACGAGGGCGCGGCCGGCGGCGCGGCCGCCGCACCCGCGGACCTGCTCGCCCGCTGGCGCGCCGGCCGGGAGGAGGTGTCGGCCGCACTGGCCGCCACCCCGGCCGGCACCCGACTGCCGTGGTTCGGCCCGCCGATGAAGCCCGCCTCGATGGCCACCGCCCGGCTGATGGAGACCTGGGCACACGGCCAGGACGTCGCCGACGCGCTCGGCGCCGCCCGCGAGCCCACCGCCCGACTGCGGCACATCGCCCACCTGGGGCTGCGCACCCTCGGCTTCGCGTTCACCCTGCACGGGCTGCCCGCCCCCGAGTCGCCCGTCCGGCTCGAACTGACCGCGCCCGACGGCGGCCTGTGGACCTTCGGGCCGGACGGCGCCACGGACCGGGTGACCGGACCGGCCCTGGACTTCTGCCTCCTGGTGACCCAGCGCCGCCACCGCGACGACCTCGCCCTCACCGCCACCGGCCCCACCGCGACCGCCTGGCTCCCCATCGCCCAGGTCTTCGCCGGCGCCCCGGGCAAGGGGCGGACGCCCGCCTGAGCCGACCGGGTCGCCATCTGCGGCGGTGCGGACGGCAGGCCTGGAGGCCACCCCCCTGCCCCGCTCAGAGTCCGATCCGCAGCGGGGTGAGCCGGGTGGCGATCAGGTTGGTGGCGCCGCGGTCGCGCTCGATGCGGCCGTGGACCAGCAGGCCGGCCCGGTCGAGGGCCGTACGGCGCTGGGACTCCCAGACCGGGCGGTTGCAGACCACGTTGATCAGGCCGGTCTCGTCCTCCAGGCTGAGGAAGAGCACCCCGCCGGCCGTCGGCGGCCGCTGCCGGTGGGTGACCAGGCCGCCGACCACCACCTCCGATCCCGGTGCCGTGTCCGGGAGTTCGGCGGCGGACAGGGCGCCGCCGCGCTCCAGGCGGGCGCGCAGGTGCTGGAGCGGGTGGCTGGTGGCGGAGGTTCCGGTGGCCCACAGGTCGGCGATGGTCTCCTCGACCGGGCTCATGCCGGGCAGCGGCGGCACCTCCGTCCCGGGGGTGGTCCCCGGGATCAGTGCGGCCGAGATACCGGCGAACGCACCGGCGGTCCACAGCGCCTGACGTCTCGTCAGCCCGAAGCAGTCGAAGGCGCCCGCCGTCGCCAGCGCCTCCAGCGCCGGCGCGGGCAGACCGGTACGGCGCGCGAAGTCCTCCAGGTCGGCGTACGGTTGACCGGCCGCGATCGCCGCGGCCTGCGGGGCGCCGATGCCGCGCACCGTCTCCAGGCCCAGCCGGATCGCCGGCTGCGGGCGGCCCGCGGTCAGCGGCGGCTCCGGCGTCGGCCCCCGGTGCGGCTCCAGGGTGGGGCGCGGCGCGCTGGCGTTGACGTCCACCCCGCGCACCCGCACGCCGTGCCGCCGGGCGTCCGCGACCAGGCTCAGCGGCGAGTAGAAGCCCATCGGCTGGTTGGCCAGCAGGGCGCAGGTGAAGGCCGCCGGGAAGTGGTACTTGAGCCAGGCGCTGGCGTACACCAGGTAGGCGAAGCTGATCGCGTGGCTCTCCGGGAAACCGTAGTTGGAGAACGCCTCGATCTTGCCGTAGACGTCCTCGGCGACCTCCTCGGGGATGCCGCGCTCGGCCATCCCGCCGAGCAGCCGCTCGCGCAGCCGGGCGACCCGCTCGTGCGAGCGCTTGGCGCCCATCGCCTGCCGCAGCCGGTCCGCCTCGGCGGGCGTGAACCCGGCGCAGTCGATGGCGAGTTGCATCATCTGCTCCTGGAACAGCGGCACCCCGAGGGTCTTGCCGAGCGCGTTCTCCATCAACGGGTGCGGGCAGCCGGCCGGTTCGGCGCCCGCCCGGCGGCGCAGGTACGGGTGGACGGAGCCGCCCTGGATCGGGCCGGGCCGGATCAGCGCGACCTCGACCACCAGGTCGTAGAAGTGGTCCGGCTTGAGCCGGGGCAGCGTCGCCATCTGGGCCCGCGACTCGACCTGGAACACGCCGACGGTGTCCGCCCGGCGCAGCATCGCGTACACGCCCGCGTCGCCGTCCGGGATGGTGGCCAGGTCGTAGCGCAGGCCGTGGTGCTCGGCGACCAGGTCGCAGGCGTCGTGCAGCGCGGCGAGCATGCCGAGGCCGAGCAGGTCGATCTTCACCAGCCCGGCGCCGGCCGTGGACTCCTTGTCCCACTGCAGCACCGAGCGCCCGGGCATCCGGGCCCACTCGGTCGGGCAGATCTCGCCGATCGGCTCCCTGGTGAGCACCATGCCGCCCGAGTGGATGCCCAGGTGGCGCGGCAGGCCGTGGAGTTGGCCGGCGAGCGAGAGCACGTCGGCGGGGATCACGGCGTCCGCGCCGGGCGCGGAGCGGAAGTCGGTCTGCCGGCTGAACGCGTCCACCTGGCCCTGCGGGTAGCCGAGCACCCTGGCCGCGTCGCGGATCGCCAGCCGGGGCCGGTAGGTGATCACGTTGGCGACCTGCGCGGCGTGCTCGCGGCCGTAGCGGCGGTAGACGTACTGGATGACCTCCTCGCGGCGGCGGTTCTCGATGTCCAGGTCGATGTCGGGCGGGCCGTCCCGGGCGATGGACAGGAAGCGTTCGAACAGCAGTTTGTAGTGGACCGGGTCGACGGCGGTGATCCCCAGGGCGTAGCAGACCGCCGAGTTGGCGGCCGAGCCGCGGCCCTGGCACCAGATGTCCTGGCTCCGGCAGAAGTCGACGATGTCGTGCACGATCAGGAAGTAGCCGGCCAGGTCGAGGTCGTCGATGACGTCCAGTTCCAGGGCCAGCTGGCGTCGGGCGGCGGCGTTGCCGGGCCCGAAGCGGACCGGGCCGTCGGCGGCGACCAGGGCGCGCAGGTGGCTGATCTCGCTCTCGCCCTCCGGGACGGGGAAACCCGGGAGCTCCGGGTCCAGCCCGGTGAAGTCGAAGGCGCAGGAACGGCCGAGTTCGGCGGTGGCCCGCCGCACCCCCGAGAAGCGGGCCAGCCGGGCGGCCATCTCCCGGCCGGAGCGCAGGTGCGCGGTGCCCGCGGCCCGTGTCCAGCCGACCGCGTCCTGGAGGGTGCGGCGCCCGCGCAGCGCGGCCAGGCTCTGTGCCAGCCGGCCCTGGGCCGGGCCGGCGTGGTGGGCGTTGGTGGAGGCGACCACCGGGAGGCCCTGCTCGGCGGCGAGCGCGGCGAGGGCGTCATTGCGCCGGTCGTCGCCGGGAAGCCACTGGTCGATCAGCTCCACGTGGACGTTGTCGCGGCCGAACGCATCGGTCAGGGTGCGGAGTTGGTGCCCGGCCGTGCCGTCGTCGAGTTTTGCCGGGACGCGGCCGAGGCGGCAGCCGGTGAGCACCGCCCAGTGCCCGTCGTGCGCCCCGGCCAGTGCCGCGAGGTCGTACGCCGGGCGGCCCTTCGCGCCGCCGGCCAGCTGGGCGGCGGCGATCGCGGCGGACAGCCGGCGGTAGCCGGCCGGGTCTCGGGCCAGGACCAGCAAGTGTTCCACCTCTGCGCCGTTGTGACGGATCGTCAGTTCGGCGCCGAACGCGGTGGCCACGCCCGTCCCCCGGGCCGCCTCGGCCAGCCGGACCGCGCCGTACAGGCCGTCGTGGTCGGTGATCGCCAGCGTCTCCACGCCCAGCCGGGCCGCCTCGGCGACCAGGTCCTCCGGGTCGCTGGCGCCGTCCAGGAAGCTGAAGGCGGAGTGGACGTGCAGTTCGGCCCAGGGCTCGCCGCCGTCGCCGGGGGCTCCGGGGGCGGGGGCTCCGGGGACTCCGGGGGCGGGCTCCTCCTGGGCGGGGCGGCGCAGGGGGACGACCGTACGGTCCGGCACGGCGCCGGTCAGGCGGCGGTGCAGCTCGCTCCAGGGGAGGGTGGGGTGGCTGGTGAAGCCCATCGGGGGTCGCCTTCGTTCTCGCGGTTCGTCACCTCTCCCCCCTCGGGTCCCCCTCGGATCCCCCCCTCGGGCCGGCGGCCGTCAGTCGTAGCCGGCCTCCAGGTACCACGCGCCCCCCTCCACCGTGAGCAGCAGCGCCCGGCCACCGCCCAGCACGACCTGGAACCGGGCCCGGCGGCGGGCGAGCGACTGGTCCCACCAGTACTCGACCGCCGGCCAGGGGCCGGTCCAGCCGTCCACCCGCTCCTGTCGCCCCTGTCCCCCACGGCCCGGCCGGCCCTGGAACACCACCAGGGCCGGCCGGGCCGACACCCCCGCCCGGCCGTCCACCGTGACCGGCAGCCCGGCCTCGTCCAGCACCCGCACCGGCACCGGTTCCCGCAGCACCACCGCCGGCCACACGTCCGGCAGCCGCCCGGGCCAGGGCGCGCCGGCCGGCCCCGCCGCCTCGTACGGCTCGCCCCACGGCACCTTGACCGCCTGCTCACCCGGACCGCGCCCGCCGGCCGGCTCGATCCGGCGCAGCCCGGCGTGTCCGAGCACCGCCTGCACTCGGGCCACCGCCCGCTCCACCCGGTCGTCCGCGACCGCCTGGCCCCACAGCGCCAACTGACGGCTCTGGTCCGGGGAGAGGCCGTCGGGGGCCAGCCGGAGCAGGGCGAACCCGGCGTCGGGCGCTTCCCCGGACGCGGCGAACGTGCCCGCGCCCTGCCAGGCCTGGAGCTGCCAGCGGACCCGCTCGGCCAGCGCCGTCGCCGACAGCCCGCCCTCGTGCCGCCACAGCCGCGAGGCCGTCCGCCCGTCCGCGCAGGCCACCTCGACGGCCACCCGGCGGCAGGTCAGCCCGGCCCCGGCCAGCCGCTGGTGCAGCTGCTCGGCCAGTGTGCGGGCGACGAACACCAGCGGCTCCGCCAGCGGCTCGGGCGGGTCGAAGCGCTGCTCGACGGCGAGGTCCGGCTCCTGGTCGCGCGGCACCAGCGGACGCGGCTGCAAGCCCCGGGCCAGCCGGTGCGCCACCGCCCCGGCCGGGCCGAAGCGGTCCACGACCGCCTCGGACGGCAGCGCGGCGAACGCCCCGACGGTCGGCAGGCCGAGCCGCCCCAGCACCTCCGCCAGCGCCTCGTCGCCGAGCACGCCCACCGGGTACGGCGCGAGGAACTCCGCCGTCCGCCCGGCCGGCACCAGCACTCCGGCGCGGGCGGCGAGCACGGCGGCGAACAGGCCGTCGGCGACCCCGACCTGGGCGGGCGGGGGCGGGGGGTGCTCGGTCCCGGTGGGGGCGGGGGGCGTGGCGGCAGGGGTGGCGGGGGGTGTGGTGGCGGGGGTGGCGTCCGTACCGGGCACGGAGACCGCGCCGGGGGCGGCGTCCGGGACCGGCTCCCGCGCCAGCGCATCCGCCACCGCCGTCCGGACCTTGGCCGCCAACGCCTCCTCACCGCCGAAGTAGCGGCCCGGCCCCTTCACCGGGATCGCGCACAGGCCCGGGCGGACCACCTCCACCCGGGGCGTGAACGCCTCCACCGCCGCGACCACCGGCTCGAAGCGGCCGGTCTCCGCCTCCGGGTCGCGGTCGCGCAGCTCCAGCGCCGGGCAGAGCCGCTGGGCCAGCTTGAGCCGCTGCCCCTGCCGCACCCCGGCCGCCCGGGCACCCGCCGAGCAGGCGAGGATCCGCCCGCCCTCGGTCACCGCCACCGGGTCGTCGCCGGTGACGGCCGCCACCGGCCAGTCCGGGCACCAGACCACCAGCACCCGCGGTGTCCTGTCGTCCGCCATCGCTCACACCACCGCTACCCGTTCGAGCGGCTGCTCGACGGCCCCGGGCCGCCCCGGAACGGGACGCTCCAGGACGGGGCGCTCCAGGGGCGGCCGGTCCAGGACCGGTCTGTCCGGGACCGCCCGTACCGCGCCGTGCTCGTCCGGCAGCCAGAGCCGGGCGGTCCTCCCGCGCACCGCCGAACCGCGCCCCTCGGCCACCACCTCCACCTGCCGCCCGGCGAGCTGCCCGTAACCGTCCCCCAGCCCGAACCAGCGCCCGGACCGGACCCCGAGCCGCAGGGCCGCCCCCGGCCACGGCCCGGCCACCAGCAGCACGCAGCCGCTGCGCCGCAGCACCGCCGCCAGCCGGGTGGCCAGCTTCGGCGGCACCGGGCCGTCCGGGCGCAGCATGACCAGTTCGACCGCGCCGGCCAGCACCGACACCACCTCGGCCCAGTGCGGCCCCGGGTCGTCCGCGACCAGCAGCCGCCGCAGGTCCAGCCCGTACCCCTCGGCCGCGGCCAGCCCCAGGTCCGGCAGCCCGACGGCCGCCGCCCAGCCGCCCTCGGTCTCCTTCACCCCGGCTGCCAGCGCCAGCAGCAGCCCGGTGTCCCCGCCCGCCACCGACACCGCCGTCCCCCGCCGCAGCCCGCCGTCCGGCAGCACCTCCCGCAGCGCCGGCACCACCGGCACCACGCCCCGCCCGGCCCGCCCTTCCGCCGGCACGGCGGCCGACGCCACCGGCCGGAGCGTCGGTCGCTCGGCGATGGAATCGAAAACAGGTTCGAAAACGGACACAACCCCAGGATCGAACATTCGTTCGCAAAGATTCAAGTCCACACCCTCCCCGCCCCACCCGTCACACTCCGTAGTTCCCCTTGCCGGCCCCTGGGTGCGCGGAATTCGGTGGACAGGTCCGACGCGATCAACAGACTGATGCCATGACGGCAACCGATCCCAAGACCGATCCCAGGACCGACCTCCGGATCTATCTCCAGGACGCCCGCGACGTCCTGCTGTGGAAGCTCGACGGCCTCTCCGAATACGACCTCCGGCGCCCGCTGACCCCGACCGGGACCAATCTGCTGGGGCTGGTCAAACACGTCACCGGGGCCGAGGCGATGTACTTCGGCGACACCTTCGGGCGGCCGTTCCCCGAACCGACGCCGCTGTGGTTCACCGGCGACGCCGAGCCGAACGCCGACCTGTGGGCGCGGGCGGACGAGACCACGGAGGAGATCACCGGACGCTACCGCCGGGTCTGGGCGCACACCGACGCCACCATCGAGGCGCTGCCGCTGGACGCGATCGGCCGGATACCGTTCGGCCGGCGGGCCGAGCAGACCTTGCACCGGGTCCTCGTCCACATGATCGCCGAGACCCACCGCCACGCCGGCCACGCCGACCTCCTCCGCGAACTCGTCGACGGCACCACCGGCCAGCGCCCGGACGGGATCAACACCGCCCCCGGCGACGCGGCCTGGTGGCAGGCCCACCACGCCCGCGTGGAGCGGGCCGCCCAGGAGGCCGGCGGGCTCGTCTGACCCGCCCCGTACGGCGCCCGGGTGGGGTGGGGGGCGGATCCGGGAAACCGGCTCGCCCTGGTCCGCCCTGGTCCGCTCTGGTCCAGCTGGAGCCCTGCGGCGGCTTGCGGCGGCTTGCCGGCTCTGGTGTCGGATGGGGCGGCTAGGGTCTGGGGGTCAAGGGTCGGGGCGGTGGAGGGCGGGGGGACGTGGGGGGCATGGGGGACGCGGGGTGTGCGCGGGTGGCGGCGGACAGGTTGCCGAGTGGGGTGGTGCATCCGGGGAGCCGGGAGTTCCTGATCCGGGAGGGGCTGCCGCTCTCGGGGGCGTTCCTGGATTTCGGGGTGCTCGGCGGCGGGCCGCCTCCGGCGCTGCCGGAGGCGGAGCGGCTGTTCGTCCTGGGCGAGACGGAGTACTGCGCGCCGTTCGCCGCGGCCGGCGGCCTGGTGCTGCTCGACGGAACGACCGGCGAGGTGTTCCTCGGCGAACCCGGCCCGCGGCGGGACCTGCTGGCCTCCGGTCTGCCCGCGCTGGCCGGGCTGGTGCGGGAGGTGGAGGCGGTCGCCGAGTCGGCCCGGCGGGCGGACGCGCTGGACGGGCGGCGCGGCCCCGCGGTGGTCGCCGAGGTGACGGCCGGGGCCGAACGGCGGATGCGGGAGATCGACCCCGGGCTGTTCGGGCGGTCCGCGACGCCGCCCGCGCACTGGGGCACGGCGCTGCTCGTGCGAGCACTGGGCTGGGGCGCGCTGCCGGGCGGTCCGGGCGGTCCGGCGTACGAGGTCGGCCCGGAGCTGGTGGCGGAGCTCGCCGCGCTGACGGGCGAGGAGGGCGGCGCGGGCCTGGTGCACCGCTACCGGGCGCAGGAGCTGCCCGCCGGGCTGGTGCACGAGCCGACCCGGCGGCTGCTGACCGAGATCGGACTGCCGCTGGGCGGGGCGATGTTCGGGGTCTGCGAGGAACCGCTGGTCACGATGGCGGAGGCGTACCCGGAGTACTTCGACGGCGAGGAGGAGCGCCCGTACCAGCGGGAGTTCCTGGCCCTCGGGGACTGGCCGACGGATCTGACGATCGCCCTGGACGGTGTCACCGGCCGCCTGGAGCTGCCGGACTGGTACGACGACGGCCAGCCGGAGGCCTACCTCAACCGCGACCTGTCCGCCCTGCTGTACGCGCTGTGGACGTACGAGCGGCTGCGCGCCGAGTGGGAGCGCTGGGACTGCGGGCGGGCCCGGGACACCTGGGCGGTGTTCGACCCGCAGTCGCTGCTGAGCACCGTGGTGGACCGGCTCGTCGAGGCCGTCGACCCGGAGGCGTTCGCCTCGCCCGGGTGCTCGTGGCGGCTGCTCGCCGAGGACGCGCACATGGGCGGCCTGCTCGGGTGATCACGGGGCGCCCCGGCTGGGGCGCCGGTACGCTGCCCCGGTGACGAACATCCGTACGGCGACCGGGCGACGGCGGGCGGTGCTGCTCACCTTCGGCGCCGTCCTGTCCCTCGCGGCGGCGGGCTCGCTGTACGGGCTGCTGTACGTGCGGTCACTGGACTTCGGCGAGCGCTGCGAGCAGGGCCTGGTACCCGGCGGCGGACGGCTGCTGGAGACGGGCGCGTCCTGGCTGCCGCCGGACGCGTGGTGCCGGTTCGAGGACGGGAGCATGTCCACCACGCCGTTCTGGGCGCTGCTGCTGTTCTACGCCCTGCTGACCCTGGTCGTCTGGTCGGTGACCGCGCTGCTGCGGATCCACCGCCCGCGCCCGCACCTGGGGCTGGACTGGCAGCCGGGGCACGGGCCGGGCTGGTAGGTCTCAGGCCTGTCGGGGCTGCGCGGGGAGCTGGGTGGGAGTCTGCGCGGGGACGGGGCCTTCGGAGGCTTCGGCTTCGGCTTCGGCTTCGGGGAGCCGGCGGCGGGTGCGGATCGGGGAGAGGAAGACCGGCAGGAAGGCCACCGCGAGGACGGCTCCGCCGCACCAGAGGGTGGCCCGCAGGCCGACGAGTTCGCCGAGCAGCCCGGACAGCGCGGAGCCGATCGCGAGCGCGCCGGTGAGCAGGAAGCGGAAGGTGGCGTTCATCCGGCCGAGGAGCGCGTCCGGGGTCATCCGCTGGCGCAGGCTCACCCCGAGGACGTTGTCCATCCCGGTCTTGAGCGAGACCAGCAGCCAGCCCGCCCCCGCCGCGAACAGCCAGGGGCCGTGCCCGATCAGCGGCACCAGCAGCCCGGCGGGCGCCACGCAGACGCCGGCCAGGCCGAGCGTACGTCCGTAGCCGAGTCGGGCGGCGATCGGGCGGGCGCAGCGCGAGCCGAGCAGGATGCCGACCCCGCCGACCGCCCAGAACAGGCCCAACGCCCCGGCGGAAAGGCCCAGTTCCCGCACGAACAGCACCGGGAGCAGCGTGTTGACGAGTTGGAAGCCCAGGTTGGTGAGGGCCGCGGTGAGGGCGAGCGCGCGCAGTTCCCGGTTGCCGAGGACGTGCCGCAGCCCCTCGGCAATCTGCGCTCCGAGCCCGCCGCCCTCGCCCCTGCCCTTGCCCCTGTCGGCGTCCCCGTCCCCGCCCTCGCCCCTGCCCCTGTCGGCGATCGGTTCGGAGGCGGGGGTGCGGCGCAGCCCGATCAGGCGAAGCGCCGAGCCGAGGTGGCTGAGCGCGGTCGCGACGATCGCGAACGGCGCGGTGAGCAGTTGGACCAGCAGGCCGCCCGCGCCGCGCCCGGCGACGTTGCCGACCGCCATCAGGCCGACGACGGCGGCGTTCGCCTGCACCAGGTGCCCGCGACCGACCAACCGGGGCAGCACGCTCTGCGAGCCGACGTCGAAGAAGACCGTCGCGCAGCCGGTGAGCAGCGCGACCGTGTACAGCTGCCAGAGGGTGAGCCCGCCCAGCCACCAGGCGAGCGGGATGGAGGCGTACAGCGCGGCCTTCACCAGGTCGGCGACGATCAGCACGCGGCGGTGGCGCATCCGGTCCACCCAGGCGCCGGCGGGCAGGCCGATGAGCAGGAAGGCGAGGGTGCTCAGGGTGGCGAGGACGCCGACCTGCCCCGGGCCCGCGTCGAGCGCCTCGACGGCGATCAGCGGGACGGCGACGTAGCCGACGTTGGTGCCGAGTTGAGCGAGGGCGGTCGCGGTGAAGAGGGTGCGGAAGTCGGCGGTTCGCCAGAGGGAGTGGGGGTGCATGGTCCGTTCAGTCGCGTGAAGCGGTGGGGGTCGGCATGAGGGCGGGGGCCTGGGCCCTGTGATGTTTCGTCAGGAAAACACCGGCGAGTACGACGATCATTCCGGCAACGGTCCGGATCGTCAGCTCCTCGCCGAGGACGAGCGCGCCGAGCGCGGTGGAGACCACCGGCAGCAGATAGCCGACGGTGGCCGCACTGGTGGGGCCCTCCGTGGCGATGAGGCGGTAGTTGAGGTGGAACGTGAGCCCGGTGCAGGCGACGCCGAGGACGGCGACGGCGACGAGTCCGAGCGGATCGGCGCCCGCGACCGGGTCGAGCGAGCCGCCGACCGGCAGCGCGAGCGTGCTCAGCCCGGCCGCGGCGGTGAGCTGGGCGGCGGAGAGGGCCAACGGGGCCGCTCCCGTGCCGGTGAGGGCACGGGCCATGTAGGCGAAGGCGATGGCGTAGCTGGCCGCCGCACCGAGCAGGGCGAGTGCGGGCAGGGCGGGGAGGCCACCGCCGTCCCGCCACGGGGAGAAGATCAGCAGCACGCCCGCGAAGCCGAGCACCAGACCACCCGACCGCAGCGGGCCGCGGGCGCGTTCGGTGCCGAGGGCGAGGCCGACCAGCAGGGACCAGAGCGGGGTGGTCGCGTGCAGCACCCCGGCCAGGCCGGAACCGACGCCGCGCTCGCCGTACGCGGTCAGGAGGAACGGCAGCGCGTTGCAGAGCAGCGCCGCCAGCGTGAGCCGGCGCCAGACGGCGGCACCGCGCGGCAGGCGCTGCCGGGCGGAACGGGCGAGCAGCAGCAGGACGGCGGCGCCGAGGACCGAGCGGAGCACGGTGATCTGCACGGGGGTGAGCCCGTGCTGGAGCGCGAGCCGGATCCAGAGGAAGCCCGAACCCCAGAACAGGGCGAGAACGGCCATCCGCAGCACGGGCGGTGCTCCTTCTGTCGAGGTGACGGTGTCGGGTGTGTCGATGTCGGGTGTCGGGGGGCGCGTGTCGGGGGGCGGGTGTCAGGGGGCGGGTGTCAGGGGGTGTCGGGGCGTTCGACGACGGTCCCGCGACGGGATCCGGTAGCACAAGCGAAATGTTCTTCACCACCTTTAAGCTGAGCTACATGAATGAGGTGCTCGACGTCCGACGGATGCAGGTCCTGCGGGCCGTGGTCGACCACGGCTCGGTGAGCGCGGCGGCCGGCGCGCTCGGCTACACCCCGTCCGCCGTCAGCCAGCAGGTGGCGGCGCTGGAGCGGGAGACCGGGACGGCCCTGCTGGAACGCGTCGGGCGCGGCGTGCGGCCGACCGCCGCCGGACTGCTGCTCGCCGGGCACGCCGCCGTCATCGAGCGGCAGGTCGCGGAGGCCGGCGCGGCGCTGGCCGACCTGCGGGCCGGGCGCAGCGGCAGCCTCACCGTGCGCTACTTCGCCACGGCCGGCGCCGCGTTGGTGGCCCCGGCGGTGGCCGCGTTCCGCCGGACGCACCCGGGCGTACGACTCGACCTCGGCATGACCGACCCGGAGGACCCGCTCACCGAGGTGCTGGACGGCCGGGCCGACCTCGCGGTGGTGGTCCGGTCCGACGGCGCCGCGCACCCGGGCCTGCGGCTGGTCCACCTGCGCGACGACCCGTACCGGGCGGTGCTGCCCAAGGGCCACCGGCTCGCCGCGAAACGCGTCCTGGACCTCGCCGAGCTCGCGGACGAGCCCTGGGTGGGGGCCGAGCCGCCCGGCCCGTGCCGGGAGGTCGTCCGGGGGGCCTGCGACGCGGCCGGGTTCGGGCCGTCCGTCGCGGTGGACAGCGCCGACTACGCGACGGCGCAGGGCTTCGTCGCGGCCGGACTGGGCGTCGCCCTGGTCCCCGCCCTCGGGCTCGCCCAGCGCCACCCGGGCGTCACCGTGCGCCGGCTCCGCGGCCCGGAGCCGGTCCGTGCGCTGCACGCCGCAGTGCGCGAGGGCGCCTGGGGACAGCCGGCGCTCGGCGCGCTGGTGTCCGCGCTGCGGGCGGCGGCGCAGCCGTAGGACCACCGGCCCGACCGGAAAGGCACGGACAAGGCTGTGCCAATTCGTTGAAGAGAGCTGAAGAGAGCTGAAGAGAGTCGAAGAGAAAGGAAGTACGGAACGTGGACAGTGCTATCGGGGACCTCTACCGGGCCTTCGCGGAGCGGGAGGCGCGCGGCAACTCGGCGAGCTACCAGGGCCTCGCCGAACGCGCCGCCGGGGACGATGAGTTGTGCGCCCTGCTGGACGGGCTGCCGGCCGCGAAGCGGCAGCCGAACCTGCTGTTCGGCTCGGTCCGCCACCTCGGCGGACCGGTGACGGCCGGCTATCCGGCCTTCCGCACCTGGGTGTCGGCGCACTGGGACGAGGTTGCGGCGACGATGCTGCGACGGCGGACGCAGACCAACGAGGCCGGCCGGTGCGCCACCCTGCTGCCGCTGCTGGCGGCGCTGCCGCAGCCCCTCGCGCTGATCGAGGTGGGGGCCTCGGCGGGGCTCTGCCTCTACCCGGACCGGTATCGGTACCGATACACGGTTGAGGTGGGCGAAGCAGGCGAAGCGGGTGAAGCAGGCGGCCCGGCGATCGAGTTCGGCGCCCAGGAGAGCCCGGTGACGCTGGAGTGCGCGGTGCGCGGGCCGGTACCGCTGTCGGCGTCGTTGCGGGAGCGGCTGCCCGAGGTGGTGTGGCGCGCCGGGATCGACCTCAACCCGCTGGACGTCCGGGACGAGGAGGACATGCGCTGGCTGGAGTCGCTGGTCTGGCCCGAGCAGGCCCACCGGCTGGAGCGGCTGCGCGGCGCCGTCCAGGTCGCCCGGGCCGAGCCGCCGCACCTGGTGCGCGGCGACCTCAACGCGACGGTGAGGGAGTTGGTGGCACAGGTGCCCGCCGGTGCCACGCCGGTGGTGTTCCACAGCGCGGTGCTCGCCTACCTGTCCCCGGAGGCGCGGGAGGAGTTCGCGGTGACCATGCGCGGCCTGCCCGGGCACTGGATCTCCAACGAGGCCGTCTCGGTGCTGCCGACCGTCGAGCGACGTCTCCCCCACCCCGCGCCCGTCGGATCCGGGCTGTTCGCGCTCGCCCTGGACGAGCGGCCGGTGGCCTTCACCGGACCGCACGGGCAGTCCCTCGACTGGTTCCAGCCCCGGGACGGTCTCGGGGCTTGAAGCTGCCGCAGCGTCAGCTTCTACCGTCGTGACCAGGGCCGGAGGAACCGGCCCTGGTCCAAGCGAACGTGAACGAGGGAGACGGCGCATGGCAGCGGTCTGGCCGATCGCGGAAGTCGTCCGGATGTCGGGCGTGACCGCCCGGACCCTGCGGCACTACGACGAGATCGGACTGCTGCCACCGGCCTGGATCGGCTCCAACGGCCACCGCTACTACGAGGAACGGCAGTTGCTCCAGCTGCAACAGATCCTCGTACTGCGGGCGCTGGGGGTCGGGCTGACCGAGATCGCCCGGATCCTGGGCGACCAGGTGGACGAGCTGGAGGCCCTGCGGGACCACCAGCACCGGCTGCTCGCCGAGCGCGACCGGCTGGACACCCTGGCCGCCACCGTCTCCCGCACGATCGCCGATCTGGAACGTTCCCGAGAGGACGGCACACCCATGACCAGCATCAACCGACCGGAGAACCTGTTCGAGGGCATCCAGCCCGGCGACGTCGAGGAGAGCCTGCGGGACTTCCCCGAGCACGCCGAGGCGGCGCGGCGCGCCACCGCCGCGATGAGCCAGGCCGACGTCGAGGCCGGACAGCGCGAGCGGACGGCGCGGATGATCCGCCTGGCGGAGCTGCTGACGGCCGGCCACCCGGCGGACGCCGAGCCCGTGCAGAACCACATCGACGCCGAGTACCGGGCGCTCAGCGCGCTCCGGACGGTCTCCGTCGAGGAGTTCCGCGCGATCGCGCGCTCCTGCACGGAGAACGCCCAGTGGAGCGCCGCGTACGAGGCCATCACCCCGGGCCTGGCCGCGTACCAGCGGGCCGCCTTGGAGGCGTACGCGGCGGCACGGCTGGTCTGAGTCACCGGCGGAGCGGGCCTTCCCTACCGCCCCGCCCCGCCGTCACTCGGTGCGCAGCGCCGTGACCGTCCGGGTGCGAGCCGTCCAGGCGGCGGGGAGGAGGGCCCCGAGCAGCGCCAGCACCAGGCCGCCGAGTATCAGCGGCCCCACCACCGAGGGGTGGAACACGGTGAGGTCCGCCTCCGGCACCCCGACCCCGGCGGCGCGGGCCATCGCCGGCATCACCTGGTGGTGCAGCAGGATCCCGATCGGTACCCCGATCAGCCCGGCCGTCAGCCCGCTGCCGCAGACCGAGGTGAGCACCATGCCGACCGTCTGCCGGGGCGACATCCCCAGCGCCTTGAGCACCCCGAGGTCGTGCACCCGCTCCCGGGTGTCCAGCAGCACCGTGTTGAGCACGCCCAGGCCGGCCACCACGGCCAGCAGCAGGGTGAGCGTCCCGGCGAGGGTGTTCATGGCCAGCATCACGATGCTGATCTGCTGCCCGCCCGCTTCGGCGCTCAGGCCCAGCGGCCGGACGGCGTCGTCGAGCCCGTCCGCGTACGCCTTCGCGTCCGTGCCCGGGGTGAGGTCGATCTGGAAGGCGACCGCGTCGGCCTGGACGGCGGTGCCGAGCGGGGCCAGTGCGGCCCGGTCGACGAACACCTGGTCGCTGGTGGTCAGGACCTCACCGCTGATCCGCACCGGGGTGCTGCGCCCGTGGTCGGTGAGGGTGACGGTGTCGCCGACGCGCACCTGGTTGGCGCGCAGGAAGGCGGTGGCGACGACCACTTCGCCGGGGCCCTGGAACCACCGGCCGGAGATCAGCTGGTAGCCGCCCCAGGAGGCGTCCCCGGTGAAGGCGATCACCGCGGTGCGCCCGGTGTTCCCGGCCACGGCGACCGGCGTCGGAGCGGTGCTGTACCAGGCCCGGGTACCGGGGCGGCCGGTGATCGCCCTGGTCGCGGCGGCCTCGTCCACGTGGTCGGGGGCCTTCGTCGAGCTCTCGATCGGGGTCTGGAGCACGACCTTGCCGGAGCGCCCGGCCTGGAGGCCGTCCTGGAAGGAGCCGAGCGAGAGCGTCAGGCCGACGCACAGGGTGACTCCGGCCGTGCCGAGCACCACCGCGGCGGCCGTGGTCGCCGAGCGGCCCGGCCGGGTGAGCGGGGTCGCCAGCCCGAGGCTCAGGGCGCGCGGCACCGGTAGGCGGCCGATGAGCTGCTGGATCCTGGCGGCCGGACCCGACGCC
Organism: Kitasatospora sp. NPDC043950; assembly: GCF_056435345.1. Lineage (NCBI taxonomy): Bacteria > Bacillati > Actinomycetota > Actinomycetes > Kitasatosporales > Streptomycetaceae > Kitasatospora > Kitasatospora sp. NPDC043950. The sequence goes on from NZ_JBWKER010000044.1 coordinate 63,617, forward strand.
CCGGCCGGACCCGGGCCGCCGCGGGAGGCTGCCCGCCGGGCGCCCGGCGCCGTCCGGCCGACCGCGAGCGCCTCCACCGTGCGCAGCCGGCCGGCCCGCAGCGCGGGCACCAGGGCGGTGCCCGCCACGGCCGCCAGGGCCACCGCCGAAACGGCGACGTCCACCCAGAGCGGGATGCCGAGCAGGCCGCCGCGCAGGGCCTTGTGCGCCATCCCGAGGACGGGCACGGATAACAGGTTTCCGCCGAGCACGCCGAGCGCCGTGCCGACCCCGGCCGGGATCAGTGCCTGGCCGACGTAGGCGCGCGCCACCTGGGACGGGGTGAAGCCGAGGGATTTGAGGATGCCGATCCGCCGGGTGGCGGCGCTGACGGCGCCGCTGACCACGACGCCGATGATCAGCACCGACATGGCCAGGCCGAGCACCCCGAAGGCCGTCACGAACGGGACGAAGGTCGCGGCCGTCCGGTTGGCCTCCGCCTGGGCCGGCCGGTACGAGGTGGCCCTGGCGAGGGCGCCGCCCGGCACCGCGGCGGCGAGCGCGGCGCGGTCCGCCTCCACCTCGGCGTCGGTGTCGGCGTGGGCGAAGCGGTAGAGGTACTGGGCGGCGGGCGCCGCACCGGGCGCGGTGAGCCCGGCGACCTGTTCGGGGGCGATCCAGCCGTCCGCGCTCCAGGAGGGGGAGGCGGCCAGGCCGACGACCTTGAGGACCGGGTGCCCGGGGAGGTCGGGGAACTGCATGCTGTCGCCGACGCCCAGCGGCGAGTGGCCGTCCAGGAACACCACCTCGCCGGGGCCGGCGAGCCAGCGGCCCATGGTGATCCGCAGACCGTCCAGCGGGCCGTCCTTCGCCCGGCCGACCAGCGTCACCGGCGGGAGCAGGCTGCCGGCCGGCGGGATCCGCAGCTCGTCACCGGCGCGCGGCTGGACGGTGAGCGCCGGGTAGGGGCCGGCCGAGGCCGTCACGCCGGGGGCGTGCGCGGTCGCGGCGAGTTGGGCGGGGCTCGCCCTGGCCGGGTCGTACAGCGCGTTGAGGTGCGCGCCGCGCTGGTCGGCGAAGGTGCGCTGGTACGGGCCCTGGGAAGCGACCAGCAGGCCCGTGGCGAGGATGCACGCCGTCACGGCCGCCATCGTGGTGAGCACCATGACCAGGGTCTGCACCCGCTTGCGGCCGACGCCGGCGCGAACCACCTTGCCCAGTACGCTCATGCGCCCGCCTCCCTTCGCCCGGCGGGGGCGTTCGCCCGCACGCGCCCTCCCGTGATCCGCTCTCCCCCAGCCTCCGGCCGGGGGCACCCCCACCACTCGCTCATCGCGCACCGCTCGCTCATCGCACACCGCCGGGGGCCGGCACGGCCGCCGTGTCCCGGACCAGCCGGCCGTCGAGCAGTTCGATGGTCCGGTCGGCGCAGGCCTCGGCGAGCGCGGTGTCGTGGGTGACCAGCAGGATCGTCTGGCCCTCCGCGTTGAGCCCCCGGAGCAGGTCGCGGACGTCGGCGGCCGAGGCGGTGTCCAGCGCCCCGGTCGGCTCGTCGGCGAGCAGCAGCGGCGGGCGGTTCATCAAGGCCCGCGCCACCGCGACGCGTTGGCGCTCGCCGCCGGAGAGCCGACCGGGGAAGGCCTTGGCGTGCCGGGCCACCCCGAGCCGCTCCAGCAGCTCGCCGGCCCGGACCCGGGCCCGCTCCCGCCGCATCCCGGCGAGCTGGGCCGGGAGCAGCACGTTGTCCTCGACGTTCAGGTCGTCCAGCAGGTTGAAGAACTGGAACACCATGCCGATCCGCTTCCGCCGGTACTCGGCCAGGGCGGCCTCGCCGAGCTCGTGGACGGCCACACCGTCCACCTCGACGGCGCCCTCGCTCGGGCGGTCGAGGCCGGCGACCAGGTTCAGCAGGGTGGACTTGCCGCTGCCCGAGCGGCCGAGCACGGCCAGCGCCTCGCCGGCCCGGACCTCCAGGTCGAGCCCGGCCAGCGCGGGGTGGGCGGCGTCGGATCGGTCGTACGTCTTGCTGACGCCGCGGATCCGGATGATCGGCGCGTTCACGGGCCCTCCACGATTCGAGGTCCGGCGCCGGAAGTCCGGGCCGGCTGACGGGACATGACGCTACGAATCCGGGGCGGGGCGCGGACAGCCGTCTGGACGGCCTCTCGGGGGTGTATCCAGGTACACCCCGGATTGGGGGCGCAGACCTAGAGCGCCGCACGTCACGGCGCGGCAGACTGACGCCGGATGATCAACCGGGGCCGCGGGGCCACCGACCGGAGGGGAGGCGCGGGATGAGGACGAGCGCAGTGTCCAGGGCCGTCGCGCAGCTGGAGGGGGCCGTCGTGGCCGGCGTGCGGGCGCTCTACATGGTCACGTTGGCCGTCACGGGGCTGATGGCGCTGCTGGCCGGGCCGGTCCTGCTGGCCGCCGCCCTGCTCGGCCCCGACGACACCGAGCCGTTCGCCCACGGTCCGGGCGGGCCGCTGATCCTGCTGGTGCCGCTGGCGCCGGTCGCCCTCTGGGCGCTCTGCTGGGCCACCGGGGGCGGCGGCCGGGCGGCCGGGGCCGTCCTGTTCGCGCCGGGCTCGCTCGCGCTGATGGCCACCGACCTCTACGGCGGCGCCCCGCCCGGCGGCCGGTCCGGATCCCTCTGCCTGGGGCCGGCGATGCTGGTGCTCGGCCTGCTCGGCACGCGCTGGATCGCGACGGAGAACCGGCGGATCGTCGGCCGGTGGAGCGGCCGGCCGATCCCGGTGCCGTACCACCGCGTCGACGCCGGGCCGTGGCAGCGACTGCGCGCCGGCGGCTGGCTGGCCGATCCGGCGACGTGGCGGGACCTCCTCTGGGTGCTCGTCTCCGGCTGCGCCATCCCGATCACCGCCGTGATCGTCGTGCTGACCCCGATCGCCCTCCAGGTGCTCGGCCGGAACGGGCCGTTCCTCCCGCTGGGGCCCCTCTACCTGATGGGGCTCTACATCTCCCCGCTGGCCGCCCTGTGGGCCGCGCCGCCGGTCCTGCGGGTGCACGAGCGGGCCGCCCGCGCTCTGCTCGGCCCGTCCCGACGGAGCGAACTCGCCCGCCAGGTCAGTCATCTGGCCCGGACCAGGGCGGACACCATCGACGCCGGGGCGGCCGAGCTGCGCCGGATCGAGCGGGACCTGCACGACGGGGCGCAGGCCCGGCTGGTCGCCCTGGGCATGCTGCTGACCGTGGCCGAGCAGGTGAAGGACGACCCGAAGGCCCTGCAACCCCTGCTGGTCGAGGCCCGGATGTCCTCGGTCAAGGCCCTGAGCGAGCTGCGCGACCTGGTCCGGGGCATCCATCCGCCGGTGCTCGCCGACCGAGGCCTGGCCGACGCGGTCGAGGCGACCGCGCTGGACCTCCCGCTGCCGGTCACCTTCACCGGCGGGTTGCCCGGCCGGGCGCCCGCTCCGGTGGAGTCCGCCGTCTACTTCGCGGTGAGCGAGCTGCTGGCCAACGTGGTGAAACACGCCGGCGCCTCGCACGTGTGGATCGAGATAGGGCACAGTGGCGGGCTGCTGCGGATATCGGTCACCGATGACGGGCGCGGTGGCGCCAACCCGTCCCGGGGGACCGGCCTCAGCGGAACCGAACGCCGACTGGCCGCCTTCGACGGGGTGCTCGCGATCAGCAGCCCATCCGGTGGCCCGACCATTGTGAACCTGGAGATCCCGTGCGCGTTGTCATCGCCGAAGACCTCTTCCTCCTCCGGGACGGCCTGACTCGGCTGCTGGAGGCCAGCGGCATGGAGGTCACCGCGGCGGTCGAGACCGGCGACGAACTGCTCGCCGCAGTGGCCGCCGACCGGCCGGACATCGCCGTGGTCGACGTCCGGCTGCCGCCCGGCTTCACCGACGAGGGGCTGCGGGCGGCGCTGGCCGCCCGCCAGGCACACCCCGGGCTGCCCGTCCTGGTGCTGTCGCAGTTCGTGGAGCAGTTGTACGCGCGCGAGCTGCTGGCCGGCAGCACCGGCGGGATCGGCTACCTGCTGAAGGACCGGGTGCTGGACGGCGCCCAGTTCATCGACGCGGTGCAGCGGGTCTCCCGGGGCGGCACCGTGATGGACCCGGAGGTGATCACCCGGCTGCTCGCCCACAACTCCTCGGCCGGCCCGGTCTCCACCCTCTCCCCGCGCGAGCGGCAGGTGCTGGCCCTGATGGCCGAGGGGCGCTCCAACGCGGCGATCGCCCAGCAGTTGGTGATCACCGAGCGGGCCGTCGCCAAGCACACCGCGTCGATCTTCGTCCGGCTCGACCTCCAGCCCTCCGACGACGACAACCGCCGCGTCCTGGCCGTGCTGGCCTACCTCAACAACGGCTGAGAGGGGCGACACAGGAAGGCTTTCCACCCTTGAAGGGCCACTGCCAAGTGAGAGGCAGCCCTCCGCCGCAGGGGGCTCGCCCGCTCCGGTCAAGGTCATCTACGCTGGTGACGTGCTCATCCTTGTTCGCCGTCGCCACGTGGACCTGCTCCGCGTGACAAGCATGTCCTGTCGACGCTCCAGCTGAACCTCGCGCCACCACCCTCAAGGGCAGCCTCCACCCGGCCGCCTCCGCCTCCCGGCTCCCGGAGCACCCGCCGCACCAGGCGGCCACTCCGGCCATCCCCCGGTCGATCACCGGGACCGGCCGGGACGAGACCAGCGGATGTCACACATGTCGCAGCAGTACACCCCCATATCCGACTCACTCCCGGTGATCGACCTCTCGCTCGCCGACGGCGGCCCGGACGACCGCCGCCGGCTGCACGACGAACTCCGTGCCGCGGCCACCGACGTCGGGTTCTTCCAGCTCGTCGGCCACGGCATCACCCCGGAGGAGACGGCCGCGCTCGCCGACGCGATGCGCGCCTTCTTCGCCCTCCCCGAGGCCGACCGGCTCGCCGTGAGCAACCTCAACTCCCCCCACTACCGCGGCTACACCCGCACCGGCGACGAGCGCACCGGCGGCAGCCAGGACTGGCGCGACCAGCTGGACATCGGCGCCGAGCTGCCCCCGCACGTCCCCGGCACCGACGAGCCCCCGTACTGGTGGCTGGAGGGCCCCAACCAGTGGCCCGCTGCGCTCCCCGAGCTGCGCACCGCCGCGCTCGGCTGGATCGACCACCTCAGCGGCACCGCCCGCCGACTGCTGCACGAGCTCCTCACCGCGATCGGCGCCCGCCCCGACTTCTACGACGAGGCCTTCGCCGGCCACCCCCACCTGCGGCTCAAGCTGGTCCGCTACCCCGGTACCGCTCCGAACGGCGCCGGCCAGGGCGTCGGTGCCCACAAGGACTACGGCTTCATCACGCTGCTGCTCCAGGACACCGTCGGCGGCCTCCAGGTCGAGCGCCCGGACGGCACCTTCCTGGAGGTCCCGCCGATGCCGGGCGCCTTCGTCGTCAACCTCGGCGAGCTGCTGGAGGTGGCCACCGACGGCTACCTCAAGGCCACCAACCACCGCGTGGTCAGCCCGGTCGGCGCCCGCGAGCGCTTCTCCGTCCCGTTCTTCTACAACCCCCGTCTCGACGCCCACATCGAGCCGCTGGACTTCCCGTTCGCCCGGCACGCCCCCGGCGCCACCGAGGATCCGGACAACCCGCTGTTCGCCGAGTTCGGCCTCAACGAGTGGAAGGGCTACACGAGGGCCCATCCCGAGGTCACCCGCCGCCACCACGCCGACCTGGCCGACGCCGCCTCCCGGTAGCCCCACGCCGCGGAGGCCGGGACCAGTCGCGCCGCAGCGCAGGAGCAGCGCCGGTCAGAGCAGGCTCCGGCCAGAAGCGGCGCCGCCAGAGTCACCGGCACCCCGAGTCCGCCCCCGCCGCTCCCCAGCGGCGGGGGCGGACTCACGTGCGCGACGGGCCGCCGTCGCCGGTGGACCAGCCGGTGGAACAGCCGGTGGACCAGGGGGACGGGCACTGTCACACTGCTGCTGTCACAGTGGAAGTGTGCCAGTGCAGGAGGCGGCAGATGGGGGAGCGCGGGGCCGTGGGAGACGGGGGCGGTGTGCGGCTGACGGTCGACGAACTGGCGGCGCGGGCCGGGGTGACGGTCCGGACGGTGCGGTTCTACGGGACGAAGGGCCTGCTGCCACCACCGGAGTTGGGGCCGCGCCGGGTCGGGCTGTACGGGGCGGCGCACCTGGACCGGCTGGAGCTGATCGAGGAGTTGCAGCGCCAGGGGCTGACGTTGGCCGCGATCGAGCGGTACCTGTCCCGGCTGCCGGAGGACAGCACGCCGCTGGACCTGGCGATCCACCGGGCGCTGGTGGCGTCCTGGACGCCCGAGGCGGCGGAGGAACTGGGCCGGGCGCAGTTGGAGCGGCGGGCCGGGCGGGGGCTGTCGGAGGAACAGGTGCAACGCCTGGTCGCGATGGGGGCGTTGGAGCGGACGGCCGATCCGGAGCTGTTCCGGGTGGATCCGGGCCTGCTGCCGCTGGGGGTGCGGATCCTGGACGTGCCGATCCCGCTGGAGACGCTGCTGGCCGCGCGGGCGGTGGTGCTGGAGCACAGCCGGGCGACGGCCCGGGAGTTGCAGCGGCTGTTCCGGGAGACGGTGTGGCGGCCTTACCGGGAGAGCGAGCCGGCGCCGGACGAGCTCGCCCGGATGAGGGCGCTGACGGACCACATCCAGCCGATGGTGGCGCAGGCACTGGTCACGGCGTTCCAGCGCTCGCTGCGGGAGGAACTCGGCGAGGAACTGCGGGAGGACTCGGCGGGGAGCTGAGCGGGAAGCTGAGCAAGGAACTCGGCGAGGAGCTGAGCGGGAAGCTGAGCAAGGACCTGGGCGGGCAACCGCAGGAGGAGCCGGGTGGGGCCGTCCGGCACCCGGCCCCACCCGCTCAGGCCTGACGGTCAGTCGGTGAAGGTACGCCCCTCCGCCGCGATCCGCTCCAGCAGCGCCGGCGGCGCGAACCGTTCGCCGTAGGCGGCGGCGAGTTCGCGGGCCCGGGCCGCGAAGCCGACCGGGCCGCCCTCGTACCCGTTGATGTACTGGAACACGCCGCCCGTCCAGGCCGGGAAGCCGATGCCCAGGATGGAGCCCACGTTGGCGTCGGCGACCGAGGTCAGCACGCCCTCCTCCAGGCAGCGCACCGAGTCCAGCGCCTCGCTGAACAGCATCCGCTCCTTGAGGTCCTCGAAGAGGAGGTCCTCGAAGGGGACGTCCGCGGCCGGCTCGCCGAAGTGCTCGCGCAGCCCCGGCCAGAGCCGCCCGCGCTTGCCGTCCTCACCGTACTCGTAGAAGCCGGCGCCGCCGCTGCGCCCGGGGCGGCCGAACTCGTCGACCATCCGGTCGACCACCGCGTCGGCCGGGTGGGGCGTCCAGCCGCCGCCGGCGGCCTCGACCGCGCGCCGGTACTCGTCGCGGATCTTGCGCGGCAGGGTGAGGGTGAGCTCGTCCATCAGCGAGAGCACCTTGGCCGGGTAGCCGGCCTGGGCGGCGGCCTGCTCGATGCTGGCCGGGGGGACGCCCTCGCCGACCATGGCGACGCCCTCGTTGAGGAACTGGCCGATGACCCGTGAGGTGAAGAAGCCGCGCGAGTCGTTGACCACGATCGGGGTCCGGTCGATCTGCCGGACCAGGTCGAAGGCGCGGGCGAGGGCCTCGTCGCCGGTCTGCGGGCCGCGGATGATCTCGACCAGGCGCATCTTGTCGACCGGGGAGAAGAAGTGCAGCCCGATGAAGTCCGCGGTGCGCTCGACGCCTTCGGCGAGCAGCCCGATCGGCAGGGTGGAGGTGTTGGAGCAGAGCAGCGCGTCGGGGGCGAGGACGCCCTCGACCTCCTGGAACACCTTGTGCTTGAGCTCGGTGTTCTCGAAGACGGCCTCGATCACCGCGTCGCAGCCGGCCAGGTCCGCGGCCTCGGCGGTGGGGGTGATCCGGGCGAGCAGCGCGTCCCGCTTGGCCTCGGTGGAGCGGCCGCGGGCGATCGCCTTGTCCAGCAGCCCGGCGGAGTAGGCCTTGCCGCGTTCGGCGGCGGCCATGCTCACGTCCTTGAGCACGACCTCGATGCCGGCCTTGGCGCAGGTGTAGGCGATGCCCGCGCCCATCATCCCGGCGCCGAGCACGGCGACCTTGCGGACGAGTCGTTTCTCGACGCCCTGGGGGCGGCCGGCGCCGGAGTTGACCGCCTGGAGGTCGAAGAACAGCGCCTGGATCATGTTCTTGCTGGTCTGTCCGCAGGCGAGCTCGGTGAAGTAGCGGGCCTCGATCGCCATCGCGGTGTCGATGTCGACCTGGGCGCTCTCCACGGCGGCGGCCAGGATGTTGCGCGGGGCCGGGTAGGGCGCGCCGTTCAGCTGCTTGCGCAGGTTGGCCGGGAAGGCGGGCAGGTTGGCGGCGAACGCCGGGTTCGCCGGGGTGCCGCCGGGGATCTTGTGGCCCTTGACGTCCCAGGGCTGGACGGCGGTCGGGTTGGCCTCGATCCAGGCCCGCGCCCGGGCGGTCAACTCCTCCGGGGTGGCCACGAGTTCGTGGACCAGCCCGTGTTCCAGGGCCTGCGCCGGGCGGTACTGGCGGCCCTCCAGGAGGAACTTCAGCAGGGCGTCGGTGATGCCGAACAGCCGTACCGTGCGGACCACTCCGCCGCCGCCCGGCAGCAGGCCGAGCGTGACCTCGGGCAGGCCGAGCCGGCTGGCGGGGTTGTCCAGGGCGATCCGGTGGTGGCAGGCGAGGGCGATCTCCAGGCCGCCGCCGAGCGCGCTGCCGTTGACGGCGGCGACGACCGGCTTGCCGAGGGTCTCCAGCCTGCGCAGCGCGCGCTTGATCCGCTGGGACTTCTCGAAGACGGCGGCGGCGTCCTCGGGGCGGGCGGCGGAGAGCAGCCGGAGGTCTCCCCCGGCGAAGAAGGTCTTCTTCCCGGAGGTGACGACGACGCCGCGCAGCCCGTCGGCGGCGGCGAGGCCGGCCAGCCGGTCGACGACGGCATCGAGGTCGGCGGTGAAGGCCTCGTTCATGGTGTTGACGGACTGGGTCGGGTCGTCGAGGACGAGGGTGACCACGCCGTCCTGGTCCTGCTCCCAGCGGATGGTGGTGGTGTCGCTCATGAGTTCAGGGTCTCCGAGGGGATCCGAGGGACAGTGGGTCAGATGCGCTCGACGATGGTGGCGACGCCCATGCCGCCGCCCACGCAGAGGGTGATCAGGCCGTAGCGCAGGTCGCGCCGCTCCAACTCGTCGATCACGGTGCCGAGCAGCATCGCGCCGGTGGCGCCGAGCGGGTGGCCGAGGGCGATCGCGCCGCCGTTGACGTTGACCTGCTCGGACCGGAAGCCCAGTTCGCGGATGAAGCGCAGGGCGACCGCCGCGAAGGCCTCGTTGATCTCGACCAGGTCGATGTCGGCGGCGGTGAGCCCGGCCTTGGCGAGCGCCTTGCGGGTGGCCGGGGCGGGGCCGGTGAGCATGATGGTGGGCTCGGAGCCGGAGACGGCGGCGGAGACGATCCGGGCGCGCGGGCGCAGCCCGTACCGCTCGCCGATCTCCCGGCTGCCGATGGCGACGAGCGCGGCGCCGTCGACGATGCCGGAGGAGTTGCCGGCGTGGTGGACGTGGTCGATGGCCTCGACCCAGTGGTACTTCTGCAGGGCGACGGCGTCGAAGCCGCCGGCCTCGCCGATGCCGGCGAAGGAGGGCTTGAGGCCGGCCAGGGTCTCGACGGTGGTGCCGGGACGGATGAACTCGTCGCGCTCCAGCACGACCAGGCCGTTGCGGTCGCGGACCGGGACCACCGAGCGGTCGAACAGGCCGTCCGCCTGCGCCTTGGCGGCGCGGGCCTGGGATTCGGCGGCGAAGGCGTCCACGTCGGCGCGGGAGAATCCCTCGATGGTGGCGATCAGGTCGGCGCCGATGCCCTGCGGGACGAAGTTGGTCTCGTACGCGGTCATCGGGTCCGCGAACCAGGCGCCACCGTCGGAGGCCATCTTGACCCGGGACATCGACTCGACGCCGCCGGCCAGGATGAGGTCCTCCCAGCCCGAACGGACCTTGGCGGCGGCCAGGTTGACGGCCTCCAGGCCGGAGGCGCAGAAGCGGTTCTCCTGGACGCCGGCCACCGTGTCGGGCAGGCCGGCCGCGATGGCCGCGATCCGGGCGATGTCGGAGCCCTGGTCACCGACCGGGCTGACCACGCCGAGCACGATGTCGTCGATCGCCGCCGGGTCCAACTCCGGGTGCCGGTTGCGCAGTTCGTGGATCAGGCCGACGACGAGGTCGATCGGCTTGGTGCCGTGCAGCGAGCCGGTGGCCTTGCCCCGGCCGCGCGGGGTGCGGATCGCGTCGTAGACGTACGCTTCGGTGGTCACGGTCAAACGCCTTTCGGGGCAGGGGGTTTCGCGGGAGGTCTCAGCCGAGGACGGACCGGCCGACGATCTCCTTCATGATCTCGGTGGTGCCGCCGTAGATGGTCTGGATCCGGCCGTCGGTGAACGCCCGGGCGACCGGGAACTCGCTCATGTACCCGTACCCGCCGTGCAGCTGGAGGCAGCGGTCGGCGGTGCGCTTCTGCAGTTCGGTGGCCCACCACTTGGCCATCGAGGCGTCCACCGGGGTGAGCGCGTAGCGGTTGTGCTCGGTGATGCAGCGGTCGACGAAGGCCCGGGTGACGGCGCACTCGGTGGCGAGTTCGGCGATCTCGAAACGCACGTGCTGGAGCTTGGCCAGCGGGCGGCCGAAGGCCTCGCGCTGCTTGACGTAGTCGGTGGTGATCTCGACCAGGTACTCGGCGCCGGCGATCGCCGCGGCCGCGATGGTCAGCCGCTCCTGGGCGAGGTTCTGCATCAGGTGGACGAAGCCGCCGTTGAGCTCGCCGAGCAGGTTCGCCTTCGGCACCCGGACGTCCTCGAAGAACAACTCGGCGGTGTCCTGGGCCTTCTGGCCGATCTTGTCCAGGTTGCGGCCGCGCTCGAAGCCGGGCGTGCCGCGCTCGACCACCAGCAGGCTCAGCCCGTGCGCGCCGCCCTCGGGGGTGGTGCGGGCGACCACGACCACCAGGTCGGCGAGGATGCCGTTGGAGATGAAGGTCTTGGCGCCGTTGAGCAGGTAGTGGTCGCCCCGGTCGACGGCCTGGGTGCGGATGCCCTGGAGGTCGGAGCCGGTGCCGGGCTCGGTCATCGCGATCGCGGTGATCAGCTCGCCGCTGCAGAAGCCGGGCAGCCAGCGGCGCTTCTGCTCCTCGGTGGCGAGCGAGGTGAGGTAGGGGCCGATGATGTCGTTGTGCAGGCCGACGGCCAGCCCGGAGGCGCCGGCCCGGGCGAACTCCTCGGCCAGCACGGCGGCGTAGCGGAAGTCCGGGGCGCCCCCGCCGCCGTACTCCTCGGGGACGGCCATCCCGAGCAGGCCCTGGGGGGGGGGGGGGGAGGGGGGGGGGGGGGGGAAAAGGCCCGCCTTCTCCCCACGGGTTTCGTGCGGGAGAACCCCCCCGTGGCGGAAGAAACACACCGCGGCCCAGAAACCCCCT